>JBNKGC010000173.1:0-13145 GCA_050289625.1 Polyangiaceae bacterium | reverse complement strand
AGCGAGCCCCCTCGCGACCCGCCGGAGACCCGGCGGACAGTGGGGTGAGGAGCCCGAATTCACTTCGGGCGACGAGGGGGGCGGGGCCGCCCCCCTGCTAACAGCTCTTGGCCATGAGTGAAGCCTCGGTCACCCCAGGTGCCGCGCGCGTCAAGCGCGCTCTGCGTCCCATTTTGGTGCTCGTGGCCATCGGGTTCATTGCTCTATCCGCTTGGGAGCTGACGCGTCGTTGGGAGCCGCAAGACATCGAGCTTTCCCCGGTCTGGGGGGCGCTCGCGCTGGTCCTGGCCGTCGCTGCGCCTCTGCCGCAGGCGGTGGGGTGGCTCTGGCTCATCGAACACCTGACCGGGCATCGCCCACCTGGCCAGCCCTGTTTCGAGCTTTACCTGGACTCACAACTCGCACGGTACACCCCGGGCAAGGTCGGCCTTCCCGCGGTGTGCATCGCGGGAGCCGCCAGCATTGGGGTCAGCGGGCGCATCGTGGGAACCTCGATCTTCATCGAGGTGCTCTCCTGGTGCGGCGTCGGAAGTGCGGTGGGGTTTGCGGTCCTGGTCGTGGGTGGGCCGCCCGGAGACGTGCTCGGGCTCGTGTCCCACGAGGCCTCCATCGGTGGAGCGGTACTGCTTTCGGCGAGCGCGGCTCTGGTCGTCGCGGCGCTTTGCGTCGTGGATCGACGCCGTCTACCGCAGGCCTGGCTCCGCACCCTCGGCATCTCCGGGTCGGGTCCGCTCTTGTCCTATCGGGTGCCCCTGGCTCACGCGCTGCACTGGCTTGCTTGGGCGGCTTGCGGAGCGGCTTTCGCGATTGCGCTCGGGGCTCCTGCCCGAGCAGCCGTCGGCGTGGGGGGAGTCGTGGTGCTCGCCATCGTGATCGGCTTTGCCGCCCTGTTCGCGCCGGCGGGCGCGGGGGTGCGCGAGGCCGTGATCGGCGTGGGCGCGGCGTCCGTTTTGGGGGCTCCCGCCGCTGTGGCTCTCAGTGTGCTTGCCCGAGGTGCTTCGCTGGTCGCCGACGTTTCGTGCTGGCTCGCAGTGAGGGTCTGGGGGCGCCGTCTCAGGAGGACCGGTGCCTGAACTCGAGCCGACTGAGGTCTCCGAGAGGCCCCTCGAGCGCGAGCTTCTGACCGGTCTGCGCCGTCGCTTGCCCGCCGTGATCGCGTCGGTGGTCTTCGGGTTCGGTCTGCTTTGGTTGCTCCACGCCGGCGCTCTGCCGGTGCTTCCGGATCGAGCGGCGCAGGCAGGCATGGCCTGGTGGACCGTACCTGCCTACGCCGGTCTGGTGCTCCTCACCCTCTCGGTCCGTGCGGCGCGGTGGCACTGGCTCCTTGCACCTCTGCATCCGATGCCGCTGCGGCAGATCCTCGCGGTCAACTTCACCTTCTTCGCCGCCCTCCTGGTGCTGCCGCTCAGGATGGGCGAAGCGGTGCGTCCCGCCCTACTTCGCCGCGAGGGTCGGCTGTCGGCCTGGGAAGCATTCGGGTGCTCCGGTGCCGAGCGTGTGATCGACGGCCTCTCGTCCAGCGTCTTCCTGCTCGGCGCTCTCGTGTTGTCGCCCCCCCGGGAGCCTCTTCCCGATCGGATCGGTGAGCTCGAGGTCCCGGTGGCGCTCATCCCCCAGGCCGCCTACACGGCGCTTTCGATCTTTGGTCTCGCGTTTCTGGGGATCTTTGCGTTCCACTTTTTCAGGAACGTCGCGCGTGCCCTCACCGAACGCTTGATCGGCCTCGTGTCGAAACGACTCGGCGTGTGGATGGCCGACAAGGTCGATCGGGTTGCCGAAGGTCTTCGTTTCCTACCCCGCTTTCGCTACGCCGCGCCCTTTCTTCTCGCCACGGGCGCCTTCTGGGCCCTCAACGTGGCCTCGCTATGGGTCTTGGCGACGGGGATTGGGGTCCACCTTTCGTTCCCTCAAGCGGCGGCGGTGCTCGGAGTGCATTCCCTGGCGCTCTTGGTGCCGAGCGCACCGGGCTTTTTCGGTACGTACCAGCTCTCGGTGTACGCCGGTCTCGCGATGTACCTCGGCGCGAGCGAGGTTACCGGCGCGGGGTCGGTGGTCGTGTTCTGGATGTACACCATCACCGTGCTCATCGTTCTGCTCACCGGCGCGCTCTCCGTCGGCCCCAGCCTGCGCGCTCGGAGCTAGAGCCGGCGCCAAGGGGCTCCGGACGTCGCGGGCCCCCTTCAGGGGCGAGGGCCCGCGACGTCCTTCATGGCCCGCACTATCGCCGGCTCAGCAGTTGTTTTTCGGGGTCTTTGCAAAGACCCCGCCCTACCGCTTCGCGGCAGGGTCCCACCCCAAAACCGCTTCGCGGGCAGGGCCCACGCTTTTCGGTCTCACGCGTGGATCGAATCGTGCACGCTGCGACTGCCACTCGGCGGACCCTCCGGCACGTAGCCGGAGCCCTGGAGCGTGTCCCGAACGTAGTAGGGACGCTTGTTTTGTGACTCGTGATAGGTGCGTGAAACGACGTCCGCGACGAGTCCCAGCGAAAGCAGTTGCACGCCGACCACGATCAAGAGCACGCCCAAGAGCAGCAGGGGCCTGCCGGCGAGCTCGGCGCCGAAAGCGAGCTTGTCCACGGCCAACCACGCGCAGACTCCGAGCCCCGCGAGCGAGAAGAGGATGCCGGCTAGGCCGAAGACCTGCATCGGGCGCACCAGGTATTCCTGCATGAAGCGCACGGTGATCAGGTCGAGGACCACACGGAGGGTTCTCCCGATGCCATAGTTGCTCGAGCCGTATTTCCGCGCCCGATGATTCACCTTCATCTCGTCGATGCGGACACCGACCCAGCTGGCAACGGCAGGGATGAAGCGGTGCATCTCCCCGTAGAGGCGCATCTCCTTGGCCACCTCGCGCGACATCACCTTCAGTGTGCAGCCGTAGTCGTGAAGGCGAACCTGCGTGGTCATGCTGATGATCCGGTTGGCCAGCATCGACGGGAGTCGTCGATTGACGAAGGCGTCCTTACGATCCGCTCGCCATCCGGCGACCATGTCGTAGCCCTCGTCCATGCGGCTGAGCATTGCAGGGATGTCTGCCGGATCGTTCTGCAAGTCGGCATCCATCAGCGCGATGCGCGCGCCCCGTGCCATGTCGATCCCAGCTTGCAACGCTGCCGTTTGGCCAAAGTTCCGGCGAAACCGGACCACCGTGAGAGCGGCGTCTTCGTCGGCAGCGCGCTGCATGGCCGCGAAGCTTCCGTCGCTGGACCCGTCGTCGACGAGTACCAGCTCGAAGGAAAGGCCCTCTCCGTCCAGCGCCTGATGCACCTCTCGAATCAAGTGAGGAAGGCTCTCCTCCTCGTTGTACACGGGGACCACGATCGAAAGATCGAGGCTCGGCGGGTCGTTCGGAGTATGGCTCATGGCGAGGGGGTCTTCTTCGGCGGGGTGAGGGCCGGTTGGGCGTCACGCGGTGCATTTGACTTCGGATGTTGGGGCACCCGATTCGGCAGCATCGGAGTCGGGGCGGGCGCGTCGTCGGCATCCGTCTCCTCCTCGCCATCGTCCTCGCCGTCTTCTTCGTCTTTGGCCTCCGGGTCGTTGCCCAGCTTGCCTTTCAGGGCACTCCCACGCTTCCGCTTTTTGGCCTTCTTCTTGCTCCTGTCGAGGGACCATTCGTCGATGATGGCCTCATTGCCCGACGTGTCGTGGCCCATCTTGAACAGGACGAATTCGCCCTCGCGGTGAAACACTCCATACTTGCCCGACTTGAGCGCTTCGAGCAGCACGGGCCGGGTGCGGTCGAGGCGCAAACCGGACTTGCGCGCGATCAGGTACTCGGCGCCGTGGGAGCCACGCCGCAGCGAGTAGAACCCGACGCGGGCCGACACGTGAGCGCCGACTCGCTCGGTGGCCGCAACCGAAGCCTTGGGTGGCAGGTGCTTCAAGAGCTCCTGGAGGTCGGCGTACCGCTCTCGCTCCTTCTCGGAGTAGCTGAACGTGATCTGGTGATAGCCCGACTCGAGGCTCTTGTCCCGAAGGGGGAAAGCTCCGTAGTTGTAGCTGAGAGCCGCGCTGGCGAGCACCATGGCAACGACCGCGGCATGGGCGCGGGCCCGCCCCGAGTCCGGTCGCCTGAAGGTGGCTTCCAGGGCCAAGACGGCGGCTACGAAGATGTAAGGCGCCCAGTGCATCACGTACTGAAACGAAAACATCGTGGGCGGTTTGTAGTCCGTCACCAGCAGGGTGAGGATCGCGCCGGGAATGAAAGCTGCCCACAGGTACCACTTGCGTGCCGGGAGGAAGACCAGCGGCACGAGCAGGTGCATCAAGTAATAGATCTTCTCTTCCGTAAGCACGTGCTTCAGCGTGAAGAGCGGATTGGTGAGCAGCGTCTTGATGACACTCTTGAATCCCTGTTCCCCGGGCGACCAGAGGTCCTTGTACATCTTGGGGAACCACCACTGGCCGACCTCCTCCATCACGTGAAAGCGGATGAAGACGAACCACGCGGAGGCGATGGCCGCCATGATGAGCCCCGCCCTCGGCCTGTACCCGGTGAGGAGCAGGAACGTCCCCACGACGGCGAGCCCGACCGGCATGTCTTCCCGCATGATCAAGGTGAGCGCGAAGGCGATACCGCAGGTGACCCAGCGTTTTGCGTCGGCCGCCCACATCGTGGTCAGCAGAAAGAACGACGCAATGGGCACCATCTTCACTTCGTAGAAGTTGGCGCCATGCATCGGGTAGTAGGCCAAGTAGCAGAGCGCGACGGTGACGGCGGCCCACTGGGGGATGTGGCGCTTGCCGATCAAGAACAACGGCAGTGCGCCGAAGCCGAGCGCGAACGACTGGATGACGAGCAGCGTCTCCGCATGCGGATAGAGCGCGTAGATCGGCAGGAACGCGTAGAGACCGATCTTGACGTGGTTGGCGACGTACTTGCTCGGGTCCTCCGGAAAGATGATGGGGCTCTCGTTGAAGTGCCCTTCCAGACCGCCGTACAGAAGGTTGTTGTTGATGCCGAGGTCGAAGACCGCCGTGCCGAGCTTGTGATGCCACCGGATGGTGAAAAAGCTCATGAACAGTGCGTATCCGAGGCACGCCAGTACGACGAGAAGGGTCGTTCCGTGGTCGCGGAAGAACGGACGGCGAACGAAACGCGGGATTTCCTCCTTCAGTTCGGCGAAGGCTTGCACCACCCGGGCCGGTACGTGCCGCAACGACTGAAAGGTGAGTGCCTCGCAGGTCAGAGCCACAGCCAGCACGACCGGTAGAAGATCCTCGTGCCGACCTTTCCAGGCTTGGTACTTGAAGAGGGTCGGCAGCGCGGGAAGCACGATCAGGGGTGACAGGAACCAGAGGACCCGCAGGGCCGCGTCGAATCCGATGCCCTTGCGTTCCGATACGAAGAGAGCTGCGCCCGTGAGCGCGGCTCCCGCGGCGGCTCCCCCGAGCATGCTGTAGAGGAAGACCATCCGCTGCTGCATCGGAAGGTCGTTCTTGATCAAGAAGTTCGGGACCCACTTCGCGGAGAAAGACAGCTGCGACCACGCGACGATGGCCATCAAGATCAAGGCTCCGAGCACGACGCTCTTGCCAGCCTGCCCCCAATGCACGTGCAATTCGGATGGCGCCGAATGCACGGCGACGGCTCCAGTCTGCTCTCTCACGGCCGCTGGGCCCGAGCTGCGTTCAGTGGGTGCTGCTCGTTCGCTCGAGGTGTCGCCTCCGGCGCCGGAGTCTCCGGGCTTCCAAGCGGACGACGAACCTTCCGAGAGTTCTTCTTCCGAGGCCGTGGCCTCGTCGACTTCGCCGGGGGCGGAAGCGGCCCCCGTGTGCTCGGCTTTCGGGGGCGAGGATTTCGAGTCGGCTCGGCTCATCGTGCGCCCCCTTTAGCATGCGGGGATTACGCCGTGGAGATCGCCGAGGGGGTCCGGATTTGTGGCGCGCTTGCGCTCGGAGCGTTAGGTTCCGCCCGCCATGGTTCCCGAAGCCCAGAGCCCTCCCACCGCCAGCGGACACCGTCGGTCCACGGTCGTCGGGCTGGTTCAAACCTCGACCACCTCGGACGTCGCAGCCAACCTGGACAAGGCCCTGCGAGGAATCGCCGACGCTGCGGCTCGAGGCGCTCAGGTCGTCTGCCTGCAGGAGCTCTTCGCCTCCCCGTACTTCTGCCAGGAGGAGGACCCCGCTGCCTTCGCGCTAGCCGAGCCCCTCGACGGGCCCATCGTGCAGGCCGTGGCTCGTCAGGCCAAGGCGCACGGCGTGACCGTGGTGACGCCGGTGTTCGAGCGGCGTGCCCCGGGCATCTATCACAACAGCGTCGTGGTGCTGGGTCCCCAGGGCGAGCGCCTGGGGGCCTATCGGAAAATGCACATCCCCGACGATCCGCAGTACCTGGAGAAGTTCTACTTCACCCCGGGAGACCTGGGATTTACGGCGGTGAAGTCCCCGACTGCGACCCTCGGCCCACTGATCTGCTGGGACCAGTGGTATCCGGAGGCGGCGCGCCTCACGGCGCTACGCGGCGCCGAGATCCTGCTGTATCCGACCGCCATCGGATACTTGCCCGACGAGAAACAAGAGCTCGGGCAGGCGCAGCTCGAGGCGTGGCAGACGGTGCAGCGGGGGCACGCCATCGCCAACGGAGTCTTCGTCGTTGCGGTGAACCGGGTGGGCCGAGAGGGAGATCCGGAGCGTGGCATCGAGTTCTGGGGCCATTCCTTCGTGGCGGACCCGTTTGGGCGTGTGATCGCCGAAGCGGGCTCGGGTGAAGAGGTGCTGGTGGTCGAATGCGACCACTCGCTGCTCGAAGAGACGCGCCAGAACTGGCCGTTCTTGCGCGATCGACGCATCGACGCGTACACGGGGATCGACCGCCGCTTTTTGGACGACGAATGAGCGCGAAGAAATCGCCGCGGGCCCTCGGCTATCGACTGCCTGCCGAGTGGGAGCCGCACGAAGCCACCTGGCTCGCATTCCCGCATCACCGTACCGACTGGCCCGGCAAACTCGCGGCGATCCCCTGGGTGTTTGCTGAGATGGCGCGGTTGATCGCCCCCGGAGAGCGAGTGCGGATGCTGGTCGCTGACGCCGGGCAGCGGGATCGGGCCCAGCGCGTTTTCGAGCGCGCGGGTGTGCCCCTCGATCGAGTCGACTGGATTCTGTCACCGACGAACCGTTCCTGGACTCGGGACTACGTCCCGTTGTTCCTCGTCAAGGGACGGGGGCGCAGTCGGCGGCGGGCCGCGGTGAACTTTCGATTCGACGGTTGGGCGCGCTACCGCGACCACGGATCGGATCACAAAAGTGGAGTGACCATCGCGCGCCGCTTCGACGGCGAGGCGTTCGAACCGCGCTTGCCCGACGGTGGGCACGCGGTTCTCGAAGGGGGCTCGATCGACGTCGACGGTCAGGGCACCCTCCTCACGACCGAAGAGTGTCTGCTGACTTCACGCCGGGCGCGAAACCCCGGACTCGACCGGCAAGGCACCGAGCGACTCCTCGCCGAGCAGCTCGGCGTCCGTCAGGTGATCTGGCTCGAAAACGGTGTCGTCGGTGATGACACGTCGGGTCACGTGGACGATTTCGCCCGCTTCGTAGCGCCGGGTCGCGTCGTCGTGTGCGAAGAAACGAATCGGCGCGACGAGAACCACGCGCCCCTTCGAGCGGCGCGGCGCGCGCTCGAGCGATCAACCGATGCACGTGGTCGCCGTCTCGAGGTGATTGCTTTGCCCATGCCCGCATCCGTCACTTACGACGGGATGCGTCTCCCGGCGAGCTACGCCAACTTCTACATTGCCAACGCCGCGGTGCTCGTGCCCACCTTCAACGATCCGATGGATCGCGAGGCTCTGGACATCCTCGCGGCCTGCTTTGTCGATCGACCCGTCGTCGGGATCTACTCCCGCGATCTCGTGCTCGGTCTCGGCAGCCTTCATTGCTCGACGATGCAAGAGGCTCGCTGAGACGGAGCCTCTACTCGCTCCGGCGAGCCGGCAAGCTCGCGAGTCGTCAGGGCAATGAGGCGTCGTCGCAGAGGGCGCTGCCGAAGGCGCGCGCACGGAGGTCTTCTCTCGACGGCCACCGTCCAGAGACCATGGTGCTCCGACCAGGCGACGGCCGGGCGTGAAAGGTAGAGAAGCGGGGTTCGTGTCGTCGCAGTCGTGCCCCGTCTGACTCAACCGCCCTACCTACTCCGAGCGTCGCCCGAGCCACGCGTCGAGGCTGTAGCGCCCAGGACTGTGCCGGATCAGGTGTACGCACACGCCGAAGAGGCAGAGGTTCTTCACCAGGTTCGAGCGCTGAAAGACCGTCCACAGCCAGCTCCAATCCGCGGGGAGACCTGCGGGCGCCGAGAAGATGCCGGGCAGATGCACGGCCAAGGAGACGACCACCAGGAAGGCACCGAGCACCAGCGCGCCTGCCCGCATCCGGTAGCCCAGCAAGATCGAAAGGCCTCCTGCCAGGTTCACGATGCCCGCACCGGCAGACATGATGTGAGGTGACTCCACCCAAGCTGGCATCAGGTTCAAGATCAGGTGGTCGTCGACGAGGTGCTCGAGCCCGAGGCCTACGAAGATGGAGCTGAAAAGGGCTCGGAAGATCAAGTCACTCACGTCGTCATCGATCACGGGCACGCCGCGTACCGTGGGCCGGACCGGCAGCGAAATGCAATCCGGCCTCTGCCCCTGCTTTCCCCGCGCGTTCGCCGTGGATGAGAGCGAAGGCAGAACGGCGGGCCGGATCAGATGAAAAGCGTATCGCCCTCGCGACCACACCGTTGCGCGGTTGCCACAGTTGCGGACCCTCCATCTAGTGCGACTCCGCGGAAACCAGCTGATGTCGCGCCTCGCCGGTTGTGCCGCCACCTCGAGGGAAGCTTTCTCGTCCTGTTGGCGTAGCGCCAATGCGCATTCAGGCGGCTTGGTATGCGGGTTGCATCGCAGCGAGCATCGCCTGCGATGATCGAAGAAAACATGAGCGGCACGTGCAGACGAGTGGCCTCCCGTAGCCGACTTGGCCCTCACCTTCTGGGGGCCAAGTCGGCGGAGCCTCAATCAACGCACGTGGTTCCCGCTGTAGGTGCGGTGATCGGGGCCTGGGCAGCGACGTTCAACCGACGTCGGTGCGAACGAGGCGGTCCGAAGACATCGCGAGAGGGATGGGTAAACGAGAGATGCTGAAGACGACACGATGGTGGGGGAAAGCCTTGACGCTGAGCGCGGGGCTGATGGGAGCGGCGTGTGGTGCGAGGGACGATTCGGACGATCCGGTCACCAAAGTGCCCAAGTCCGGGCACCTCGGCGACCCGACGGATTTGGAGGTTCAGCGGGAAGAGGGGGCGCTGCGCGAGCTCGAGCGGGGTGGGGTCCGGGTGCAGGGAGGGGGCCGCGAGGCGACCAAGCTTGCAGGTTCGGGGCTCGGGCGGGGTTCCACGCCTCGGGCGTCCGCCGAGAGTTTCGTGAAAGCGCGCGGAGCAGCACTTCGTCTCGATCCTGCCGACTTGTCGCACAGGCTCTCTCCAGAGCAGCGTGGCGCCACCCACGTTCCCGTCTTGTTCGACAGAAGTACCGGGAAGTACAAGTTCACCAGGGTCAGCTACGGCCAGGAGCGCGACGGCATTCCGGTGTACGGAAGCCGGGTCGACGTTCTCGTTCGCAACGATGCTGGAGCACCCGTGGTCCTGGCGACGTCGACGGCCCGTTCCCTCGGCAAGTACCGTCCGACGCTGCGTGGGGTCCGGGTCGATGCGCAGAAGGCTCGCCTCGCCGTCGCACGCGATCTCGACGCACGGGATTGGCACGGCCCCGCGCGGCAAAGCGTCAGCGCGGGTCTGGATACCTTCAGTCGCCCCGAAACCGTGGTTTGGGCGGGGACGCGGGCAGCCCCGGCTCAGCCGCGAGTCGCCGTCACCTACGTGGCCGAATCGTCGAGCGGTCCGGAGAAATGGCGGATCGTCGCCGACGCGGAGACCGGGGACGTGCTGCACAAAGAGAACCTCGTCGTTTACGAAACCGTGAGCGGTTCGGTGAGCGGGGAAGGAACGTCGGATCACCGCGCTCCGGAGTGCTCGTCGCCGGCACTGCACCCACTCGCGTACGCGGAGCTCGCCTCAGCAGAGAGCTCGAGTTTTGCGGATGAGGCGGGTGCCTTCGCCCTGGAGGCTTCTGGGGGAACGCCCGTGGCGCTCACGTCGACGTTGAGTGGGACCTACTTCGTCGTGCACGATGCGCTCGCGTCACGAGACCTCAGCCTTTCCCAAACGGTGAGTGCACCGGGTGTGGTCGACTTCGTCCACGAGGCAGCCGACGAGTATGCGCTCGCGCAGATCAACGGCTACCTGAACGCGAACCAGGTGCGAAACTGGGTGCTCGCGATCCATCCGAGCTTTCCGACCATTGCGGATCAGACCGGTTTCCCCGTCAACGTGAACGAGACCACCGGCGCCTGCCCCGGGAACGCGTGGTATGACTACTCCTCCATCAACTTCTGCGCGAGCTCGGCCACCTACGGGAACACCAGCTTTGCGAGTGTGAACTTCCACGAGTACGGCCATCACCTGGTGGCGAGCGCGGGGAGTGGACAGGGGGCCTACGGCGAAGGCATGGCCGACGTGGTGGCCATGCTCATCGCCGATGACCCGGGGCTCGGGTACGGGTTCTACAAGGACCAGTGCACCACGCCGCTCCGCAGCGCGGACAACGACTGTCAGTTCAGCGCGACAGGCTGCAGCTCGTGCGGCAGTGAGTCTCATGCGTGCGGAAAGCTTCTCTCGGGAGCGATCTGGGACATCCGCGAGGCACTCGCGCTCAGTGACCCCGAAAGTTCCTTGGAGCTCCTCTCGAATCTGACGGTCAGCAGCATTCTGCTGCACTCCGGCACGAAGATCGACGAGCAGATCGCCATCGACTTTCTCACGCTGGACGACGACGACGGTAACATTGCAAACGGCACGCCACATCGTTCTGCCATCTGCTCGGGCTTCGGGGCGCACGGCATCGAGTGCCCGGAACTTTCGACCGGCCTCCAAGTGAGTCCGGAGGTGCCCGTCGAGTCGGTGGGCGAACCGAACGGACCTTTCACTCCCGAGGCCTTTTCCTACACCCTCGAGAACCTGGGTCCCGATCCTCTCGATTTCACTGCGGCGGTCGACGTTCCGTGGCTGTCGGTCGACGTCGGTGCGGGAAGTCTCGCGGTGGGAGAGACCAGAGACATTTTGGTGAGCGTCACCTCCGGCGCGAGCTCCTTCGAGCGCGGAGTGTATGCCGGCGCGGTGCACGTGGAGGATGTGGCCCACCCAGAGAACGAAATCGTGCTGCCGGTCACGCTTCGTGTGGGTCAGCCGAGCGTGAAATACTCGTGGGACCTCGATGTCGATCCGGGGTGGCAGCGGGACGCCGCATGGGAGTTTGGACAGCCCCTGGGACAAGGGGGAACTCATCCCGATCCCACGTCGGGAGCTACTGGGACGAATGTCTTCGGCTACAATCTGGCCGGCAACTACGAAAGCAACCTGTCCGAAAGGCATCTGACGACGAGTGCCATCGATTGCTCGAATCTCTCGGATGTGTCCCTGCGCTTTCAACGCTGGCTCAACATCGAGTCCAACGCTTTCGATCACGCCTGGGTGCGCGTCAGCACGGACGGTTCGAACTGGACGAGCGTTTGGGAAAACGGAGGCAACTCTCTCTTCGATTCAGCTTGGACCGCTCAGGAGATCGACATCTCGTCCATCGCCGATGGGCAGCCGACAGTGTTTGTCCGCTTCACGATGGGCACCACGGACGGCGTCGTGCAGTACTCCGGGTGGAATCTCGACGACATCGAAATCTGGGGGTACGGCGAACCCGCGAGCGAATGTGACGCGAACACGGACTGCGACGACGGGTCGTTCTGCAACGGGGCTGAGGCATGCGTCGCGGGCGCGTGCGTGAGTGGGACTCCCGTGGTTTGCGACGACGGCGTCGCGTGCACGAGTGACATTTGCAACGAACAAACCGACAGCTGCGAGGCGTCGGTGCAGCACTCGCTCTGTGACGACGGCGTGTTCTGCAACGGTGTGGAGCAGTGCACCCTGGCCGGTTGTGAAGCGGGCTCACCCCCGGTTTGCGACGACGGGATCGGGTGCACCGCAGATACTTGCGACCCGGGGGTCGATGCCTGCACCTTCGCGCCAGAAGACGCGCTGTGCGAAAACGGCGTCTTCTGCGACGGTGCCGAGATCTGCAGCGCAACTCTGGGCTGCGTCGACGGGCCCGACCCGTGTCCCTCCGGTAGTTGTGAGGAAGCCACGTTGACCTGCGCCTGTGTCGACGTCTCCTACGAAGCGGAGGAAATGGTGCACTCGACCGGTGGCGCGACACCCGGAGGCTGGAACATCTGGTCGAACGGCTATGTCGAGACGTCTCACGAATTTCTCGGGGGTACGACGACGCTGTCGATCGTCGCAGCGGGTGACTACGCCGCGGGCTGGCCGCACATGGTGGTGAGCGTCGACGGGGTGACGGTCGGTGAGGTCGATGTCGACGCTAGCTCTTGGGAAACGTACGCCTTCACCTTCGAGGCACAGCCGGGGAACGCGGCTGTCCGCATCGCCTTCGACAACGACTACAACGGCTCGTCCGGCGACCGAAACCTCAAGGTCGATCGTCTGACGGTGGTCTGCGGTGGCTCGACCGGTCCGACTCCAAGCTGTAGCGATGGCGCGCAGAACGGAAGCGAGACGGATGTGGACTGCGGCGGGAGTTGCAGTGGATGCGGCGAAGGTCAGTCGTGCTCGACGGACGCGGATTGCGCGGCAGGGGGCTGCGAGAGCGGCGCCTGTACCACCTCGTCGTCCGGTGAAGTCACGGCCGCCATTCGTATCGACAACGACTGGGGCGGCGGATACTGCGGCACCGTCGTGATCACGAACGATGCGGCCATCCCCACGACGGGTTGGCTCGTCGAGGTGGATCTCCAGGGGACCTCGCGCACGGGAGAGTGGAGCGGTGTGTATCAGGCCACCTCCGGCGGCTTCACGGTGAGCAACCTGAGCTGGAATGGCGTGATCGCGCCCGGAGGGGAGCTCGCTTCGACTGGCTTCTGCGCAGCTCGCAATGGAGGCAGCGCGGTGGCCACGGTGCTCGGAGTGAGCCCGACCTTCTGAGGTTTCAGGGGGGCGGCCCCGCCCCCCTCGTCGGGCGAAGTGAATTC
>JBNKGC010000172.1:0-13313 GCA_050289625.1 Polyangiaceae bacterium | reverse complement strand
ACATGGCCGCCCCGCGCAGAGAAGTCGCGATGCCGGTCGTCGACCAGACGCCGGCATCGTGCGTTTTGAGGCATGCCGTCGCGCGTGTGAGGTATCGCGCCTTCGAGGCACTCCGCTCTACTGCGCATTTACCCGGGGGCTTTTGCGAACACCCAGTTGCCCCCTCGACATTCGGCGAAATTTCGTCGAATGTTTCCCCGAAGTGGCTCCTTGCGTGTAAGTGCGGGACGTCACCATGTGGAGCGCTGCCGTGTCATCGTTGCCGATTGTCCTGGTTCCTCATCCCCACGTGCGCGTGGACAAGAAGGTCTTGGCCGGGAGTCCACACGTGGCGGGTTCACGAGTGCCGGTGCGCCGGCTTTACGCCTTCTACCGGGCGGGAACACCGGTCGATCGGATCCTGAAGCGCTATCCGCAACTCTCCCCCGCGAAGGTGTTCGATGCCCTCGCATTCGCTCTGGACAACCCCGAAGTGATGGAGGCGGACATGGAGCGCGAGGCAGAACTTCTCGAACAGAAGGGCGTGCGCCGACCGAAGCGCTTGCCCGGTCTGCAGCAAGTCGAGCTCCCGTTCATGAGCCCTGACAACGACGGCGTCGATCCCCCGCGTCGCTGACGCCGCCTACCCACCACGCGACCGTCGCGCGCACATACCCAGCTTCCGACCCAAGGCAGGTTGCGAGGGTCAGGAGCGAAGGCGAGAGGGGTCTCGCTCCGCGCGCAGGGGCGCCCGCGAAGAGGGAGCAAGCCACAGCGGGAGCCAGTCAGTCGACGCAATCAGCCCGCGGCGCCGCCCGCCCGCAGGAACGCGACCGGTTCGGGCGGTCCGAGCACAGAGGGAGACCCCTCTCGCCGCAGCGATCTCGGGATGCGATCCTCCGGCTATCGCTCGCCGTCCGAATCGAGGAGCAATGCGGGATCGGTCCGCGCGGCGCGAAGGGCGGGAATGGCGGCTCCGAACGCGGCGAACGCGACCGCGAAGCCGAGCGCACCGAGGAGAAGTTCAGCGGGGAACACGAAAAACGAATCCGGTTTGAACGGAAAGTCGGGTAGATCGACCGCCGCTCGCCAATCGACCAGCTGGGCAGCGAGCCACGCCACGGCGATTCCCACGCACCCAGCCACGGCGCCCACGAAGATCGCCGTCGCGAAGATCCAGCCCTGAATGTCCCCGGCCGATGCTCCAAGTGCCCGGTAGAGACCAATCTCCCGCCGTCGTTCGGCCACCATCACGCGGAAGGTGTGGGAGATGTTGATGGCGGCCACCACCAGGACGACCGCTGCAACGAGCACGAGCAGCGCCAGGATGGCCGTGATCAAGGCACTCACGTCGCGCGCGCTCGTGTCTTTGGGCACGAGACCAAGCTTTTGGGCGCGATCCACGAGGGGAGCGATTTGCTCGGGCGACGCCGTGCGCACGACAAGGCTGGAGTACCGCGTGGCGGCTTCCTTACCAGAGTACTCGGCGTTGAAGCGCCTCACGACGTCGATCGGGAGCGTGACTCCAAGATCGATCGCCTTGTCCGAGACCCCGACCAGTCGCATCTGGACGACGCGGGGTTTACCGGTTCGAGAGACTCCCAAGAGCGAGCTTCCGAGGGTCATCTCGAACGTCACGCCCTTGGCACGCTCCAGCATCGTTCCGGCGAGCGGCGGCAGACCGTGCGCCGGTGCGATCGCGTGGTCGAAGATCTCGACCAGGTAGCGGCTGACCAAGACCGGGATCGGAGCCGAGCACTTGCCCGCCTCCATTCCTGAGGAGCGTTCGCAGTACTGATCGCCGCTGCATTCGTGTTGGCTCTTGCAGCTGGGCGGGTTCGAGTTAGGCGGCAGGGGATCCTGGAACTCCTTCTGGAGGTCCGGCTCGACGAGTCCCGGTTCGATCCCGTCGCCTATCAGCTCGGAGGTGCCCACCTGCCGGCCGAGCAGCTCTTCTCCTCCCCGTGCGCTCGCTGGAAAGCGGAACGACAGCTTCGGTGAAACCTCCACCACCCCCTTCTCACTTCGGATCGTATCGACCACGTCCGGGGCGATCCCCGGCGTCTTGAGGGCCCCGAAGAGAGCTCCAAGAACGCCGGGGGACGACTTCTTCGGCTCGAGCTCGACGCGATCGATCGGGAACACTTCGCCCAGCAGGACTGCGCGAGCCCCGAACCCGAGAGCGAGGAAAAAGACGAGCGCGGCGACTCCGAGAGCGATTCCGACTCCCGCCGTCACGAGCGGACCTCGCGCCCTCGAGAGCTCTGCTCCGACGAGGCGTCCTAGTACGCGCACCCTCATGCGGAGTCTCCACCAGGATCAGGATGGGTTTCGAGCTCGCTCGGCGGGCCCTCCGTCAATCGACCGTCTTCGATAGCGATCGACCGGGTCGCGATACGACGCAGGCGATCCTCGTGGGTCACGATGACCAGCGTGGTGTTGAACCGCTCCCGGACGTCCGCGAAGAGATCGATCATCTGCTCTCCAGTGGCTCGATCCAGATGCCCCGTGGGCTCGTCGCAGAAGAGCAACTCGGGCTCGTGCAGGAGCGCCCGAGCGATCGCCACGCGCTGGCGCTGACCACCAGAGAGCTCGTGCGGGTGAGCCTTTCTGCGGTCGTCGAGACCCACCCACTCGAGTAGCTCTCGTGCTCGCTGTCTGCGGGAGGCGTCGTCCCGACCAAACCAACTCGCCGTCATCACGTTTTCGAGCACGTCGAGATGACCGAGCAGGTGGAAGGACTGGAAGACGAACCCCACGCGCTCCCCGCGAAGACGCGCGAGCTGCCGGTCCGAGAGCGAGGCAGCATCTTCCCCAAACAGACGAACGGTGCCCTCGTAGTCGCGATCGAGACCACCGAGCACTCCGAGCAAGGTGCTCTTGCCCGAACCGCTGGGCCCCCAGATCAGGAGAACCTCGCCAGCCGACACGTCCAAGTTCACTCCGTCGACGGCGACGCGCTGTCCACTGCCGCGTCCGTAGACTCGTCTCAGATCGCGGCAGCTCGCCAGCACGTCGGGCCCGCTCGATGCCCCCGGTCCGTCCGCCTTGGATCGTCCTCGAGCCGGAGGGGAGGGGGCCATGAAGATCCGTACGGGCGGCTTCAGCTGGCCTTCAGATCTTTGCGGGCGGCCTGGGCGAGTTCGGCCACCATGGTTTGCAGCTGATCCCGTTTGGGGCCCTCCGCCATGAAGCGGAGCTTGGGTTCCGTCCCGCTCCAACGAACCAGCACGCGCCCCTTGCTGCCAAGCTTGCGCTCGATCTGGGCGATGCTCTTCGAAAGCAGCGGCATGTCCGCGATGGGCCGGCGCGCCGGGAGGGTGACGCTTTCGAGCACCTGAGGAAAGCGCTCCATCACCCGAGCCAGCTCGCTCGCCGGTCGCTCTTCCCGAACCATGATGGCGAGGACTTGAAGCGCCGCCACGATGCCGTCGCCGGTCGTTGCGTGGTCCAAAAAGACCAGATGGCCCGACTGTTCGCCGCCGAATGCCAGCTTCTGGCGACGCATTTCCTCGACCACATAGCGATCCCCGACTGGCGTGCGCACGAGCCTGCCACCGGCCGCTTGGATCGCCTTCTCGAGGCCCATGTTGCTCATCACCGTGGCGACGAGGGTTTTCTTGGCGAGCTTCTTCGCCCTCAGCATGCGGGTGGCGCAGAGGGCCATCACCGCATCGCCGTCGATGATCTCGCCTTTTTCATCGACGATGATCACCCGGTCGGCGTCGCCGTCGAGGGCGATCCCGAGGTGCGCCTTGCGCTTGACCACCTCGTGACAGACATGCTCGGGATGGAGGGCGCCGCACTGGCGGTTGATGTTGCGCCCGTTGGGCCGCACCCCGAGCGAAACCACTTCGGCGCCCAGCTCGGAGAACACCGCTGGTGCCACGCGATATGCCGCCCCGTGGGCGGCATCCACGACGACGCGGAGCCCGTTCAAGGTGAGCTCGGTGGGGAAAGTCGCTTTGGCGTATACCACGTAGCGACCGGCGGCGTCCTCGATGCGGATCGCGTCACCAACGCCCGACCCCGTGGGACCCCGGTCGACGATGGAGTCTTCCAAGAGGCGCTCGATTTCGAGCTCTTCAGCGTCGGGCAGCTTGAACCCGTCGGACCCAAAGATCTTGATGCCGTTGTCCCCGAACGGGTTGTGGCTGGCGCTGATCACCACGCCGGCATCGGCGCGCATGGAGTGGGTTAGGTTGGCGACCGCGGGCGTCGGGATGGGCCCAGACAGCATGACGTGCCCGCCCATGGCGCAGATCCCCGCGCTGAGCGCCGTCTCGATCATGTAGCCGGAGAGCCGCGTGTCCTTGCCGATGACGACTCGAGGACGCTTTCGGCCGCCCCGCCGCGCCACCAGAGTGATCGCCCTTCCTAGGCGAAGCGCCGTTTCGGGGGTCATCGGGGCCACGTTCGCTCGACCGCGAACCCCGTCGGTACCAAAGAGGAGACGCTTTTTCTGACTCATGCTTGCGGATGCAACTGAAGTGTTCGGAGACGACGCGCCGCGGAAGCCCCGGCTACCCGAGGCCTCCTCTCGCCGACCACGCGGCAGCTCAAAGATCGACCGCCGGATCCGTTGGAAGTCCGAGGAGCGCGGCCCGTGCGGCACCGACCAAGAAGGTCGATCCGGTGACCACGACGACGCCCTTGTCTCCCACGATTTCCCGGGCGCGAGCCAAGGCGGACGGAACGTCTGCCGCCACCTCACCTGGATAGACGTCCAGCATCTCGTGCGGGTCGACTGCTTTGTCGATGGGCGGGGCGACGTACACGCGATGGGCGGCGACGGGCTCGAGCCTCTGCAGCATCGCCCGGTAGTTCTTCCCGCGAACCGTACCGAAGACGAGCGCGACCTCACGGCGCGACTCGATCTCGCCAAGCATGCTCGGATCGAGCGAGTGGGAGAGCGACACGGCTCCGTCGGGGTTATGGGCGCAGTCGAGCAGGGTGAGCTCACGGCCATTGCGGTGCAACAGCTCGTTTCGCCCGGGCCACTCCATTTTCTCGATGCCCTCGCACATCACCTTGGGCTCGAGCCCCAGTGCCCCACCGGCAGTCACGGCGACGGCCAGGTTCGAGCCGATCATCGAAACACGTGGGTAGGCAAGGGGAGCTCCCGGGATCGGTTCGGGACCACCGAGAGGCAAGACCTCTGCGCCGACCTCTTCGGCGCGGGCTTCGACGACAGCCCGCGCGTCCGGGTGCAGACGCCCCGTGACGACCTTCGAGCCCGGCTTGATGATGGCGGCTTTCTCGGCCGCGATCTCGGCGAGGGTATCTCCGAGCTCCGCCATGTGGTCGAAGGCCACCCGGGTGATCACGGCGATCTTCGGAGGGGGGATCACGTTTGTCGCGTCGAGGCGTCCACCGAGGCCCACCTCGAGCACCGCCGTCTGCACCCCGGCGTCCCGGAAGGCCAGAAAGGCCATCATCGTGGTGGTCTCGAAGAAGCTGAGATCAGGAGCCTCATCCATGACCCGGTTGATCAGCTCTGCCAGCGTGGAGTCACTGATCGGTGCACCATCGATTTGGATTCGCTCGGCGAACCGGCAGAGGTGCGGCGAGGTGAACATGCCCACCGTTTGGCCCGAGCAGCGCAACATCGAGGCGAGAAACGCGGCGACAGTGCCTTTGCCGTTGGTTCCGGCGATGTGCACCGCTTCGAACGATTTTTCGGGGTTTCCGAAGTGCGCACACGCGGCCTCCATCCTTTCGAGGCCCAGGCGTCGGCCCCGACCGATCAAACCGTAGAGGCGCTCGAAGGCGGGCTTGAGCTCACTCACCGTCGGAGACTCCGGTGGGGCGCGAATGCACAGGGCGAGACGGTGCCGGCGCGGAGCCTCCCGCCAGAAGATCGATGATCGTGCTCAGAGTCTGCTTCATTTCCCCTCGCGGAACGATGGTGTCGACCATCCCGTGCTCGAGCAAGAATTCGGACCGCTGAAAGCCCTCGGGCAGTTTCGTCTTCAGCGTATTTTCAATGACGCGCGGGCCGGCGAAGCCGATGAGGGCATTCGGCTCGACGACGTTGACGTCGCCGAGGAACGCAGTGCTCGCCGCGACACCGCCCGTGGTCGGGTCGAGGCAAATGCTGATGAAGGGCTTCCGAACGGCGCGGAACCGTCGGAGCGCGCTCACGGTCTTGGCCATCTGCATCAGGCTGAGGATCCCCTCCTGCATCCGGGCTCCTCCCGAAGCATGGAGCAGGATCACCGGCAGGCGTTCGTTGGTGGCCCGTTCGAAGAGCCTAGTGATTCGCTCACCGACGACGGAACCCATGCTGCCCCCCATGAACTTGAAGACGTAGCAACCGTAGGCGACGGGGTGGCGATCCAGGGCGGCGCGACCGACCTCGATCCCTTCCACGCGCTGATTCTTTTTCTGCGCAGCCTTGATTCGGTCTTTGTACGACTTGCCGTCGAAAAACTGCAGGGGATCGGCCGGGCTGATGTGCTCGTCCCAGCGATCGAGCTGTCCGTCATCGAGCAGCAGTCGACGCCAATCCGACGCCGACATGGCGTGGTGGTAGCCGCACTCCGGACAGACGTGCCAACTCGTGATGAGTTCTTCAGCTGTCATCACGGCGCCACAGCCGCCGCATTTCTGAAACACGCCCTTGCCGACGGATTTCTTTTGGCTCTCGTGGGCTTGGGTGGGGGTCTTCGAGGGAAACGCCAATGGTGGTGCCTCTGTGCTTTCGGCGTTTTCCTACCTCAATCCAGGTCCGACCCGCCAGTGCACCGGCGCAGTCGGGCCGCGGGTCCGTGATCTGCGCGGGCCGACGGCAATTTTTTCCGCGTCTGGTTTCTGGAAACGGGGCACGGCGGCGTCCAACGGATTGCCGGATGGAAGCCCAACCGCGCCCTGAATGCGCTATGATTCCAGTGTCGGTGCAGTCAGAGACCAATCCCCGCAAACCGCGTTCTTCCCCGTCTGCTGGACGACACAACCGCGGCACGCGAGGCCGGAGGCCGAGGCGCGGAAAACCGCCGGCGAGCAAGCCCCCTTGCGAAGCCGCCGGATTTTCCGGCGGCGGGTGGGGGTGAGGAGCGGTGGCTTCGCCGCCGCGACGAGGGGGGCCCCTGCCCCCCTACGAGACGAGACGCGCGCTTGTGCAGGTTGGTGCTTCAGGGTGAAACTCCCGCCCGTCATGGGCGAAACCGATTCTGGCCTCCTGCCTTCGGGGGATCTCGGTGCCCCCCTGGTGGGGCGTGATGACCCCCTCGAACGCTTGCAGGGGGCCTATCGCGAGGTGGTCGACACCGGCTCGGTCCGAACGGTCACGCTGATCGGCGCGAACGGCTCGGGGAAAAGCCGCCTCATCCACGAGTTTCTGGTCCGGCTCGATTCGCCGGAAAAGGGGGGCCCGCGGCTGTACGCGGCGCGCTCGCGTCGTCAGGGTCTCAGTTACGGGGTCTTTGGCCGGATGTTGCGCGCGCGTTTCGGTCTGACCGAAGGCATGGATCTCGAGGCGGCGCGCGAGCGGCTGCGGAACGTGGTCGCCGACGTGCTCGGTGATCGGAAGGTAGGCGACGTCTGTTACTTCCTCGGGCAGCTCGTCGATACACCGTTCCCGGAAAGTCCGCTCACACTAGCTGCCAACGACGACGCGTCTCAGGCGCGAGCCCTGCGCCGAGCGGTGGTCCGCCGGTTCTTCGAGGCTGATGCCGAACGCGGACCAGTCTGCCTCGTTTTCGACAATCTGCATTTCGCAGACGGCGACTCGATCGACCTTCTCGAATCACTCATCGAACACCTCGGTGGCAAGACACTAATCATCTGCGCGGCCAATCGCGAATTGCTCAGCGACCACGAAGAGTGGGTCTCTCTCGGGCGTGACCGCCACCGCTTGATCGAACTCGGACCGCTCCCGCCCGCCACCGCGGGCGAGATGATCCGACGACTTCTGCGACGCTGCGAGGGTGGCGTCCCAGAAGCGCTCGTCGACGCCGGTGTGAAGGCGGCGGGGGGTAATCCTGCGCAGCTCTCGCAGATGGTTCGCAGCTACCACGACTCGGGCGTGCTCGAAGAGGTGAGCGGACCGGACGGCGTCGCCGGGTGGCGGGTGAACCTCGGGCGTTTGAACACCGTGCGGCTTCCCATGTCGGTGGAAGACGCCGTGGCGATTCGGATTTCGTCGCTCGCCTCGGTGGAGCGACGCGTCCTGGAACATGCCGCCGCAATGGGCAGCGTCTTCTGGCTCGGCGGCCTCGTCGCCCTCGGTCGCATGGATCGCGAGCCACCCACGCTCTGGTCGCGGGAGGACACCGCCGACATCGATGGTTTGCGCGATGTTCTCAATGGCCTCGTGCGGCGCGATTACCTCCTCGAGCTCGAGGACGCGGTGTTTCCGGACGAAAAGGAATATGTCTTCAAGCACAACTTCGAGCGAGAAAAGATCGCAGCGCTGACCAGCTCGGCGTCCTCCCGGCGCTATCACCAGACTATCGCCGATTGGCTGGCACAAAAGAGCGGTGCCCGTTCTCAAGAGGAGTACGTCGCGATGTTGGCGCAACACCTCGAGCGAGCGGGTTCGCTCACCCGTTCCGCGTTCACCTATCTCGACGCGGGAGATCTCGCGCGGCGCAGCTTCGCCACCCGCAAGGCGAACGAGTACTACACCAAGGGGCTCGAGCTGCTCGGGGACGACGACGCAAGGCGACGTGTCGACGCTCTGCACGATCACGGCGACGTCCTCGTGCTTCTGGGCAAGACCGACGAGGCACTCGAGGCCTTTCGCCAGATGCTCGGGATCGCCTACCGCTTGAACCTCCTCGGAAAGGGCGGGGCGGCTCACAATCGCATCGGTCGACTGTATCGCAGCATGGGTCACCTGAACGAAGCACAGGAGCATCTCGAAGCTGGGCGAGCCCTGTTCCAAGCGGTGAACGATCGGCGCGGGGTGGCTGCCTGTGACGACGACATCGGAAAGCTCTTGTGGATTCGCGCCGACTACGACGCTGCCCTCAAGCAGATGCGCAAAGCGCTCGACACCCGAAAAGAGCTCGGGGATCGGCGCTCCATTGCACTCAGCTTGAACAACATCGGCCTGGTGTGGATGGATCACGGGCGCCCGACGAACGCCAAGGAGGCCCTCGAAGCGTCCCTGCAGATCCGCCGCGAGATCGACGATCCAGTCGGAGTGGCCCAGAGCTTGAACACGCTGGGGGAGCTTGCGGTCGATCAGAACCAGTTCGAGACCGCTCTCGAACGCTTCCGGGAAGCCCACCAGGTTGCGGTGGAGATTGGCGAACGAACGGGGATCGCCGAGTGTCTCACGAACATCGGCGAAACCCTCCAGCGACTCGGACGCGGCGAAGAAGCGGTCAAGACCTTGGAGGAGGCAGTCGAGTTGTGCGAGGAGCTCGGGGACAAGCTGCAGCTTGCCGAAGCGCGCCGAGGGCTCGCGAAGTCCTACTTGCTTGCAGGTGATCTGAAGCGAGCTCGCACGAACATCAAGACTGCCGTGGACCTCTTCGGGCAGGTGCGTAGCAAGGCCCACCTCGCCATCGCACTCAGAACGCTGGGGGAGGTGACCGGCGCGGGTGCGTGGGGCAGCAAGCACGAGGGGCGCGCGGTCGAGTACTTCATGCGTTCGATCGCAATTTGTAAGGAAATTGGCAACGAAACCGAGGTCGCCCGCAGCTACATTGCCTTCTCGAAGTACGTGACCGAATCGGGCCTCTATCAGACGAATCCAGAGATCCAACGAGAGGCGGTCAAGCTGAAGAAGATGGCCGACGAGATCTTCGAGAAGCACCGCATTTTCGCGGAATCGTCTTGAGCTGTCTCGAAAGGACGACCCATGGGTAAGGGAGACCGATTGTTCGGCGACATGAGTCGTCAGGCACACGCCTACGCGCTCGGCGTCGTGGCGGCCAAGGGACGTGTGCGCCGAGGCGTTCTCGAAATCCGGCTACGCGGCGATGGGCGCCCGCTCATGGACATGCTCGCGGCCGATGGGCCTGAAGACATCCCCGCACTCTACGAGGTGCAGAAGCGCCGAGTGCGGATCTTCACACCGCTTGGCGATTTGGCCGCTGGGTGGCTCGGCGGTGCGCCAGGAGACAAGGTTCGACTGCGCTTTCCGAACCTGCGCGAGGAGCTCTCTTGGGCCTTCGTGAGGGGGATCTTCGATGCGTCGGGGACGCTCAGCCCGAAACATGCGGAGATCCTCTCCGTCGTTTTGGATCACCCCGGGGACGAACTGCTTCAGGGGCTTCTCGACTTCGTCGCGATCCCGCCGGGACGAATCGGTCGTCGCACCGTTCGCTGGGAGGGCAACAGCGCCCTCGATCTGCTGGGACACTTGTACGACGAATGCGCGGCAGAGCGGCTCGCTCTGCAAGAGGACGATCCCGATAGCGGGCCACGACCGAGCGCTCACGGGCCGGCCCCGTACCGTCAAAAGCACCTGGACCGCTACCTCGCCTGGACGCACCGCATCGTTCAGCTTTCCGGTGGTGCGGTCGAACCTCAGGTGATCCATTGGAGCCGGGTGCACCCCGATGCTCGCGCCCCCTTCAAGGAGCGCGTCACCGATTCGGGTTACGATCTCACCCTGCTCTACGAAAAAAAACGCTTCGGAAATCGCATCCTCTACGGCACGGGACTCGTCATCGAACCGCCGTTCGGCTGGTACTTCGACGTGGTGCCCCGGAGCTCCATCATCAAGACCGGCTACATGCTCGCCAACAACGTGGGCGTCATCGATCGAGGGTATCGGGGCGAGCTGATGGTGCCCCTGGTGAAAATCGATCCGACGGCTCCTGATCTCGAGCTCCCTGCACGCGTGGCCCAGATGGTGCCGCGGCCCATCGCGCATTTTTCGCTCGTGCACCGCAAAGATGCGACGGCGACCCATCGCGGGGCCGGCGGCTTCGGCAGCACCGGCTGATCCGCACCGGGCGAGCCGCTCAGCGGGCGAGCCCGCCGAAGAACGTCTCGAGCTCTTCCGAGAGCACGTCCTTGTCGAAATCCCGCGTGATGATGTGCCGCGAGCGCGGGAGGATCACCACGCGGACGTTGTTGCTACCGAGGCGTTCCGCTGCTCGCCACGAATTGTCGACCGGGCACACGCGATCGCCCGCGCCGTGCACCAGAAGAGTGGGGCATTCGATGCCGCCGAGCTCACCCCGCAGGCGTTCTCCCGCGCGTTTCAGTGACAGAGCCGCGTGGACTGGTTGCGTGCCGTAGGAGGCATGCTGGGCCAGGGCCGATCGATCCCCAATGTCGCTGGTGAACTTCGGCATTCCGAAGTCGGGGAAGTGCAACGCCTCCACCGCGTCGAGGGCCTTGTCGGGGAACGGACTCCGAAGCCACAGCGCGTTCGAAAGCAGCACCAGGCCGGCAACCTCTGCGGGGTGGTTCAGCGTGAGCTGAAGGCAAACGAGAGCGCCGAGCGAAAGCCCGGCGAGGATCACGGGGCCTTTTTCGGACGCCTCGCGCAACGTGGGTCGCATCCCCTCGACCCAATCCTTGAACCGCAGGCCGGCGAGGTGGGCCGATTGGGTCCCGTGCCCGGCCAGGGGCGGTGCGATCGCGGCGAGCCCGACGCGCTCCGCCGCCTCGCAAACCAGGGCCACCTCTCCAGGAGCGCCGCAGAAGCCGTGGACGGCAACGACCGTCGGTGGCCCCCCGGCTGCCCGCAGGGTGACGTCAGCTCCCCGCAGCGGCGGGTCCCGAAATCGCATCCTCTCGACGAGCATGCGGTAGATTTCTCCGGGCGAACGTTTCACGAAAAGAAGGTGGACTCAGGACTCGCCGCGCTGAATTCCGTACGCGCGAATCTTCTTGTGGAGGTTGGTGCGCTCGATGCCCAAGGTTACGGCGGTTCGAGTGATGTTCCAGTCGAAGGCGCGGAGGGTTTCGACGATGTAAGTTCGTTCGGCGGACTCCCGGTACTTCCGTAGTGTCAGGCGTTCTCCATCCGGTGAGGTCGTCGGCGGCGCGATGGTGGTGGGGCCGCTGTCGTCGGTGTCGTCGTCGAAGGGACTGACGTGCGGATCTTCGGGCAGATCGGCAATGGTGATCTCGTCGCTGCTGAGGATGGCAGCGCGCTCGACGACGTTCTTCAGCTCGCGGACGTTGCCCGGCCAACGGCGTCGCTCGAGCGCTTCGTAAACGTCGGCCCGGATCGTCTTCGTGCGGAGACCGTTCTCATTGCAGAAGGTCTGAACGAAGGCATCGGACATCAATCGAATGTCGCCACCCCGGTCGCGAAGCTCGGGTACGTGGATCGGGAACACGTCGAGGCGGAACATGAGGTCCTCCCGAAAGTTCCCGGACTGGACTTCTTTGGCCAGGTCTTTGTTCGTCGCAGCCAGGACACGTACGTCCACGTGCACGGCCCGTTCGGAACCGACGCGCAAGAGCTCCCCGTTCTGGAGCACCCGGAGGACTTTGGCTTGGGCAGCGAGGTCCATGTCGCCGATCTCGTCCAAGAAAAGGGTCCCCCCGTGCGCCTGCTCGAAGAAGCCGCGCTTGCGGTTCTGGGCGCCCGTAAACGAGCCCTTCTCGTGGCCGAACAACTCGCTTTCAATCAGTTCCCGCGGGATGGCGGCACAGTTGACCTTGACGAAGGGGGCTTCCGCCCTCGGGCTCAGTCGATGGATGGCGCGGCTCACGAGCTCCTTGCCGGTGCCGCTCGGTCCCGTGATGAGCACGTTCGCTTTCGTGGGCGCGACCTTGTCGATGGCAGCGTAGAGCTTCTGCATCGGGGGGCTGGTCCCGATCATTTCGTAGCGCGCTTCGACCTCTGCGCGCAGTTGCTCCACACGTTTGCTGAGTCGAGCCGTGCGAATGCAGTTGCCGACGCTGACGACGACGCGTTCGCGATTGAGCGGCTTCTCGAAGAAGTCACTCGCTCCCAGCTTCAAAGCCGCTACTGCGTCGTGGACCGTCGCATGCCCGCTGATGACCACCACTGGCATGTCGCGCGTGGCGTCGTCCGAGCGGAGTTTTTCGAGCGCATTCAGACCGCTCATCCCGGGAAGCTTGAGGTCGAAGATTGCGAGATCCACGCTCGGGACGGCCCCGGCGAGCACTTCGAGGGCCTTTTCGGCCGACTCAGCTTCCAGCACTCGGTAGCCCTCGCCGCTCAAGACCAGGTTTAGTGTCCGGCGGATGTTCTTTTCGTCGTCGACGACGAGGATCGTCGGGGCTAGAGGCTCTAGGGTGTCGGGGGCGTGCGCTGGGCTACGGGCTTCCACCCGGCCACTCTACTGGTTTGTAGGGGGGCTTTCCCAGCCCCCCTCGTCGCGGCGAGTGAATCGCCGCTCCTCACCCCCAACTCCCGCCTGCGCTCCGGCGCCTCCCACTTGGTCGGC
>JBNKGC010000171.1:0-13394 GCA_050289625.1 Polyangiaceae bacterium | reverse complement strand
CCCCACGGCGAAGCCGTGGGGCCCCACCCCAAAACCGCTTCGCGAGGAGTTCCCGTTACCCGATGGGCTCCGGACATCGCGGTCTCCTGGCACTGATCGCGATCCCACTCGCGCTTTCATCTGGGGCTTGCTCGAAGTCGGACGGAGGGGGAGACGCGGTCGAGGACGATCGAGTCTGGGAGTGTGGAATCGAGGACCCCGACTCACCCCCCGACTACCTCGAGGAAGTGGGCTGTGAGGGTGATTTCGCTGCCCTGGCTTCGGTGCCTCTCGACGCGAGTATCCCGGGGGCGCGATCGCTGAAAACGGTCGTCGACATGGATTTCGGCGATCACCTCTACTTCCAGAACAGCAAGAAGTACCAGATCCACTACGAGTTCGCCGATGCGAACTTGGGCGTGGCTCAGGGCTTCACCCCGATCGGAACGCTGGCGGAGTTCAACGGCGAGCAATACACGCAGACCTATCGGCGCTTCATTCTCGGTGCGGTCACGCACTACGAAGGGCCGGACGTCTGGGCCTTCGAGCTCTCTCCGTACGACACCGCCAGCGCCGACATGATCGAATTGGCGTTCAAGAAGATTCAGCAGAACGCCTTCTTCGGCAAAGACCTCGTCTTCCATCCGACGTCGGAGTCAGTGGAGGAAGTGGCGGCTGATCTTCCGGGAAGCGTGCCGCTCGTGTCGACCGATCGCCTCTTCGAAGGCATCGACTACCAGGCGCTCAACGTCGCGGAGAGCTACGGACGGCTCCGCTTCTTGACGGCCGAGGAGCTGGAGACCGAGTTCGTGTCCTTCCGGGACATCGTGGTGCTCGACCGAGTGCCGAACGACATCTCGGTGACTCTGGGCATCATCACCTCGCAGTTTCAGACCCCGCTCGCCCATATCAACGTGCTGTCCCAGAACCGCGGCACGCCCAACATGGCGTTCCGCGATGCGTATGATCTGGAGCGCTTCCGTGAGTTTGAAGGCAAGTGGGTTCGCTTGAACGTGGGCCCCTTCGACTACGAGCTCGAAGAAGTCGAAAAGGAGGTGGCGGACACCTGGTGGGAAGAAAACAAGCCGGGCGCCGTCCAGGTTCCGGGCGCCAACAAGGACGTGGTTGCTCTCACCGACATCAAGGAAACGGTCGTCATCGAGGACCCGACCGATGGTGAGGCCCTCCACGCTGCCATCAAGGAGGGCACGCGTGCCTTCGGCGGCAAGGCAGCGAACTACGGAGCGATGGCGTACATCGAAGACTTGCCAACGCCGAAGGCGTTCGCAGTTCCGATCTTCTATTACTTCCAGTTCATGGAGGAAAACGGCTTCGACACCCGCGTGACGGAGCTCTTGGCCGACACCTCCTTCCAGGACGATCCGGCGGTGCGCGCTGCCGAGCTCGAGAAGCTCAGAAACGACATGATGGAGGCTCCCGTCAATGCCGACTTCGAAGCAGCCCTGCTCGAAAAGCTGGAGGCGGAGTACCCCGCGGGTCAGCCGATGCGCTTCCGTTCGAGCACGAACGCAGAAGATCTCGACGGCTTCACCGGCGCAGGCCTCTACACCTCGAAGACGGGCAACCCGAGCGATCCGACGAAGCCCGTGCTCGACGCGATTCGCGAGGTCTGGTCGAGTGTCTGGTACTTCCGTGCGTTCGAGGAACGCAGCTACCGGAGCATCGACCATCAGGCGGTGGGGATGGCCCTCCTCGTTCACCGGTCGTTCCCCGACGAAGAGGCCAACGGTGTGGCGCTGACGGACAACCCCTTCGACAAGTCGGGGCTCGAGCCCGCCTTCTACGTGAACGTGCAGCGCGGTGACTCGTCAGTGGTGCTGCCCCCCGCGGGCGTCACGACGGATTCGTTCCTCTACTACTACGGTCAGCAAGGTCAGCCGACGACGTACCTCAGTCGCTCGAACCTGATCGAAGAGGGAGAAACCGTGCTCACCCGCGCCCAGGTGCACGAGCTCGGCGAAGCGCTCCAGCGCATCCGCAACTTCTTCGCCCCCGCCTACGGCCCCGCCTTCGGCTCCACCGACTGGTGGGCCATGGACGTCGAGTTCAAGTTCGACGGCGAGCCCGGCGAAGAACAGAAGCTCTACATCAAGCAAGCGCGCCCGTTCGGGAATCGGTGAGGGTGTAGACCGGCGGAGCGCTCGCTGGGGGGAGCAGCGGCTTGGAGGTAAGGCGCGGGGTGCCAGCACGGAAAACCATGCTGCCTACCTGAAGCGTGCGCGTCAGCACGTGCATTGGATGCACGGTGTCAACGCACTCAGCAAAGTCTACCTGACGAACATGCGAGAGTTCGGTGCAGAGAACGACTGTACCGAGATCTTCCACACTTGGTTCACGGACGGCAGCGACTGGGACAGCTCGATCGACGGCACGGGCCCGGCGCCCGGATACGTGCCCGGCGGACCGAGCACGAACTACGTGTCCGACGGCGGCGACGCCACGCTGATTCCCCCTGCGGGGCAGCCTGGCGAGAAGTCCTATGCGGATTTCAACGATGCGGCCCGTGTGTCTTGGGCCATCACCGAGAACTCCATCACCTACCAAGCGCCGTACGTGCGGCTCTTGGCTTCCATCATTGCGAGCCGCTGAGCGGTCGGAGCAAGCTCACTCGCCCGGGCTGCCGAGGAGGATTTTCGGCGGCCGGGGCGGGGATCTGACAAGCGGGGGTCAGGGACAAAACAGTCGAAATCCGCGTTGCCGGGCGGGCCTGGACGGGCTCGAGGGTCCCGGGCAAAAACGGGGTGTGAGGTCGTCGAGATGAGGGAGAGCGTGCGCCAGAAACGGACCAGGCAGTTGAACTTTGAGCGAGCCGCCTGGGGCGTGCTGCTCATCGCTCTGCTGGGCTCTCTCGCTTGCTCCGAAGAGGCTGCCAGCGACGTCGATGCTGGCGCTTCGGGAGGGACCGCGGGGAGCGGCACCAGCTCGGGCGGTGCTCTTCCGGGCTCGGGCGGAAGCATCTCGGGGGGAACGGGGGCTTCGAACGCGGGCGGTTCGGGCGGAGGTGAGGCTTCCGGTGGAGCGAGCTCGGGGGGCTCGACCGCGGGCGGCGCGGGAGGTCTCGGAGCCATCGGCGAGCACGGCTGGGAGCTCGTCTGGTCCGATGAGTTCGACGGGGTAGCCCTCGACACCACCAAGTGGCAACACGAGGTGAACTGCTGGGGCGGAGGGAACAACGAGCAGCAGTGCTACGTCGCCGACGCGAAGAACGCGTTCGTCGAAAACGGCGAGCTCCATTTGGTGGCGCTCGCGGATTCACCCACGGGTGCTGTCGGTGGTCCGGACGGTTCAACCGAAGTGGTCACGCTTCCCTATTCGTCTGCACGACTGAATACGTCGGGGCTTGCGTCTTTTCGCTACGGTCGCTTCGAGGCGCGTTTGAAGTTGCCCGAAGGGCAGGGGCTCTGGCCGGCGTTTTGGATGTTGCCCACCGACTCGGTGTACGGTGGATGGGCCCGAAGCGGGGAAATCGACATCATGGAGGCGGTCAACTCCTTTCCGTCGAACAACCTCGTGTATGGCACGCTCCACTACGGCGGTTCGTGGCCCGATAACGTGCACACCGGAACGGAGTACGACCCACCGAGCTACGTCGCCGACACGTTCTTCACCTACGCTGTGGAGTGGGAAGAAGGCGAGATCCGTTGGTTCGTCGATGAGGTCCTGTACGCCACCCAGACCGAGTGGCATTCGGACGGAAGCGACTTCCCGGCCCCCTTCGATCAGGATTTCCACCTGCTGCTCAACGTGGCGGTCGGAGGAGAGTGGCCGGGTCCCCCCGATCAGTCGACGACCTTTCCTCAGGAGATGGTCGTCGACTTCGTGCGGGTCTACCGCTGCAGTCACGACCCCGAGACGGGCAAGCCGTGTGGCTCGACCGCGTCGCCCTGACCTGCCGCTCGGGCGGCGGCGCTAGCGAGCGAGTCCCTTTTCGACCGCGTCGCGCTTTTCCTGCCCGCAGAGTTTCTCGACGAGGATCAGCGAAAAGTCGAGGGCCGTCCCGGGGCCGCGCGACGTGACGACGTGCCCGTCGACGACCACGTGGTCCTCGACGAAGCTGTACGTCGTCGAACCAGGGCTGAGAGCACCGGGGTAGCTCGTCGCCTTTCGGCTTTCGAGTACGCCTGCCTTCTCGAGGACCAGGGGAGCCGCGCAGATGGCGGCGACCCATTTTTCGGCTTCGTTCTGACGCTGCACCAGGTCGATGACGCCCGGATCGGCTGCGAGGTTTTCGGTGCCGGGTCCGCCTCCGGGCAGCACGACCACGTCGAAGTTCTTCGCGGCGACGCTGCGCAGGCTCGTGTCGGGCACGATGCGCACGCCTCGGGACGCGGTGATCGGTTCGCCGTCCAGGCTGGCGACCGTGACCTCCACGTCACCCCGCCGCAGGATGTCGATGATGGTGACGGCCTCGAGCTCCTCCGAGCCGTCTGCGATGATGACCAGTGCCTCGGGCATGGCCGATCGTTAGCAGCGCGCTCCGCGGTTGTCGCTCTCCATCGGGTTTCCGGTCGTCTCGAGCCCGTCTCGGCCGATTCGGTCGGCGGGACGAATCGGGCCAGGCGAAAACCGCCCCCTCGCAAGAATCGGGACGGTTTTCGCGGGCGCTCTGGCAGCAAACTCGTCAGCGTTCTAGGGCTTCATTTCGATCGTTTCTTCAGTCTCTTCCACTTCCATGGCGGGTGGCTTCGGATTTTCGATGACGATCTCTACGCGACGGTTGTTCGCCCGTCCTTCGGGTGTGTCGTTCTTCGCGATGGGCTCGAATTCACCCCGACCCTGCGCGCTCAGCTGGTCGCGATCGACCCCCTGTTCGATCAGGTAGTTCATCACCGTTTCGGCCCGACGTTGCGAGAGCTCTTGGTTCATCTCGGCCGCGCCGCGTGAATCGGTATGGCCTTCGATGACGATCTGCTGCGACTCGTCGAGCTCCTGCAGGGCATCGGCTACCTGCGCGAGACGGTTTTCCGCGAGCGGCAACAAGCTTGCTTCGCCCGTCTTGAACAGCACCGCGCCCGAAAGCGTGAGGGTCGTAAAATCCCCTTCCGCCTTCAGGTTGCCGAGCTCTTCGAGACTCGCCATGGCCGCGTCTGCGCGTGCTCGCGCCCTTTCGAGCTCTGCCTGTTGAGCCGCCGCCCTCCGCTCCGCCTCGGACAGTTGCCGTTCGGTCTGCGTCAGATCCCGTTGGGCCTCGCTGAGACCTCTCTCCGCTGCGACGCGCCCCTGCTCTTGGAGGACGACGTAGCGGCGATTCGCGGCTTCCAGGCGGGCTTGGTTGCTCTCGAGAGCGCCCTGCGATGCCGCGAAACGGGCTTGCCGGTCGGCAAGATAGGCAAGGTGTTTTTCTTCTTCGGAACCTGTCTCCGCGCTCTCCGCATCTTGCAGCAGGTTACGCGCGGCGAGGAGCTCGTCCGGGGCGTACCTCGATGCCGGTCCTTGCGACGCTTGGTCGTAGGCAGTTCGCGCTGCTACGAGCTGCTGTGAAGGCTGCGCCGAAGAGCACGCCGTGCCTGCCAAAATGATCGGTCCGGCGAGCGCAAGTGCGCAGGCGATCGCCGCTCGTGAATACGGGGTACTTCCCCGACTTCTCGAAAACATCATGGGTCCCCCAGGTTTGTGGCCCTCGCCGCGTCCCTGGGAAGGCGAGGGCTTCCGGACGTGGATTAGAATGAGTTGGACTGCTGCAGACGCTCGATCCGCTGGATGGCGATGTCCGCCTCGCGGCGCGCCTGGTCCTCCTCCGTCATGCTCTTCGCGAGCTCTGCATCGGCGCGGGCTCGTTCGAGGATTTCCTTGGCTTGCTCCGGCTCGTCCTCCATGACCCGCTCGGCTTCGGCGATGCCGTCGCGCGCCATCTTCAGATGCAAGGACGCCTGCGGCACTTCTTGCGCGCCGGACGCTTCCGCCGCGCTCACCGCGGAGCGCGCCGAAGCCACTTCTTCATAGGGTACCGACGCTCCACATCCAGCGACGGCACCACCCAACAACGCACCGAACAAGCAGAATGCAGCTCGTTGCATCAGCCTGCCTCCCTTCTCGGTTTACGCCTCGCAGGTAGTGTGAAGCCGCGATGACGGGGTGCAAGGTCTCCGAGAACTCCGAGAATTGAGCTAGCGCGTCCTGCCCTTGCAAGCGAGAGCGACGCGAAGATGGGAGAGTAGAGTACTGACGGAAGGAGGATCCATGGCGCTGCTTCATCACCACGAGGACCTGCCCATCCAGCACATGACCCCCTGGTTCTGGATGATGTGCGCGTTCGCGATCATCTTCGTGCTGCTGACGATCTGGGGCTTCGTCGCCTACTGATGCCGGGGGCAAGAGCGGTTCGTCTGCTGCGGCAACCGATCACCGCATGCGGTTACAGCGAGCATCGCTTGCGATGATCGAAGAAAACATGAGCGGCACGTGCAGACGAGTGGCCTCCCGTAGCCGATTGGGCCCTCACCTGCTGGGGGTCAAATCGGCGGAGGCTCAATCAACGCAAGTGGTTCCCGCTCTAGTCTGGCGGAGTGTCTTTGATCTCGATCGAAAGGCAGGCCCCACCGCCGGGCAGATTCTTGGCGTGCGCCGTTCCCCCGTGAGCCACCGCGATTTGACGTACCAGAGAAAGCCCGAGGCCGAGCCCCGTCCGGTGCGTGCCCCCTTCGCCGTTGCCTCGTTCGAAGGGCGCAAAGAGTCTTTCCGCTTCCTCCTCGGCAAACCCCGGACCGCGGTCACACACCTCGAACACCACTCCATGGGGAATGGCGCGGACGGTGACTCGCGTGACGGCGCCGCCGTGGTGGCGGGCGTTGTCGAAAACGTTCTCGAGGGCGCGGCTGAGCAGAGTCGAGTCGCCGTGCAAGCGGCCGACATCTCCTTCGACCTTCAGCAGGTCTTGGTCCAAGTTCGACCGGCGCAGCTGATTGCGCGCGAGCTCGACGGGATCGAGCGGCGCGCGATCGAGGGTGTCGAAGTCGAGCCTAGACTTGGCGAGGAGCTTGCCCGTGAGCGTGTCGAGATCGAAAATCTCGCGCTCCACTTCGTCGAGGTGCGCCGCCGGATCGCGACTGTCGCGCATGAGCTCGGACAGCACGCGCAAACGCGCCAGGGGACTCCGAATCTCGTGAGAAACGGCAGCCAACAGTTCCTTGTGCTCGCCGATCTGTCGCTCGATGCGGCCGGCCATTTGATTCACGGCGCTGGCGAGCTCGCCGATTTCACCGGCCACCTGCGTGGCGAGTCGGGCTCTGCTCTTCAAGTGGCCGCTGCCGATCTCACGGGTCACGGCCGTCAGCTCGCCGAGGGGGCGGCCTATCTTCCGAGCAAATAGGCCGGCGGCCATCCAGAGCACAGTTCCCGCCGTTCCCAGGAAGAGCAGAAACGAGGCCCAGCCATGCTGAAAGCCGCCCCTGCAGAGCTGCACCCGCCCGACGACGCCCCCAGCGCGTTTGACGTCGAGCTCATGGCCGTGAGAGCAGCTGGGTTTTTCGCCCGGTGCTGCCCCGTCCGCACCGAACTCCTCCAGCACGCGACCGTTCGGATCGAGCACTGTGACGTTTGCGTCGAAGCGGTCCGCCAGGGTGCGGGCCAAGAGGCGTCGTTCGCCTTGGTCTTCCCAGACGTGGGCGAAGCGATCCCCGACGAACCCAGCGGCGCGGTTCCACTGCGCCATGGGGCTGCTGTCTTGAGGATGGACCAAGAAGGCAGCCGCGGTCGCCGCCAGCAGCGCGACGAGGATCGTGATGCCGAGAAACATGAAAAGACGCCAGTGCAGCGGAGCTCCTGCGCAGCGTTGCACCCACCTCACGAACGCCTCCCGATCACGTAGCCGACGCCTCGCACCGTTTCGATCACGGACGACCCGTCGTCACCGAGCTTCTTCCGGAGATGCGAAATGTGCACGTCGACGTTCCGATCGCTCACGTGAACGTCACCTCGGCCAGCCAGCTCCATCAAGGTGCTGCGGGGGATGACGCGCCCGGGTCTCCGCATCAACGCGACGAGCAAGTCGAACTCGAGGCCCGTCAAGTTCACGGAGCTACCCTCCACCAGAACGTCGCGGGCATCGACGTCGACTTCGACGGGACCGATCTTGAGACGCCGTTCGTCTTGCCAAGCGTGTCCGCGGCGGAGCACAGCGCGAATGCGCGCGAGAAGCTCGCGCGGATTGAATGGTTTCGGCAGGTAGTCGTCGGCACCCAGCTCGAGCCCGACCACGCGATCCGTATCGTCTCCCTTTGCGGTCAGCATGATCACGGGGGTGCGGTCCTTCTGCCGGATGCGACGCAGCACTTCGAGCCCGTCGATGCCAGGCATCATGATGTCGAGGAGCACGACGTCGAAGGTGTCACGCGCCAGCATCGCAAGCCCCTCCTCACCGTCGCGGCCGTGGGCAACTGCCACGTCGTTTTCACCGAGATATCGCTCGGTGAGTTCCACGAGTCTGCGGTCGTCGTCGATGATCAGGGCGCGGATGGGCAAGGGCGAGCTCCGGAAGGGATGGGCCTCACTCTACAGGCATTGCCGCTTGGGGCGATCCCATCAAGCCCATCGAATAGGGGGCGTTCCCGCCCGGACCAAAGGCTGCCTTGGTCCGGGCGGTGCCCCACCGAGGCCTCGAGGGGGTGAGGCCGCGGCGTGCTGCAGGGAAGGAGCAGAACGGAGAACATGAATGGGTCAGGGAGCGTCCGGGGCGTGGCCCTGTCGCTCGAGGACCTTTTGGGCTGCCTCGACGCAGGTGGTGGCGACCATCTGCTTGAATTGCTCGTGGCGCTCGGCGCGGCAGTGTGAGTGCCGGACTCCGATGGCGATTCCGGAGACTGCTCCCAGCGACAGGAGGACGATGAGTACGGTGCGTTTCATGGCGAGCCTTCTCCCGAGTCAGTGACCGAAGCGGTGTCCCCACGGTCCCATGGTGATGAATCGACCGAGCCGGCGACGCTGACGATCGTCGAGAACCTCGTGGATCTGGGCGAGGGCGGCGACCCCATCGTCTCCCAGGTGAGCGAGGCGTTCCTGCTGAGTCCCGAACCACGAGCGTGCTCGGTCTGTGTCGAAGTGATCGCCGGACACGAGGGTGGCGAGCTCGTCGCGTGACTGCCGCATCGCGCGGGCCTCGGCGGAGCCCTTGTCCACGAGGTCACCGATCGCGCGCCGGATCACCTTTTCCTGTCCCGGCGTGGTGTCGAGATACTCGAGCAGGTGGCCGACCGGGCGACCGCGAAAATGGGCACCTCGGTGATGCCCGCAGGCGTACCGATGGTGTCCGAATCGGCGAGGCCGGGCGATGACGAAAATCAGCCCGATGATGCAGAGGGTGGCGAATAAAAATCCGAACATCGGAAGTTCCTTTCACCCATCAGCTTGGGCTCCGCATGTGAAGCGCGAACCCGAGCGAATGTTGAGAAGTGTTGAACTCCTCAGGGGCGAAGGCCGCGGGGAGACAGCGCTCGCTGGAGGCGCCCGAGGGCCGCGTCGGCGAGGAGCGCAAGGAGGGCTGCTGGGACGGCTCCGGAGAGGATGAGTCCAACGTCGTCGAGGGACAGACCAGTGAGGATCGGCTCGCCCAAACCTCCCGCGCCCACGAACGCAGCGAGCGTGGTGAAACCGATGCTGATGACCGTTGCGGTGCGCACACCGGCGAGGATCGTGGGCAGCGCCAGGGGTAGCTCGATGAGCCGCAAGATTTCGCCGTGGCGCATCCCGATGCCCCGCGCCGCCTCGATGACCTCGGGATTCACGCTCTCGATGCCGGCGTAGGTGTTTCGGAGGAGGGGCAACAAGGCGTACAGAAAGAGTGCTGCGATGGCGGAGCGAGCGCCCAAGCCCAAACCGGGGATAGGCACCATGAGCGCCAACAGCGCGAGGCTTGGGATCGTTTGCACCACTCCGGCCAGGCCGATCACCGAGGGAGCCCAGGCTCTCCGGCGGGTCACCCAGATCCCCAGAGGAACCGCGACGAGGGTGGCGAGCACAGTGGCGAGTCCGGCCAGGGCCAAGTGCTGGAGGGCGAGCTTGCCGAGGCGCATCCAACGCGATGGGGGGTGAACGGTTGCCTGAAGGGGGCCGGAGTTTCCCCTCGCGTCGAGCGAATCGAGAAACTCCGTCGCGACCTTCCCGCGATCACCGTGGAGCTTGCGGACGCGCGCGTTCAGGTGACGCATGGTGGCGTCGTCGAGGGTAAACGACAGTCGAGAGAGCGCGCCTTCGAGCTCGGGGTGCGCGCGCAGCGTGTTCGAGCGCACCAGCGGGAGGGCGTCGTAGGGTGGGAAGAATCCTTGATCGTCTTCGAGGAGGACGATGGGAAGTTCGCTGAGCCTTCCGTCCGTCGTCCAAGTATCGACGACGTCCACCTTACCCGACGAGAGCCCTTGGTATGCGAGGCCGTGGTCCATTCCGCGCACCTCGCCGAGGCGAAGGTCGTAGACTTTCCGAAGACCGGGATACCCGTCGGCGCGACGCAAGAACTCGTGGCTGAACCCCGCTGCCAGGCTCGGTGCGTGGGACTGCAGATCGGAAAGAGTCTCGATGCCGAGTTTTTGGGCGCGCTCCGAGCGCATCCCGAGGGCATAGGAGTTCTGGAAACCCAGAGGCGGAAGGCAGCGGATCCCGCTTTCTCGTTCGAGCTTCTGGCAGGGGACGAAATAGGCCTGGAGAGCGGTTCTCGGGGCTCGGTTGCTCGCGATCTGAACGTTCCAGAGAGTTCCTGAGTAGTCGGGGTAGACGTCGATGGCGCCGCTTTCGAGCGCCCGAAAGACGATTACAGTGCCGCCGAGCTCGAGTTTCCGTTCGACGACCAGCCCCGCGTACCGTTCGATGGCTTGGGCGAAGATCTCTCCCAGGAGAGCGCCTTCAGCATCCAGCTTGCTGCCGACCACGACGGTGTCGCGCGCCTCCGAAATCCGAGCGAACGACAGCAAGCCGATCAGCAGCGTGGCCGCAGAGAGCGTGTGGCGCCACGAGGTCACGGCCTTTCGTCCTCGAGCTCGTCGTTCAGGAATCGAGTCACGAAGGCATCGCGCGGTTGCTCCATGAGTTCTTCCTTCGTGCCGACTTGGAGCAAGCGTCCTTCGTGAAGCAGCGCGATGCGATCGCCGAGCTTGAAGGCTTCGTTCATGTCGTGGGTGACGATGACGAGCGTCTTCTCCACGCGCTTTCGGAGCGCGGAGAATTCGGCGTGGAGCTGCCTTCGGGTGACGGGGTCGAGGGCGCCGAACGGCTCGTCCATCAGGATGCACGTTGGGTCGAGCGCGAGCGCACGCGCTACGCCCACGCGCTGGCGCTGTCCGCCCGATAGCTCGCCTGGGTAACGCTCCGCGAGGTCGTGCTCGAGGTTCATCAACTCGAGCAGCTCGTCGACGCGCTGGTGGGTCCGCTCGGGCTCCCAACCCTCGAGCTCGCACAGGATGCCCACATTTCGACGCACGGTCATGTGAGGGAAGAGGCCGCCATGCTGGACGACGTAACCGATGGAGCGCCGTAGCTCGATTGGATCGCGCTCGGAGACGTTCCGTCCGCCTACGAAAATGCGGCCGGCGCTCGGTCGAATCAATCGGTTGATCATGCGAAGCGCGGTCGTCTTTCCGGAGCCGCTCTTGCCGATCAGACACAAGGTCTCACCAGCGCGGATCGATAAGGTGAGATCGCGCACGGCGGTCACGGCCCTCCCGTCGGACCCATCGAAGGTCTTCGAAACCCCTTCGAGCTCGATCACGGCAGCATCGTACCGCCTTCGGGGCGCAGGCCTTGCGCTGATTGATGGATTTCTCGTCTCGGTTCAACGAAAGCCGTGGGTTTTGAGGAAGTCCTCGAGCTCCGGATCGCCCAGAGCAAGGGGGCGGAAGTACTGGTCGACGGGCTGTCGACGCCACCACCCGTCTTCGCCGAAGTGCGTGAAGCGGTAGCGAAAGAGCCTCGCTCGAATGTAGTGCGGTGGCGCCTCGGGAAAGGGATTCTTTTCGATCAGGCGGAGCACCGCTCGGTCGCCTTCGAGGAGCTTCTGAACCAGGTTCGCCATCCAAGGTTCTGCCTCGGGTGGGGCCATCGCTGCAAACCAGGTCTGCCACTGCAAGCGGTAGTGAAAGGGTGTGACCAGGCAAGGAGCGCGATCGGGTGTGCCAGGCTTGCAGGGGATCACGTACTCGCGCCACTCGGTATCGGGTTCGAGCGTTTTGGCATCGGTGCCCTCGATGACCACTTCGAAGCGCTGTCGCCCGATGGTTCCGAATGCGCCGTACGTGTTGACCAAGTGAAGCGGTTCGAAGGAGGCGTTCATCCGCTGACGGCTCCCGAGCAGGTTGACGACCGGATTGATGCTGAGGATGGCCACCAAGATACACCAGGCGGTGAGGACTGCTCGGCGAGCACCGCTCGGCCGAAGAGTGCCCGAGGCGTCTTCGAGGGAACGTCGCTCCGCCAGCTCCCGCAGGCGCCTCGGTAGCAGGCGACGCCAGAGATCATCGTCGAAGCAAGAAAGGGCGCACGCGATGGTGAGCCAGTTCAAGAACGAAAGATTACCGCTGAGAATCAGCGTGATCTGAAACAGGATGATCAGCGCACCCGCGACGTAGCGGACGCGCTTCGGACCGAAGACGCCGAACGGGACGACGAGCTCGACGAAATGGTTGAAGAGAACGCCTAGCTGCTGGAACCAGTGCGGCGCTTGGTGCAGCACCCAACTCAGGGGATGAGGGTTGGGCTGAGTTTCGTAGTGGTAGTAGAGGCAAGTCAGGTCGGTCCAACAGGAGTCGCCCCGGATCTTGATCAGGCCCGCCCCAAACATCAGGCGAAAGAGAACCCAACGGTACAGCCAGAACACGGGCGCGGGTGGCGGGACGTCGGGGAACGGGCGGACCTTCCACAGCGGAACGAGGAAGATCGCCAAGAAGCCGCATTCGAGCAGCAAAATCTCCCAGCCGTACGAGTAGAAGACTTGGCCGACGTGGACGAACGACAGGTAGACGAACCAGAGCCCGAAGACGATGGGCACGTTGGCGAGGCCCGCCGCCAGAGCCACCGCCAAGGTGACTCCGACTCCGCAAACGAGCCAGAGGAACAGGTCGCTCGAGTCGAGCCAGAAGAGAGTGGGGACTTGCCAAAAGGCGCGCCCCCCAGTGCCGGCTGCCCCGCGAACCCAGCCGAGAAACGAAGTCGCTGGCAGCAGACCACGCTTTCCGATCAGGGGTTCGAGCTGGAGCCACAGGGACAGGAACGCGACCAAGTAGATGAAGCCGAGCGCGCGGAGGAGCACGAAACGCGAGAGCCAGTAGCGAGCGCGCGGGCGCAGGGCCCGGGCTCAGAGCATGCCGATCACCCGCAGGCCGATGACGAGCTGGGCCGGGCCGGCCGTCTCGTCGATGTACGTCTGCTCCTTGGCGATGCGGTGACCCGCGGAGTCGAACTCGTACGTCCAGACC
>JBNKGC010000170.1:0-13438 GCA_050289625.1 Polyangiaceae bacterium | reverse complement strand
CGCTCACCCCTGTTTTCGCCTGTTCTCGGGCATCATCCCGGAGGTTTCTGATGCAAACGAGCGCCATGCTCAGCTGAGCAAGCGTCTTTCCGCAGTCGAGGCTCACCCCCATGACGTGGCTCCCCACTTCCTCAAGGGCGTTGGTGAGGTGCTCTTCGGCTCCGATGATGCAGTTGTCTCGATCTTCCTGATCCATGATGGTCCCCAACTTTCCGCGGCAGTGCGCCGCCGTCGGAACCGAGACCCAAGGGAGCCACGGCGCCGAAGGCGGTGCACGGCCGTCAGCCGGACCCCTCCCGCCGCTTCCGTTCTTCGCTGAGATCAACGACCCCAGCGCGGGCCTTGCGCCGGGCTTCGAGCTCACCAGCAAGGCGGGCGACCTCGTCCCATTGCCCCGCTTCGGACGCTTGGTTCAGCGCGTCAGCAAGCGCAGCCTCGTCCGCATCAGCCGCGGCGGTCCCCTGCCCCGTTTCACTGGGCCAGCGTGGGCCATCGGGTGAATTTCCGGCTTCCTCGTGCTCGGAAATCAGCTGTTTTATGCGGGAAAGAAGCTCCGGTGGTAGCGTCCGGGGATTAAAAATCCACTGCTCTACCGACTGAGCTATCAGTCCTGGGCCCTTCTGTACAGGAAAGTGGACGGTCTCGCCACTGCCTCGATGCGATGATTTTTCGGGCTCAAAATTCCCGGAGATCAGCTCTGCGGGCGCAGCCGCTCCACCGCCTCCCCCACTTTCTTGTGGAGTGCCGCCTCACCCTCCTTGCCTAGCGCCGCACCGACGCTGAACAGGGCGAAGCTCACATAGTCGAACAGAAGCTGCTTCACCGTTTCCACCGGATCGCCAACCTGGGAAACGAGGACCGCGTTTTCCGCGACACGCTCGGGCTCGAGCCGCCCCTGCGCGTCCGGGCCTGCTCCTCGGAAGAGCATGTCGTAAACGACGCCAGCGCCGACGGTGAAGGACTCCAGGCTTGTCCGCAGCTCATCGGCTTGACCGATCTCTTCGGCGGCGCGAAATGCGGCGGAAAGCACGTCGTTGGCGGCGATCACCACCACCGCGGGCCCTCCCGATACCCGCGGCGGACCGATCACGACGTGCTTCGACTGCACCAGCGCATAGAGCTGTTTCGTGGTCGCAAATTCGCCGAGCCCGGTCTCTCGTCCGATATCCCGCACGCTGCGCTGTCCGTCGACGAGGGCGTACACGTCACCGAGCTCACCGGGGGGCGGCGCTCCCGAAGCACCGCGGGCCGGGACATGCTCTGCGGAGGGGATCTTCTCCTCGAAGTAGCGCCCTTCGTCGAGACGCGTCACTCCATCCATCAAGAGCGCGTTGGCACTGACGGCCTGCGGCGCTGGTAACCCCGAGGCGTCGAAGTCGTCGAGGAAGAAGAAAGTGCCATCTCCGACTCGCATCGCTGCGTAGACGACCTCACAGATCTGCTGGCGGATCGCCTTGTAAATCTGGTCCTTCTGCACGACACCGAGTTCAACGGCGACCTCTCCGAAACGGCGTCCTTCGCTCACACTCGCCTCGACGCGCTCGAGCACTTCGCGCCCGACGAGCCCATACCGGTACATCACCGTGCCCAGGCGCTCACCGTCAGCGTTCGTTTGCACCCCGACCACGTTCCCACGATCGAGGTAGATACTTCGACACACCTCCCCTTCGTGCACGCTGAGGACTCCGCGCCAACCCGTCTGAGCGACCAGGGCGAGGATGTCGCAGATCGTTCCCGGCGTCGTGATCTCACCAGCGAGGCGCACGACAGCTCCATCCCCCTCGTCGACGACGCCATCTTCCCCCGTGTACCGCATGAACACGACGTGCTCGGGAGCCGGCAGGAGACGGTAGGTCCCCTGATGAGGGCGCATGCGCTGGCTCGCCACGGTGCCGATCGGATGAGCGACACCCTGCGAATCGATGCGGATCAGCTCGTCACGCGGGTTCTTCACTGAGCTTGGCAACTTAGCGCGTCAGGCCGGAGAGGCGAAATGCCTGTAGCACCTGCTCACGTCTGCCTACACGAACCTCGCTCTGACAAACCAACTATTCCAAACGAACCTCAGCGCAGCTCGGCCACCGTATCGCCGAACAGTCGTTCGAGCCCCGACAGCACGGCGTCCGTCGGAGTCACACGGGTCTGCCCCAAGTCGAGGGTCGCCTCGGCGCCCCCCGCCAGGGTCAGAACGAGCTCCACCGGGCAGCTGCCGGGAGCTTCTTCGAGCAGTTTTCTGAGGGCCTCCAGCTCACGCCGAGCGGTGTTGTCCGCGTCCAAACGAATGGAGATCGATCGGGTCGCGGCGAGTACCGCGTCGGACAGTGGCTCCACCTTGTCGACAAACAGGGTGGGCTCACGCTCCCCCTCGGGCTCGTCGGTTATCGGAAAACTGACCTTGCCCGAAACGAGCACCGGCTCCCCGCCGGTCAACAGGTGCGCGTAGGTGTCGATCCGATCACCGCGGAGCTTCGCCTTCACTCGACCGTACACGTCCTCGATTTCGAAGAAGGCCGCCTTACCCCCGGCTCCCCCCTTGAAGAGGCGCTCCTGGTAGTTTTCTACCATACCCGCGACGCTCTGGACGCTCCAAGCCTCGACCTCCTTGAGCTTCACGGATGCCACGGCGCCGAGACGCGCCAGCTTGTTCCCATAGCGAAACAGCGGGTGACCGGAAACGTAGCAGCCCAGAGCCGCCTTCTCCCGGCGCAGCATCTCCAGACGATCCCAAGGCTCCGCCTCCGGATAGTCGTTCTGAGTTTGTGCGGAGCCCCCCGTCTGGTTGGCCGCCGCTTCGAACATCCCGAAGAGCGTTGCCTGACCCCGCTCCCGATCCCGCGTTGCGCTGCGGGATCGTTCGAGTACCGCCTCGACAGCGGAAAAGGCACGCGCTCGATGAATGCCGTTCGGCTGGAGCACCGAGTCGAAGGCCCCACACTGAATGAGCGCTTCGAGCACACCGCGATTCAGGCGTTTGGCATCCACCCGCGAAGCAAAATCGAAGAGATCGCGGAAGGGGCCTCCCTCTTGCCGCGCTTCGAACACGTTCACGAGAGCCGCGTCACCGCAGCCTCGCACCGCACCGAGTCCAAAGCGGATCTGCGGTCCCAAGGAGTCGCGCAACTTGCCCGGACCGCGACGCAAGCCCGATCCGTCCGGGGTCTTGTAGACCACCGTGAAGTCCGTGTCGCTCGCGTTGATGTCGGGCGGGAGGACCGAAACACCCCAGCTGCGGGCCTCGGCGATGGTGCGAACGACCTTCTCGATCTTTTCCTTGTCCGCCGTCAGCGCTGCCGCGAAAAACTCGGTCGGATAGTGCCGCTTCAGATACGCCGTCTGATAGGTGATGAGTGCGTATGCAGCCGAGTGGCTCTTGTTGAACCCGTAGGAGGCGAAGCCCTCGATCTCGGTAAAAATCGCATCCGCCTGTTCGGCGGGCACGCCATTCTTTGCGGCGCCCTCGATGAAGAGCGCCTTCTGCCGCACCATCTCCTCGGCCTTCTTTTTGCCCATGGCGCGACGCAGCAGGTCCGCGCCACCGAGCGAGTACCCGGCGAGGCGCTGGGCGATCTGCATCACCTGCTCCTGATAGACCGGCACTCCGTAGGTGGGCTCGAGCACCGGGTCGATCAGATCGTGCAGCTTGCGGATCTGCTTCTTCTTGTGTTTGACGCCGATGAAGTCGTCGATCATGCCCGTGCCGAGGGGGCCAGGCCGATACAGAGCCACTGCGGCGACGATGTCCTCGAAGCAGTCGGGTTTCATGCTCCGCAGGAGCTGCTGCATGCCACTCGATTCGAGCTGGAAAACGCCAGTGGTCTCGCCGCTGGTGATCAGCTGATACGTCGGTGTGTCGTCGAGCGGGATGGTCCGAACGTCGAGGGGATTGTCCTTTCGGTCGGGGCGGGCATTGACCAGACGCTCGGCGATGTCGATCACCGTGAGCGTTTTCAGCCCGAGGAAGTCGAACTTGACGAGGCCTGCCAGCTCGACGTCGTCCTTGTCGTACTGAGTGACGAGAGTCGCGTCGCTCTGGAAGATCGGCACGTGGTCGTCGAGCGGCCCCTCGCTGATCACCACGCCAGCGGCGTGCATCCCGGCGTGCCGGGTGAGCCCTTCGAGGCGCTTGCTCTGGTCGATGAGCTCCTTCACCTGGGGTTCGGTCTCCACCAGGTTCTTGAGCTTCGGCTCCATGTCGAGAGCCTGAGAGATAGTCGCCGTCTTGCCCTGCCCCAAGTCGGGAACGAGGGTTGCGATGCGCTGCGCTTCGGGAGCGGGGATCCCCATCGCGCGCGCTACATCCTTGATGACGCTGCGCGCTTTGAGGTTCTGGAAGGTCGCGATTTGGCCAACGCTCTTCTTACCGTACTTTTCGGCGACGTAGTCGATGACCTGATCCCGACGCGACATGCAAAAGTCGATGTCGAAGTCGGGCATGCTCACGCGCTCCGGGTTGAGGAAGCGCTCGAACAGGAGGTTGAACGGCAGGGGATCGAGCTCGGTGATCTCGAGGGAGTACGCTACCAGAGACCCGGCACCCGAGCCGCGACCGGGACCGACCGGAATGCCCCGTGCCTTTGCCTCCCTGATGAAGTCCCACACGATGAGGAAGTACCCCGGGAACTCCATGTTGATGATGACGCCGAGCTCTCGTTCGAGGCGATCCCAGTAGACTTTCTCGTCGATGGTGCGACCGCTCGCGCGAATCTCCGCGAGGCGTTTTGTCAGTCCTTCCTCGGAGACGTGTCGGAAGTAGCTCTCCGTCGTGTGGCCCTCTGGCACCGGAAAGTGCGGCAGCATGGGCTTTCCGAGCCGGAGCTCGAGCCCCGAACACATCTCGGCGACCTTCAGGGTGTTGGCGAGGGCTTCGGGATGTCCACTGAAGGTCGACGCCATCTCGGCGGGGCTCTTCAGGTACATCTCGCTCGACCCGTGGTGGGTCGGCAGGGCCTCGGCATAGGTGCGACCGAGCCGCACGCAATTCAGGTAAAGCTGCGCAGGCCCGTCGTCCCTCGACATGAAGTGGACGTCGTTGGTCGCCACCGTGAGCAGATCGAGCTTCCGCGCAGCATCGGAGAGGATCTGATTGACGATCGGCTGTTCGGCGAATCCGTGGTCCTGCAGCTCCACGAAGAGGTGTCCGGGGTCGAACATCTCCTTGAGCTCACCGAGGACCGCCTGCCCCGCTGCTTCCCCCTGCTCGAGCACGCGCTGCGCCGCGACTCCGCCCAAGCATCCCGAGAGGCAGACGACGCCTTTTGCGTGTGCCGCGACGTCTTCGATGTTGACGCTGGGGCCGGCCATGCTGACCGGTTCCGTCTGGCCTCGGGAGACCAGGCGGATGATGTTCTTGTAGCCTTCTTCGTTCGCTGCGAGCAGCACCAGGTGGGCAAGGTGGCCTCCCGCATCGCGGGCCACGTTGAGCTCCGCCCCGAGGATGGGCTGCACCCCCGCGGCGCGGCACTTCTGGTAGTGCCGGATCGCCCCGTACATGTTGTGGTTGTCGGTCATGGCGACCGCGCTCATGCCGAGAGTCTTCGCGCGCGGGGCCAGCTCGGCGACTTTCACGGAGCTCGCGAGGAACGAAAACTGCGTATGCACGTGCAGATGAACGAACTCGGCGGCCACGGCTCTCCGACTACCCCCGGGGTGGCCCCCTTGGCAACGCAAGGGGCGGACGGGCTGATTTCCTCCTCGAAGTGCGCGGCTGTGGTATGGGGACCGCCCATGCACTTTCGCTGTCGACGATTCGTGCCGCTGCTGTTGATTTTCGCCCTCGGCGCGTGCCGAAAGAAGAGCGAAGACGTGCGGGAGTGGACCCCCGCCGATCACGACCACACCGAGGAGCCGACCGCCGGCCAGGTGGAGCCCTCGAAGGCCGGCCCCCCTTCCCTCTCTCGGTTCGGCATCAACGACGTGGTGATGGCCACCTGGACGACCAACTGCGTCAGCTGCCACGGGAAGATCGGCCGCGGCGATGGTCCCCAGGGCCGCATGATGAAGCCACCGGACTTCACCAACCCCAAGTGGCAGCGCGTGGCCCTCGACAGTGAGATGAAGCACACGATCAAGAACGGCCGTGGTCGGATGCCAGCCTTCGGTCATTTTCCCGACGAGACCGTCGAGGGACTCATCAAGTTGATCCGTCTCTTGAACAGCGATCGGGCCGCGGCCGCCCAAGCGGCGCAGCCCGCGGGCTCGGGTTCGGCTGAGGCACCGGCCGCATCAGCAGAGGCACCGACGCCGCCGCAACAGACGGCGCCACCCGCGGCACCTACCGCGCCCGCGCCGGCGAAGCCGGCCCCAACGGCAACCACCCTGAGTTCCCCTTCGGGTGCAGCGTCCCCCCGCGGCGAGTGAACGAGACGAAGACGACGGCGGTCCCCGACACCAAGTCGTGGGCTTTCTGGCGGAAGCGCCTTGCTCGCGCAGCCTTCGTCGGAGGCCTGGCGCTAGCGGCTGCCGAGTTCCTCCCGGCGCTGCCCAAGGAGCAGCGGTTTGTCTTCGAAGCTCCCGGAGCGAAGGTCTTCACCGACCTTTCGGTGAGCTTTCGCCCCGCTGAGGAAGACGCCGCAATCAGTGGCATGACCCTACACCCGTCACGACCCGCTGACACACTGACCCACACGGCGAAGCTGTCGGACGGCCCCTATGTGCTCGAAGTCGCCGCAACACTCATCGACCGCTCCTGCCCTGGTCCGGGATGCCCCGAGCAAAAGCTCCTCGTCGAACGCCGGGTCGAGCTTCGAGGCGAGACCACTCGGGTGAAGTTGACGAGGCCCTGACGTGGTGGTCGACTGCCCAGAGTTCCAAAAACCGTGAGCGAACCCGAGCCCTTCCCATCCGACGGCACCCGCGCGAACCCGCGTGATGGGGTCATGGCCACCGACCTGGTGATCGCCGTGCTTGGTGGTGCAGCTCGAGGAAAGAAGGTGAAGCTCGGCCGCGAGCTGCGCATCGGCACCGCTCGCGACAACGATCTCGTTCTCCCCGACGATACGGTGAGCCGACACCACTGTGAGCTCGTGCGTCAGCCCGGCGGCGTTCTCGTACGAGACCTCGGCTCCACGAACCGCACGCTGGTCGGACGTGTGGCGGTCAAGGAAGCGCAGATCGAAGTCGGCGCCACCCTCACGGTCGGTGGCGTGGAGCTCATGCTTCAAAGCGAGCCCAGCCCGGCGACCGTTCCTCCGAGTCAATCCGAGCGCTTCGGTCATGCCCTGGGGCCCAGCCTCGCGATGCGCGCCATCTTCGGCGTGCTCGAGCGTATTGCTCCCACCGACGCTTCGGTGCTCATCGAAGGTGAAACTGGGACCGGCAAAGACGTACTGGCTCGCTCGGTTCACGACAAGAGTCCTCGCGCCTCGGAACCCTTCGTGGTCGTGGACTGCGGTGCAGTCAGCTACAACCTGATCGAGAGCGAGCTGTTCGGGCACGAGCGAGGCGCGTTCACCGGCGCAGTCGCCTCACGCCAAGGGGCCTTCGAACTCGCCGGTGCAGGCACGGTGTTCTTGGACGAAGTCGGTGAATTGCCGCTCGACGTCCAGCCCAAGCTTCTGCGAGTACTCGAGTCGGGCGAATACCGTCGAGTCGGCGGAAACCGCACGCAGCAAAACACGGCTCGCATCGTCGCCGCCACGAAGCGCAACCTTCGTGAGGAAGTGGCGCGCGGAAAGTTCCGCGAAGACCTCTACTTCCGTCTGTCGGTCGTGCCCATCACCGCCCCTCCGCTCCGTCAGCGGCGCGAGGACATCCCGGCGCTGGTGCAGCATTTCCTCGAGCTGGCCATGAAGCGCGATCCGAACGCGGTCGAAGTCCATCTGTCGCCGGACACCTTGGCGGGGCTGAGCGCGCACGATTGGCCCGGCAACGTGCGCGAGCTCCGAAACGTACTCGATCGCGCCATCTATCTTGCTACGGCGACGGGCGAGCGAGAGCTCAGGTTGGTCGATCTTCCCGTCTCACCTCTGGCGGAAGGGCGCCTTCCGACCAACTTCGATCCCGCCCTGAGCTACCGCGAGTCGCGCAACGCCTTCGAGGCCGAATTCGAGAAGCGCTACGTGTCGTGGCTCCTCGAGCGCCATGGCGACAATGTGAGTGCCGCTGCGCGAGAGGCTCGCATGGATCGCAAACATCTCTCGGACCTCGCGAAGAAGCACGGCCTACGCACAGGCCGATGACGCGGAATCGGTGACACGAGAGGCGGTGACACCGCGTCCGAAGATCGGTTAGCCTGTCGCCTTTCAACCGAGGAGACCGCATGACTGCCAAGCACCCCCTCGCTCAAACCGGCGTCGGGAACATCCAGAGCTTTCGTCACTCCGCCGAGTTCACCGAGGTCGAGGTCAGTGGAGGCCTCGGACTGGGTCCGCTCGGCTCCGAATACGAGGCCCTGTTCGCCGAGGCTCTGGAGGACGGCATCATCACGAGCGAGGAGCGCGAACGTCTCGACAAGGCCGCGAGCAACCTCGGGCTCGACAAAGATCGTCTGCGTCGCCTCGAACAGGCCATGATGGCGGCCTACGAGACACGGCATCGAGTGCAGGTCGTCGAGGCGTACCAGGTCGCCCACCCGAGCCTCACTCCGGTGGTGCCCGCCGCCCCCGAGAGCAGCGAGGCATCCGCGGCCGTGAGCGAGCTGAAGGCCGAAGTCGCCCGACTGACGACCCGCGTGGCCGAACTCGAAGAGGAGCTCCGCAAGGCGCAGGCAGCCATCAACGTGGAAGTCGATCTCGGCGACCTCGAATCCGCCGTGGAAGCCGGGAGCCAAGATCCCGAGGAGCAATGGCGCCGCGTCCGCCGGGATCCCACGAATGCCTCCGCACTCCGTGATCTCTTCCGAATCCACGAGGCCCGGGATGAGCTCGATGGCGCGTGGCGCGCAGCCCAGGCACTGTCGGCAATCGGTGAAGCCAACGAGGCCGAACGTGCGCTCTTCGAACAGCACCGCACGCGCGGGCTCATCGCTCCGCGTTCGGGGCTCTCGGCGGACGCCTGGCAGGACTGCCTGTACCACCCGGAAGAGGAAGCTCTCACCGGACAGATCTTCTCCGTGATCGCGCCTGCCGTCCTGCTCGGTCGCGTGACGACGCTGCGGCGCGACGGCAGCCTTCATCAGCCGCCGCCCGACACGCGACACGTGCCCGCTGAAAGCACAATCATGAGCGTGCGGGCGATTGGGTGGGCAGCCGCGATCTTGGGTCTGCCGACTCCGATCGTGCACCTCGAGAAGGAGCTCGACGTCGGCTACCAGCACATCCCCGGCGTACCGCCGCTGACCGTGGTCGGCTCCCAAGCGGTTCGGGGCAAGGATGAGTCCCAGCTCGCCTTCATGGTCGGACGCCACCTGAGCGGCTACCGCAGCGAACACTTCGTGAAGACCCTCTTTTCCGCAGTCCCCGATCTCGAGGACCTGTTCCTCGCAGCTCTGGTCATCAGCCAACCGACGCTTCCGGTCGGTCCCCAAGTGCGCCATCGGGTCGAACCCCTCGCACGCGCCATCGAGCCGCTTCTCGAAGCCGCCGGACTCGACGCCTTGCGCGGGCATTTCCTCCGCTTCGTCGAGGAGGGTGGACGGACCAACCTGCAGCGCTGGAGCGCTGCGGTCGACAAGACGGCCTGCCGGGTCGGACTCGCTCTCAGCCAAGACTTGGCGAGCGCCTTCGATCTGCTCGCCGAAGAGGAAGGCCCGCAAGGCGCCCTCGCCCTCGATCTGCTCGCGTTCTCGACGAGCAGCCGCTTTCACATGCTCCGCAAGCGGCTAGGCATCGCGCTGTCCGATTGAGCGGGCCGGGGTGAGGTCGAGTCGCGCCTCGTCCACGCCTTCGAATCCATCGTTCAGGAGCTGGTGACGGGCCTTTCACGACCGCGAGCGCGAACTCGACCCCGTGGCTCCTCGCGGCTGCGAACGCCCTTGTTCCGCCCAGGCAGTCGCGTCCTCTGGTTCGGCGCAAACCTTGCCGTGGTTTGGTGCGCACTCCCGGCACAGGCTGCCAAACTGCAACTTTTGCATGGCGTTGTCGCGCACGAGGACCGCCACATTCATGCGAGCGCCCTCGGCGAGTTGAAAAAGTTCCTCGAGGGCTGCCCGCGTCTTGGGGCCGAACGCCTGAGGTCCCTGTCGAACGTCGAACACCAGGCCTCGATGGTGCCGATTCTGCGTCAGGGTCTCATGCATCAGCTTGGCACAACGAGCCCCTTCTTCAGGCGTCACGTCGGAGCGGTTGACCACCACACAGCGGACGACGCCCGAGGTAAGCGTCATTTCGAAGATTGGTCCCGAGGCGAGGACGACTCCTTGCATTCAGAAAGACCATACCCCGCTCCCCGGCGCGCGCGAAACAAACGCGCAAGCCAAATCATCGTGGGAGCGCTCCCCTACCCCAACCCACGCGGGAGCCGTGGACTCGCCCGAAGGACGGTCACCCAAACGACTCAGCTCTTCCGAGTCATCGCCTCAGCCTTCGCGCCAGCTGGGCGCGCCGCGGCTGCGCTGCGGCGTATCCGGTGGGCCTCAGCGGCCGAAACGCTCCAGCGCGTCGCCGGTCAGACGATACGTCGTCCATTCGTCGAGGGCTTCCGCACCCAAACTCTCGTAGAAGTCGATCGCCGGTCGGTTCCAGTCGAGCACCGCCCACTCCAAGCGCCCGCAATCACGCTCGACGGCGATCGCGGCCACTCGCCGAAGAAGCGCCTTACCGTGCCCCTGCCCCCGGAACCCGGGGAGCACGAAGAGATCTTCGAGATGGATTCCCGGCTTGCCCAGCCACGTGGAGTAGTTGGGAAAAAACAGGGCAAAGCCGACCGGCGCGCCCCCCGCTTCGGCGATCAGGCACTCGAATGGTGGGCGCTCGCCTCCCAGCTGGCGAGCGATGGTCGCGGGATCGGTCTTCACCGCGTCCGGCTCCCGCTCGTAGTCAGCAAGCGCCTGAATGAATCGGTAGATGGTCTCCGCGTCGTCCGGAGTGGCCCAGCGAATCGATCGCTGCACGGATCTCAGAAGCTCCCGGACAGGGTGAGCGTGCCCACGAGGGCCAGCGTGTCGTTCGGAGTGACGCCTCCCCAGGTGAAGTTCTTCAGATCGGTTTTGATGACGTCGAAGCTGAAGCCTGCCGAGCTTTTGAGGAACATCCCCCAGAACCGGTTTCCCGGCGCGCCGACTGCAGTGACGAGGGCGCGCCCCCCGATCGAATATGCGTTGAGGGGGCTAAGCTCCCGGTCGCCAGACCAGTACTGGCCCCGAGGACCGTTCGTGGGCTCCCCGCCGGTGTAATCGTCACTCCAGAACAAGGCTCCGGATTGCTGGTGGAACCTGGCGCGCCCCATGAGTCTGAGCCACGAGGTCCAGTTCCTCTCCAGCCAAAGGTCGTACGTGCCCGCCCAGATCCCCCAGGTGTCGCGGTAGACGCGCCCGCTGAGCGTGACTGCCGTCTGCCAATCACGGATGTAGTACTTGCCGCGGATGCCGAGCGCGCCGCGCGCGCGGTTCGTGGGGTGGTTTTCGAGCGCCGCGTCACCCGAAGGGCTGATGACCACACTGCGGTAGGGGTTTTCGAGAAATCCGTTCTGCAGCTGACCGCTGAGGGTGGTCTGGGTGCTGAGGACGGGCGTCCAGAGCTGGGTCCAGGTCGCCTGGAAGTTGTCGAGGTTGACCTCGCGCGTGGCGCGAGCCTCGTCGTCGGAGAAGCAACCTCTCGACGAATCGAGCGCGGGACGGGCCGTCGTCGGCACTGCATCGGAGAAGGCCGCGGTGCACACCTCGTCGAAGCCCCGCGCGTAGGACAGGTCGACGCTGGTGTTTTTCTGGAAGAAGTCGGCCCCCGTCGAGACAGTGAACGATTGGGAACGGTAGTCGCTCTCGACACCGTACGAATAGCTCCCGGAAAGCCGTGTGGCACCACGCTCGATGCTGAAGCCGCCGTAGGGCACGTGTCGTACGTCGTCGAAATCGGTCGCCGCCGACACGACGTCGACCCCGCTCAGAGGCCCCGCTTTGATGGGCTCGGTCGCGCCCGTCACGATGTCGGCGTCGTAGCCAGCGAACACCTGGGCGTCGTCCGTCACCCACACTGCGGCGCGCGCCCCCGGGTGGATGACCAAGAGCCCGCTCGTGCCTGACGGCTCCGCGAAAGCGGTCACGCGCGCTTCGACATCGGCCACCTGGGCAGCGGCTTCCGTCCCCATCCCCGACACGAGCAGAGCAAGAGCCGTCACGAATGCGGGTCGGCGTCGAAGAGCCGGAACGCATTCCCAGAAGCGGGTCTGACTTGGCCGCGACGAAGAACGGCAGGGCGCTTGGCGCCCCATGTGCTCAGCTGGCCGCGACGAACCGGGGACCGATCGTCGCGCTTGGCGAGTCAGTTGCACCCGCAACCGCCTCCTTGCACGGCGCCCCCGCCGAAAGCGCCTTCACGATTCTCGTACACGTGCTGTCGAGCACCTTCTTCGAGGGGCTCGTCTTCGTACTGCATCGTCGGATCAGCCAGAACTGCGCGCTGTTCGGGACGCACCGTCGCGCAGCCGAGGCTCGACAAGACGATGGAGCCGCAAAGACAAACCGCAAACGCCCGAACCGCGCCCTGCTTGGTGATCATCATTTCGCCTCGCATCAGAAGTACGTTCCCAGTCCGCCCGTATAGCTCTGCTCGTTTTCGTAACTGTCTTCGGTGAAGCGCACCACGTTCGTCGCCTCGAGGCGCACGAGCACGCGCCAGCGGAACGAAATCAGAAGCCCGCCGCCCGCTCGCGCGTGGAAGGCTTTCGTCTCCACCTGGACGAAGTCGTCACGAGGCTCCTCGAACACTCCACCGGCACCGAGAAGGAAATACGGGGCCACGGGCCAGTCCGGAGCAAAATTGATGGCACCGGCCAAACCGTAGAGGATCCGCCGAGCATCGGTCTGCAGCCCGAGTCCCACGTAGGGTTCGATCGCGAACTGAGGCGCCAAGAACGCCGCCGGACGAAACTCGACGAAGCCGTCCCCGCCGAGTACGCCTCCTTGCAGGGTGAAGCCGCCGTAGCTTCCCTGCAGAGCCGGCGGAGCGAAGATGCCGGGCTTACCTGGACTGTCCGGAGCGTCTTCTTCGAACGCAATTGCCTCGACAGCGTCGCCCAGAACGTAGGCCACTCGCCCGTCTGCCAGCTGCACTTCCAGCCAGAAGCCCGTGGTCTCTCGACCGAGCACCAGGAAGGTCTCCCCGCGCTCCGCCCGACGAACGACTCGGTACGAAACGCCCGGGCCCGAGCGCAGCTCCGTTTCGTCGACTGCTACGCGCGCGTAGGCGTCGATGTCGGGGGCAGTTTCGGAGTCTTGGGCGAGAGCCGGCAGGCTCACCAGGGAAAGCGCAGTCGCCAGCCCAAAGCCACAAAAGGCCACGAGGCGACGCAGCAATTCGTTTGGCGCTCGGGCCGTCCGGTCTTTCCTTCGGTTTTGGCGCGCTTC
>JBNKGC010000169.1:0-13485 GCA_050289625.1 Polyangiaceae bacterium | reverse complement strand
GAAGGGGACCGCGTAGAAAAAAAGCAGGAGCGCGCCCCGCCGAGAGCCGCCCATGCTGGGGCGGCCGCGACCGGCGACCGTGCACAGGATGAACAGCGAGACCGCGCCCGAACCCAGGCGCAGTGTCGAGAAAGTCGCTGCATCGATCGTGCGTTCGCCCAGGGCAGCGCGCGCCAAAACGGAGTTGGCTGCGAAGGCGACCAGGGCGATCAGCGTCAAGGTCGCGGTGCGCGTGGCAGTCACCTTCGTCGTCTGGGATGAGTGGATCGCCCGCGACATTGTCGAGCAGAGTTTGCCACCATGGCGCCTGCGAAAAACACCCCCAGCCTCGTGTGACGGAGCGTTTTTTTGCGTGCCTCAGTGGACGGAGGGTCCGGCGGCGTGCTGTCGCTGGGCCGTCTCGGCCGTCCAACCGCCCTCGGGGCGATGAGCAAGAAACGACTGCAGCGTCTTGAGGATGAGCGCGACGTTCGAGATCAGGTCCGCTACCTGAGGGATGGCGTCCCCTCGGAGGTGCGCTTCCGGGTTCGGACGACGCTCGTGCCGGCGGTCGTTTGCGCGATGCAGGAACGCCGCGTAGCGCGCGAGGGGATTGCGGAGTTGAAGATGCTCCAAGGCGAAACTCAACTTGTGCCGGTTGAATTCAATCGACTGAACGAGCAATCGTTTTTCGAAGTCTTTGGAATCCATCGTCGCCCCTGCTGCGGTGATCAGTGGCTGTGCACGGTCGAGTTCGTCAAAAGCGCGTGGTCTTTTTGCAGCTGCTCGCGGGTCAGGTCGAGCGCTCGGTGCGGCGAGCGAGCCTTCTTTCGCACGAACAGAGCGAGCCCGATTGCTGACAGTGCGTAGACCGCCGTAAGCGTCACCGCGATCTGGATTCGGTACTCCGCCCAAAAGACAGCGAAGAGCAGGACGTTGAGGCAAATGAACGCGAGGGCTCCGAGCACCACGGCACCGACCCCCGCGATCACGAGCCGTTGACCGCGCTCTCGCTCTTCGGAAAGCTCGAGGAGCATGAGATCGAGCCGCTGACGACCTCCTTCGAGCAGAGTGACCGTGAGCTCATGCACGGCTGCGTCGAATTCTCGAGCGTTTCCGTTTTCATGTGCCTCGCTGGTGGTCATGGCATACCTCGTGGACGTTCGAATGCCCGACTCCTTGCGGCCTCGGAGGTCGCGAGTAGGGCCGTCATGTCAGCGGCGCCGCCTGGACAGCGTACCCAGCGCGAGACCCGCGCCGGCCGCGAGTCCGACCGACAGCATCGGATGGCGCAGGACGAATCGTCGGATGTCGGCGAGATCGGCCGCCGTACGCGGATTGCGCCGCGCGAGCTCCTGACGCAGGAGTCGGCTGGGCGCCGTGACGTCGAACGAATCCTCTCCGTCATCTCGCAGACGGCTGGCTTCTTGGGCCGCGCGAAACGGATTGTCCCTCGTGGTGTTCATCCGCCCTCCCCGTCGGAAATTCCCCGAGTCGGAGACTAGCATTCGTCCGCTGCCGAGCCCGAATCCGGACCAGCCCCCCCGGCAGGGATGCCCTCGATTGGGGGCGCTCTGAGCTCAGGTCGCGGTGCTCCGCGCTTGGAGTTCGAGCCAGCTGGAAACCGCGCGTCCGATGGCCGAAGCTCGGCCATCATGAAGCTCTGCACAAGTTCCATCGAGGTTCGCACTCGGAAAAATCGCGAGCTCGTGGACATCACTCGGGAGGTTCGAGCCGAGGTGAGTCGGGCGAACGTGAGCGACGGTACGTGCTCTCTCTACGCGCAGGGGGCGACGGCCGCGCTCATGATTCAGGAAAACGACGATCCGAACATCACTCTGGATGTCCTCGACTGCCTCGACGATCTAGCTCCAGCAGGAAAGTGGCGCCACGACCGGGTTGACAACAACGGAGCTGCGCACATTCAAGCGGGGATCGTCGGGCCGAGTGAGGTGGTGCCGATCCGCCGCGGTGAGCTAGGGCTGTCGACGTGGCAAAACGTGTTCCTCTGCGACTTCGATGGGCCGCGCTCGCGACGTGTGGTGCTCGTCACGATCGTCGGAGAGTGAGCGTTTCGTGAATTGGGGGGCAGCGCTCGCGGGAGCTGCTCGCGATGCTTCAAGGTACGCCAACGCCGAGCGCGGCTCCGAACCACCACTTTGGCGTTCGTCCGACCTCTCCGCGCGGCTCGAGCACGAGCTCGTAGTCGCGCGGAAAATGGGAAGCAGTGAGAAGGCCGAGCAAGGAGACGTCGCCGAGAGTGCGCGTGAGCGCAAAGGTCGTGCGCGGTCCGATGTCCAAGCGAAGTTGTTCCTGGGTGCCCGCAACGCGGTCGCCCGTGATCGAAAAAGCGTCCAAGGCGACGCCGAGGGCTCCGGAAAATCGCCAGGCATCGAAGTCGAAAACGGGTCCGAAGGAGAGATCCGCCGGAAACCGACGCAGCGAAGCGCGTCCGCCATCGAGTTCGAGGGTCTGGCTGGTGAGCATTCCCCCAGAAAGGATGACTGCCCAGTGGTGCTGTTGGGCAGCGATCCGGAGCAGGGGGCCGGCTGCCCAACCCGGGCCGTCCCCGCTTTCGACTCCGATGCCGGTGGTCGCCAGTACGGCGAGCCCGCCCGCCAGCTCCCAACCACCAGGGTCGGCCGAACTCGATCTGGTGGAGGCTGGTTCCGAGTCGGCCTCGGGGGACTCTGGCGTCGGAGTGGAAGCGGGTGCGGGCGGGTACGGCAGCAAAGGCGGCTCGAGAGCCATGGCGATCAGGACCGCTGCGACACGGGCTCTCTCGGCGCAGTCGCGCTCCGGGTCCTCCGTGACGCGGCTGGTCGACAGCGCGCGAACCTCTATCGCGTCGCCTTGGTCGACGACCGAAGCGCTCGTCGCAGCGGCAGCTTCGAATGGATCGTCTGCCTCTGCGACGCTCCAAAGCCGCAGCAGAGGCGCGAGTTGGGTTTCGACCGAGGTCCGAGTGGGACACTCTCCCTCGGTGACGATCGCCACGCTGCCCACCGGATGCTTGTCAGGGGCCGCCGCGTCTGAGCCCACTTCTTGCCCCTGCGCCGATCGCGCGGCGGCCAGCAGCAGCACGACGGTCAGACACATCGCAGGCGCGCGCAGCAGGCAGATCGGCTCGGTTGTACCTTGCGGTGGGCCTGACCGCAGCGGGTGGCCGTAGGCGGAGGTCGAGTGCCCGGATCGGGTCGGTTGCCGGAGCGCTGTTCGATGCGGACCGATCAGAGATTCGCGTCGAGCGCCTGGCGAGCCAAATCGCCAAACCGACCCTGCGGGTACCGGGCGAGGTACTGCTGGGCCAGCGTGCGCGCTTTCGGGTCCCCACTTGCGAGGGCCGCTTCGATCGAAAGCGCCAAGGCTTCCTCGGCGAGAGCACCGTCGGGTGCGTTCTTTCGATATTCGTCCAAAAGGCGCGAGGCCTTCGTCGGATCATTGGAATTGCGCAACGACTCGACGGCTTCGTGCACCAAGAGCGAATCGGCACGCCGGTCGGACTCCGGGGCCGTCGCGCGGTCCGAGCTCTTCTCCGGGGGGGGCGAAGCCGAGAGGCCGCCGGGAGCTGACCCCGTGCTCTCACCTCGGGTCTCCACGGGTTCTGGAGTCCGAACCACTTCCTCTCCGGCGACTTCCGCTTCGAGGGCTTCCGCAGCGTTGGCGTCCTCGTCACTTGCGGTTTCCGCAGGGTCGTGCGGGGCGCCGGACTTGGCGATCCGAGGCGCTCGGCCTGGGGGGGGAGGTCCCTTCGCTCTGGTTCACTTCCTCTGGCGGAGATGCGTGTGGCTCCACCTCCGCGATGAAGTGCGCGACACCCCAGGCGGCACCAGCCGTCGCGGTCGCGCCGAGCACGAACAGAGCCGCTACCGCGGGGCGAAGAAACCCAGGGCGACTCGAGGGCTGGTCGAGGGCACGCCTCACGCGCCGTTTGCGTGCATCGGTTTCCTCGAGCGGTCCGACTTCATTGAGCAGCTCCACTCCCCGAGCGAGCGTCGGGTCGTCCGAGTTCCGCTCATCCCGCAGACGTTTCATGCGCGTCCCTCCTCGGCACGCCGACGCTGCTCCACGTACTTGAGGAAATCTTTCCGCGCGTGGTGTAGGCGAGTGTAGACCGTTTTCACGGGGACTCCCTCGAGTTCGGCGATTTCGTCGCCCGAGTAGCCCTCGAGTTCGTACAGAATGAAGGCGCTCCGCCGTACCTTCGAAAGCTTGTCGAGGATCTCGCCTAGCTCGATCTCCGCCTGACGCCTGGCCACGATTTCCCGCGGACCGTCGCGGCCATCGACGACGTCCTCGAAGTACTGGGTTTTCGGGTAGACGGCCCGGCGGAACCACGAGCGACGGCGATAGTCGCTCACTTTGCGCTGGGTGATCCTGTAGAGCCACGCCCGCGCGTACTTTCCGTCGAAGTCATCGAGTTTGCGGCGCACGACCAGAAAAACTTCCTGAGCGATGTCCTCGACGTCCGCGTTCAGACCTCCGAGGGCTCGCGCCCACCGGCAGACCTCGTGGAACCATTGCTCGTAGATCTCATCGAAGGAGTGAGGAGAGTCGCGTTGAGACTGGATTTCTGGCGCCGGCTCCGCCTCCTCGCCTGAGGGGCGGGCGGCTAGCGCCAGGGATCGCATGTCTTTCAAATGGCCTCTGCCTGGTGAATCCTTCGATGAGCTCGAAGAAAGTTGGTCCTGATGGATACTTTTTCTTCCGCGGGAACCGTCACGGGATGTGGATGGTGACGTCGTCGAACCTGATCTCCGCCGGAAGGGGCGAAATCGATGCGACGACAGAGCCCAGTGAGAACGAAAGCTGTCCTCCGAAGGTCGTAGGTAGCGCGGACAGGTCGACCGCCAGTTTGCCGTTCTGATAGACGCGGAGGAAGCCGTCGTTTGCCGCACTTGCACGCAGGTGCACCTGGAGCTGCACCCACTCTCCGACACCGAAGGTTTGGGGCGATTCGCCGAGCTTGCCGCCCGGTCCACCGAGGTGCCATACGAACGGCCGATACGACCCATCGGCGGTCCCCTCGACGTCGATGTCCCAGAGATCCGTGAACGGGCTCGAGAAGTCGTTCGCGGGTCGGCCATCGATGTTCAAGAGCACCCAATGACTCGCGGTATGGGCCGCGTCGATGCGCACCCAGAACCCGACCACGAGCTCGTACCAGGTTCGCTCCGTCGTCAAAACGAGGCGCCGATTGGACTCAGTTGCGGTGATGAGGAGTGAATGCGAGCCGCTTGCAGCCTCGTTGTCGACGACTTCGAGCGTGCCGCCGATAAGAAAGAGGCTGCTTTGCGGAATGCCCCATTCGCTGAGATCACCCGTCTCGAAGTCGGACCAGAACACCAGTCTGCCGAGAGGAAGAGCAGGCGGCTCCGCAGGCGAACTCCCACCCGTGCTCACGCCCCCGCCTGTGCTTGGGAACGCTCCGGCGCCGAAGCCCGCGCCCACTCCGAAGTCCGCACCGGGACCTGGGGAGTTCTGCCCACCGGTTGCGACTCCGCTGGCACCTCCGAGATCGTCGGACACGCCAGAGCCTTCGTCCCCGAGAACGACCTGCCGCTCACAGCTCAGGCACAGCAGAGCCGCAAGCGCCGCCCCCAAGAGGGCCGCTCGCTCGACCCAGGGAGCGAGAGCCTTGAAGGGCAGGAGTGGCAGCACCATCGCGTTCGTCTGCACATCGTACTCGAAGAGGTGACATGTCTCCACGGGGGCGCGGAGCGTTCGCGCTGGAATTGCCGCCTTGATCCAGGTTGGCTCGGTCGAGTCCGTCGGCTGACGCGGTCCTTGTCGATCGCTTCACGCCGGGTCGAAAAAGAGCTCGGTGCCTCTCTCGAGGTCCATGTGAAGCGTGAACACCGTTCGCTTGCCCGACGGATCGTCGAGGTTTACCCAGGCGCTGAGGGAGTGGGCGGCGAGGGGGAAGGGGAAGCGTGCGCTTCCCGTCGACGCGTAATCATCCGTTCCGTCGAAAACGAGCGCCCGATCGCTTTTTTTGATGGCCACGCTGCAACGGACGAATACACCCCTAGCATGAAATTGCGCCCCCTCGCTCGGCTCGCCTCCTTGACTCTCCTCGGCGCCATCAACGTCGCCTGTGACCCGGGCTCGGCCTCCTGCGACACCTGCCGGGACACTCCGATCACGCGCGATGAAAAAGTGGCCGGTTGGGGGCCCAGCATGGGCTCGGCCCTCGGAGGCGCCGGCGGAGTTGGCTCCGTCACCGGGACCCCGGTGGAGACGTTTGGTCAGCTCCAGGTCACGGACGGCATCTTGCGCAGCGAGTCCGGCGATCTCGTGCAGCTCAAGGGGGTCTCCAGCATGTGGCTCAACTGGGAAAACGACGGATACGCCGAAAGCCTCGCCTCCCTCGAGTACGTTCGCGACGAGTGGCATCTTTCGGTGATTCGTGCGGCGATGGGGATCACCCCGGGAGGCGCCTACCTATCGAATCCGGAGCACGCCGAGGCCCAGGTGCGCACCATCGTCGAAAATGCGATTGCGGCGGGCGTCTACGTCATCATCGACTGGCATGATCACAACGCCCACGAGTACCAAGCCGAGGCGGAGGCCTTCTTTTCGAAGATGGCCGAGGACTACGGCGACTATCCCAACGTGATGTACGAGACGTACAACGAGCCTCTCGACGTCAGCTGGCACACGACGCTCAAGCCGTACCATGAGGCGGTCGTCGGAAAGATCCGCGAGCACGATCCCGATAACATCGTGATCCTCGGCACCTCGAATTGGTCCCAGGACGTCGACATTGCGGCTTTGAGCCCGCTCGAAGGAAAGAACCTGATGTACACGCTGCATTTCTATGCGTGCAGTCATGCATCGGTCCGCTCCAAGGGAGCAGAAGCCATTCGACGCGGGCTTCCGCTTTTCATCACCGAGTGGGGCGGGACGCACGCAGACGGGGGCACGGACGGAATCGTTTGCGAGCCGGAGACGCGCGCATGGGATGAATGGATGGACCTGAACGCCATCTCCTGGACGGCCTGGAAGCTCGACAACTGTGCTCAAGACTCGAGCTGTCTCCTGCAGCCGAATGCTCCCGTCGACGGACCGTGGACGGATGAGTACCTGCACGGTCATGCGACCCTCGTCCGCGAGATGATGCGGGACTGAGGCGTCTCCCAGCGCGCCTCCAACGCTGCAATTAGGCCGGACAACGGGGTCCGTCCAGGGAGTGGCCTTTGAATGCTCGACCGCCGGAGCGGGGTGTGATGAAGTCTAGCCGTGACTTCGCATTCCACGGCTCGCTTCCTATTGACTCCAAAGAACCTCCTGGCGCTGATGCTGCTCGGAGGGCTCGCCGGGTGCTCCAGCGACGACCCCGCGAGTTCGGGACCGGGCTCCTCCTCGGGAGGTTCTGCGACGATGGCTCAGGGAGAGGTCACCTGGCATCAGGATCTGGCCCCCATCGTCGAACAGAAGTGCAATGGGTGTCACGTCGACGGCGGGATCGCTCCCCTGTCGTTCAGCACCTACGAGGAGGCGAAGATGTGGGGCGCCAGCATGCTCTCCGAAGTCGAGAGCGGCGCGATGCCCCCCTGGGGGGCACAGGACACGGACGAGTGCCAACCTCGACTCCCGTTCAAGGACGACCTGCGGCTGAGCGAAGACGAGCTCGCCTTGTTCCGACAATGGGTGGAGGGCGGCTTGCTCGAAGGTGATCCGGCCGCCGCAGCTGAACTTCCGTCGCCTCCGGACATCGAACTCGACAACCCGACCGTCCAGCTGACAATTCCCGCCGGTGTCGAAGTATCGGGCACTCAAGATCGATTCGTTTGTTTTCCACTCGATCCCGGTGTTACCGAAAAGGTTTGGCTCGACGCAGTGCAAGTGACGAGCGGCAACGATGCCATCGTCCACCACGCCCTCGTGTATCAAGATCCTGGCGGCGAGGCCGAAGCGCTCGCCGGTGGGGAGGGGTACTACGATTGCTTTGGCGGCCCGGGGACGAGTAGTCCGACCCTCGTCGGAGCTTGGGCTCCTGGGGCGCTTCCGACGCGCACGCCGGACGGAGTGGGCATTCCCCTCGAACCCGGTTCGAAGCTCGTCATGCAGATCCACTATCACCCAACCGGTCTGGGCGTCGAAACCGACACCTCGACGCGCGTCGATCTCCGCTTTACCCAGAGCGAGCCGGCTTACGTCGGACAGCTCGCGCTGATTGGAAACTTCGGCGCGGCTGACAGCTTGACCGCGGGTGGAGAGGGCTTCGGCCTCTTACCAGGTGACGACGATCCGGCTAGCGGACCCGCATTTGTGATCCCGGCTGGTGCCCGGGCGCATGTGGAGCGTCAGCGCTTCGAAGTGCCAGGCGACGGGGTTCCCGGCCTGGAGTTTTCGGTTTGGGCGGTGGGGAGCCACATGCACTACGTGGGCACGGACATGATGATCGACATCGAACATCCCGGCGCCGAGGGCGAGTGCTTGTTGCAGACGCCGGCTTGGGACTTCGAGTGGCAGCGGGCCTACTATTACGACGCCCCCGTGGCGGAGCTGCCCGTAGCCCGGCCCGGGGACATCCTGAATCTGCGCTGCACCTACGACAACAGTCTCGACAACCCGTTCGTGCGCGAAGCGCTCGACCAGCAGGGGCTCGACGCTCCCGTCGACGTCGTGCTCGGTGAGGAAACGCTCGACGAGATGTGCTTGGGCGTGTTCGGGATTGCGGTGCCCGCAGCGTACGCTTCCGCCATCGAGTGAGCCGTCGCTCGAGACAGCTCACTCGGGCGTCGCGAGTCGCTGGACGCGGCAAACGCTCTTCTTGACCTCATCCGTTCGGGGCCGAAAAGGCGAGGGGCATTCAACGAGAGCTGATCACCCCTGCAGTCCGCGGGAGCCGCCAGAGCCCCCGGCACCGGTCTCACTGGAGGCCACGCCGCTCCAGCGCGGGCAGTCGTCGTCGCTCGCTTCTCGTTCGAGGTGGACGAGCGATGTCGCCAACTCGTCCCGGGCGCGTTCGATGGTGACTCGCGCTACCGACGTGGAGGCGAACCAGGCAATGCCCACGAGCTGTGCCGGCGCGGAGCTGTCGCTTTCGTCTCCAAACACCAAGTAGGTCGACGGATTGCTGCATTCGCTGGTCGTCGAGTCGGGCAGGGTGACTCGACAGTGTACGGTCCCTCCGGAGACCTCGAGCACCACGTCGTAGACGCCGTCCTCGGAGAATCCGGGGTCGAAGGTTATCGCGCTTTCCCCGGTACATCCGCCGGAAGAGGAGGACACGCCATCGCTCAGCTCCACGCAGGCAGTCAGCGCGGTTGCGAGCAGCACCGTAGCGACTCGGATGCGGGGCAGCATTGGGGGCGTTATAGCGGCCACCGGAAGCGGTGGCCGTCGATTTTTTCTTCAGCCTTCGACTGCGGACGGATCGATGTACTCGACGTCGTCCTTGCCGAGTTTCGTCACCCCCGACTCCGGGCGCGTCGCGGGGCTACTTTCGGAACTTTGCGGGGCGACCTGCCGAGTCAGACTGGCCATGAGTCCGTCGACGCTGCTTCCATCGAGACCCACCTCCTTGAGGAGGGCTTCTACCAGCGGCAGGTTCATCCGGTAGCCGAGTGCCGCTTGGACGAGCTGGTTCGGCAAAGCCTGCCCCGATCCGGCGCCGCCGCCGGCGGCCGCACCGTCGCCCGAGCCGATGCCTCCGAACCCGTTGGCCTGAATGATGCGGATCGAGTCGATCTGCTCCATCGGTTTGACGCTGGCAGCGACGAGCTCCGGAGCCACCTGCGCGATCAGTTTGCGAAGCTCGAAGCGGACGAGCTCCTGAGAAAGGATGTTCTTGGCCTCGTTGATGGCCCGTTCACCGTACGCTTCGACCTCGAGGCGCTTGTGGTCCGCTTCGGCCACCAGTCGGATTCGATCCGCTTGGGCCCGAGCTTCCGTGAGAACGGCTTCCGCCTTGTCGAGGGCCGCCTGCTTCTCGGCCTCGGCGCTCACCGTGACTTCGATGGCGCGCTGCTCGGCTTCCTCGCGCGCCTTGATGAGCTGAATCTCCTTGGCACGGCCAGCCACGGCCGTTTCACGAACGGTCGTGACTTGCTCTTCCTGCCGGACGCGCTCGGCACGAGCCACGGCGGCGTCTGCCTCGGCCTTCGACTGTTCCTCGGACTTCTTGGCGACGGCGACGGCCGCGACTTGCTTGCTGATCTCGACGGCCTGTTCACTCGTAATGCGCGTTTCCTGAATCGTGCGCTGTGCCTCGAACTCCTGCGAACGCACGACACGGTCGGCCGAGATGTTGGATTCCTTCACCTGCTGTTGGGCGATGATGCGAGCCTGCTCGGCCTCGCGAGAGCGCTCCGCCTGCTCCCGCGCCACCTCGGCCTGCTGCCTTGCGCGAGCGACTTCCACCTCGCGCGCCTGGGCGAGGCGAGCGAATTCCTCGTCCTGCTTGATGGCGAGGCTCTGTTTCTCCGCCTCCAGATTCTTGGTTTCGATCTTGATGCGCGTCTCTTGCTCGATGCGGTTGCGTTCCTCCTTTTTGGCTTCGGTGATCAGGGTGAGCTTGGCGAGACCCTGAGCGTCGAATGCGTTGTCCTCTTTGAAGTACTGGCGGGACGTCTGGTCGAGGGCCGTGAGGGAGACGGATTCGAGCTCGAGACCGTTCTTCAGGAGATCTTCCGTCACCGACTCCTGCACCGACTGCACGAACTCGGCGCGCTGCTCGTGCAGCTGCTCCATGCTCAGCCCCGAGGCGACCGAACGCAGCGCGTCGACGAACTTGCCCTGAAGCAGCTCCTTCAAGAGCGCCGTCTCCAGGGTTCGGTTGCCCAGGGTCTGCGCGGCCTTGGCGATGGCCTCGGAGTGGGGCTTGACCCGCACGTAGAACTCGGCCGTCACATCGACGCGCATGCGGTCTTGCGTGATCAAGCCGTCTTCGTTCTTGCGGTCGACCTGCAAGCGTAACGTGCGCATGTTGACCGGCATGATGTCGTGGAACACGGGGAGCTTCATCGCGCCCCCGTCGAGGATGACCTTCTCGCCGCCCATGCCCGTGCGGACGAAGGCCACCTCCTTGGTTGCGCGGTGGTAGAAGCGCGCGGCGACGGCCAAGAGCACGATGATCAAGAAGATCGCCAACCCGACGCTCGCCACGATGAGCGTGGTGTTGGAAACGCCGGCGACCATTTGGTCGCCGGTCGTGGTGATTTCATTCCCCATGTTTCATTCCTCGAGACGTAGTGCCGCGGGAGCCCCCACGACGGTGAATTGGTTGCCGCGCCTGCCGACGATGACCACTTGGTCACCTGCCGTGAAGGACTGTCCTTCTTCGTCGGCGAAAACCTGAACCAGGTGAGTGTGACCGTGCTCGTCTTCCAGACGAGCCTCGGTGAAGCGGGCGTGTGTGGCTGTGCCGATGGTCAGTCGGGCCAGCTTGCCGACGAAAGTCTGTTCGGACACGGCGGTCGTCTCGTCTTTGGGAATTACTCGGGCCATGAGTTCGTTCCCGGCGCGGAGGAGCGGGAGACTCATCACGAAGGCGCCGAGCGAACCGAGCCACACGGGGGCCGGACCGAGACCGAGATCGATCAGCAGCAGCTGCGCGTTGTATCCGAACGCCGAGTACGCGAAGAGAAAAAACAGAAAACTGAAGATGAAGGGGACCTTGCCCAGGCCGAGCAGTGAGACCAGCGACTCGCCCAACGTCGGTGCCGCATGGTGGGCGGCTTCCGCGAGAGCGGTGTTTCCGTCCGCAGCGACGTCGCCGTCCAAGCTCGCGTGCACGTCAACGTCCCCGTCGAGATCGATGTCCGGGCCTCCGTGTCCCCCGAAGGCATCGTCGAGCGAACCGAAGAGCTCCGTGCCGACCAGAAAGGACACGAGCTGGATCGACCCGAGGATGAGCAGAAGGCCCAAGGCGAGGGCGAAGGTGACATTTTCGGGAAGCAGGAGATACGACAGCAAGCGGATACTCGACGAGGGGGGGTACCGTGGGAGCTTACAGCGGAATCCAAGACGTCCGAATGCCCGAGCCCTGACGCCTCGCTTTTGGCTTGAGAACGGCGCACTTCTTGGGCGTTCCGTCGTGCTCGGGGAAGTGGAGTGGCGGTGCGGGCTCGCGACGCCGAAGGGATTTCGCGTGTGCCCCGATTGTCCGACTCCGGGGACGACGCGCGGCAGATGGCGTTTCCGGGGCTTTCGCGACCCAGGACGTCAGGGCCGTGACGGGTCGCTGCAGGTGAGCCAGGTGCTTCAGCTTTCCCGTGGAAATGCCGCCATCACCGGGGCATGCGACAGTGGACGTGGACCCCGGATCGCAAGCCCTCCCCCCATCGACCTGCCACCGACCGAGGGTCGCCCACGGCGCGGGTGAAAGGGGCGCTGTCTCCTCTCCGCGATCACGTGGCGGCATGCCGCGCTTCTGCAACGGGCAGTGTCGTGGAGCCGCAGCTGATGTTCGGAACCGAGCGCAACTCCGGACGGGAGCTCCGATGCTTGTACGTGGGTGCAGGAGACAACTTCGAATACTTGAAAGAGTTGATCTACTCCGGCGACGTGGTGACGGAATCGGAGGGTCCGCCAATTGCTGCCTTTCGGGTGGGGCAGGCGGTCAGATGCTTCGAGAGTGAAGCCGACCTCGTCGTTCTCGATCTGTGCTGGCCCTTCTACCGCCTGGTGGATTCCGGGAAGTACCTGGCCGTCCCCTCGTGGATTGGCCAGTGGCTGCCGTTGGCTTCGCCTTGGGCCGACACCTGGGGAGCCGTGACGCGGGATGGGAAGCGAAACCTTTCTCGAATCCGCAAGTACGGTGTCGAAGCGCGTGTCACCTGGGACGAGAAGGACCACGACGAGTTCTACGACACCATGTACCTTCCCCACGTTCGCAGACGCTTCGGGGACACCGCTGTCGTCGACCCGCGCCACGTGGTGCGTTCGGTGTGCCGGCGAAGTGGCCTGCTCCAGATCGTTTACGGCAAAGCGGTCGTGGGAGGAACGGCGCTTTGGGGATCGGGGAGTCGCCTCGAGACGCTGTGGGACGGGTTTGCCGAGGTCGACTGTCGTCGTGGCGACTTCCGCGCGACCCTCGTCGGCGCGTTGTACTACTACAGCATGGTCTACGCGCACGAGAGCGGCTTTCAGGTGCTCGAGGTGGGAGGCAGTCGACCGTTTTTGCGCGACGGACCACTTCGCTACAAACGAAAGTGGGGCGCCCGCGTCCACTGGCTTCCCCATCCGCACCGCATGCTGTTTCGAGCGCGGAGGTCTTCGGAGGCCGTCGCAGGGTTCTTCGCCGGAAATCCATTTCTCGTCAGCACTCCCGAGGGACTCCGGGCCCGGGTCCTGCAGGCGGACGCTCCCCTCAGCGCCGAAAACATCGCTTCTGTCGTCGCCGAGGCGTCCCACGGCGGAGTATCCGGGATCGACGTCGTGGCTACCTCGGGGGTCAAGTCGTCTGCGCGCGCATACCTCCGCAAGCATCCCGAGGTGCGGGTTCACGACCTGAGTGTGGTCCGCGAAGGTGGCTTGGCCCTGGGAGCGCAGCCC
>JBNKGC010000168.1:0-13508 GCA_050289625.1 Polyangiaceae bacterium | reverse complement strand
TCATAGGAGAAGGAGGGCGACGGCACGAAGGAGCTCATCACGCCCCGGAACGCCTCGACGCCGCTGTCGGCGATGGGGTTGTGCTGGAGATAAGGTTCGGCCCAGTATTCGTCGATCGCGTCGAGGTCCTTCTCGACGAAGAGCTTGTCGATGGCGGCGGCGACGAGCGCGCGGTTGGCCTCGCTGAGTCCTTCGGGGCAGGAACTGCTCCCTGTGCCCCCCATTCCGCCTCCGCCTTCCGGATTTTGCGCGCCGCCGCCACCGGACGCCGCGCTCGTTCCGCCAGTCGGCGTCCCCGGGGCGTTCTCCTCGCCTCCGGTGCCGGTCGCTACATTCCCCCCGTTGGCCGAGTTCGACGAGCAAGCAAACGCGACGCTGGCGAGCAGAGACCCCGCGAGCCGGTATGCGGCGAGCCGATACGTCCACGATGAACGGTGTGCCCGCGGCGCTCTCGCTCGCCCGACCTTTTCGCCTGCGCCAAGCTCTCTCATTGCACTCCAGCTAGCGTGACCCAAGCAGCCTCGCAAGTCGGCCCCGAAGAGAGCAACGGATGTCGGGCGGACGCAGCGCGCCTCGCTGCCGGCTCGAGAAACCGATCGTCACGCGCTCGCGTAGGTTTGGACACACATGGACCACGAGAACGTTCTGCGTGAGGGCACCGCCTCTCGTTTCGCGATGGGCCAAACGGCACCGACCCTCGAGCTGGGGACCGTCTGGTATCCGAAGCGCTGGAGGATGGACGCGTGCGGGGCCCCCGTCGGACGCCGGACTTCGCTCGCTCCGGAATCGTTCACCGAGGAACGCTTCGGTTGCCTGTCTCGGTCGAGACGACCGGTTTGCCCGCGGCACCGTTCGTCGTCCGAGGGCCCACCTGCACGCCAGTTGCGCTGTGAGCTCCCTGACCGGTGTCTCATCGCAATCGACTAGGAACGAACAGGCTCGGTGGCGCGGTTCCACCGAATCGGTCGGATGGGCACCGTGTTCGGCTGTGGGCCGCTCAGAGCGCCCCCAACTCGCCCCCCAGCGGCACTCACCCCGCCTCCGGGTTATGTCCCACGCCGCCGAGTACCGCGTCCACCGCGCGAAGAACCCGCGTCGTCCCAGCCCCAGAACGAGAAAAGCCCCGGAGGTTTGCCTTCCAGGGGTCTCGGTTGAACGAGCGGGTTGGCTGGGCGAACCGCCTCGATGTGGGCTCACAAAGAGCTGAAATCGCCGGGAAAAAGCGGCTCCGAATCTTTGTTCGCGGGGCGCAGCTAGCTGCGTAAAAACCTCGGAAGATCGCGTCGCCCCACAAAGAGGGGACGCCGGACCTGAACCCCATCGAACTCTGCTGGGCCTTCGTCAAGTCTTGGCTACGTCGCCTCGCCCGGCGTACCGAAGACGATCTGCGGAAGGCCATCAACAACACCATGCTCCGGGTGCGCACCGATCAGCTCGTCGCCTGGTTCAGGCATTGTGGACTCGGTCAACGCAAGTGATCGTCGCTGTAGGTCCGTGTCGTCGTAACTCGGTCGGCGTTGGCAGTCCGCGCGACACATTGCATTGGTGCTTACGCCGCGCACCGAAGCCGCTGGAATCAAAGAAGAACTTGTAGCCGCGGCCCGAGGTGACGCGGACCTCGCTCCCTCGCTCCTCGATGCTTGATATGTTACTACAGGGTCCGACTCCCTGTCGGCCTGTCGGCGCTCTCGGTTTTCCCTTCTCAGCTCTTCCTTGTCTGGCAAGCCAATCTGCCGTTCCGAGGATGGACGCTGCGATCCACCACCATCGCTGCCCTTCTCATGCAGACTCTCTTTGCCTTCAGTTCAGCCACGGATACCTCTTCTCGCCGACTTGCTGGTTGGATCGCGACCTGCGCCGCTTGTTTCAGCCTTGCCTGTGGCGGCAACGATGGCGTCAGCGATGACCCGTCCACGATGGGCGACGGCGGAGGGGGGGGCGAAACCGGTGCCGACTCGGAGAATCATGCGCCCCGCATCCGAGCGGTGCTGGTGGGGCTGGGCCGGGGGAGCAGCGCGCGCTGTCTGGCGACCGTGGAGGACGACGACGATGACGACGTGAGCGTGACCTACGCCTGGTTCGTGGGTGAGAGCGTCGTAGAAGGCCAAACGAAAAAAACTCTGGCGACGGAGGTCTTCGAAGCGAATGCGAGCATCACCTGCGAAGTGACCGCCACTGACGGTCAGGCAACGGTCACGGCCCGCGCGACCAATTCGATCTCGTCGCCAGACGTCACCGAGGCCACCCTCGCAGCGGGTGTCACTCCGCAAGAGCTCTACATCTGCAGCGCGCCCACTTGCGAAGTCTCTTGGAGCGATGGCGGCGCACCAACGGGCACCTACCAATACACGTGGCTCTTGAACGGCAGCGTGGTGACTGCCGCCAGCGGAGCGACTCTCGATGGGGCGTCCCTGGCGTTCGGCGACGAGCTGAGCTGCGCGGTGGGGTATCAGGCGGCTGCTGGTGGCTCCTGGCTGACGGCGGAGAGCTTGCCCGTCACGGTGCAGAACGAGCTCCCCACCTTGAGGTCCGTGTCGATTCCGGCCATCGCCGCGCATGGCGAAGAGCTCCAATGCTTGGTCGAGGGGTACGAAGACGCCGACTGCGAGAGCGCACCCAAGTTCGAGATTGAATGGTACCTGAACGATGCGGTGGTCGGCAGCGGCGCCACTCTCGACACCTCCTCCCTCGCGACAGAAGGAACCCTGCGCTGCGAGGTGACCCCCAGCGACGGGATCGCAAGTGGAACGACTCTCACTTCGAACGAGGCCCAGCTCGTTCCCGGTGGTTTCTTCATCCGCGGAGAGCTCGTGGACAGTCTGGCCGGCTTTTCCGTGGCCCTCATCGACGATCAGAACGGGGACGGTCTCGGGGAGATCCTCATCGGAGCCCCAGGCGCTACTCCAGGTTTCGGCAGGGAGCAGGCGGGCAAGGTGTATCTCGTCTACGGAAAGACGAGCAGTGACGAAGTCCTCCTCGAAGAGGTGACCGCAGGATCGGGTGGCTACGCACTCAGCGGTGAGTTGGGCGGCCTCGGGCATGGAGACTATCTTTGCGCGGACTACTCCGGCACCTGCGGCGAAGTCCGTAGCGTGGAGGACTACGGAGATCTCGGCGTGTCCGGCCCCCTGGGCGATGGCTTGGGGTACTCGGTCAGTGGGGTCGGCGACGTCAACGGCGACGGAAGAAGCGATGCGGTGGTCACTGCGCCCTTTGCCTACTGGGATGCCCCCATCAACCAAACGCAGCATTCCTACGTCGGCAAAAGCTACGAACTGCTCGACTTGAGCGACACGCGCACCCTTCCAGCCCAGCTCTACGGAACGGAGCCGACGGCGATCTTCAAGCAGTCGAGCACGCCTGCTCACTCCTACAATGGCCATGGTCCAGCTGTAGGGCATGCGCTTTCGAGAGCTGGCGACTTCAACGGGGATGGCTACGCAGACTACGCCGTTGGCGCCCCGCTAAATAATGGGACAGCGGGAGCAGCCTTCCTCACCTATGGCGGAGCCTCGCGCACTTCATTCTACCTCGGTTTCCGCAGCCTCTATATGAGCGGGCACCAAGATCAGAACATTGGTATCATGCTCGATGCTGCCGGCGATGTGGACGGTGACGGCCTGTCGGACATCATCGTGCAGCAAGCTCTTGAATCCGCAGATGAATCCGCAGCAGTCACGGTCGTCTATGGAGGCTACCCGACTACCGAACTCTACTTTCCCATCCCTCAATACTACGTCGGCGCCACTTGGCCCTCGACGATCCGTCGCATCGCCAATGGCGAGCTGGTTGCGGACGGCTCTTCGATCACTTCCGGACGCCGCTCCATGGGATGGGCCGTGGGCGGAGACGGCGACGTGAACGGAGATGGCCTCTCGGACGTCGTGGTCACGGCAGAAGGGCCTGATGGGGTGAACTACGCGTATGTCGTTCTCGGTGAAAGCGCACGAACGGCCATTTCCCTCGACGATGTCGCCACTGGCTCGGGCGGATTCGTGATCGTCGGCGACTTCGTGACGCAGGCGAAGTACGGCGACGTCAAACTGGGTGACGTGAATGGCGACGGTCTTTCTGATGTCGTCCTGTGCAGCGCCACCGGCTTCGTCGACGTCGTCTACGGCAAGAAAGATGTCGACGCCGTGGATCTGACCGACGGCATCACCGAAGAAGAGGGCTTCCGTTTCGAAGTCGAAAACGGTGAGGAGCGTGGCTTCGGACGTGCCTGTGACGTCGGCGATCTCAATGGAGATGGGCTCGCGGATCTGCTCGTAGGCGCTCCTTCCATGGACGCTCCGAGCTTCAACGGCGCGCCCCGACCCGACGTGGGCGGGGTTTGGGTGCGCTTCGGACGTGATGATGGGACGTCTGCAGATTTCCGCGGTGGCCCCGAGGACGACTTCTTCACGGGTACGGGCGACGACGAGGTATTTCTTTCGGGCGCCGGCGACGACGTACTCGCGGGGCTCGGAGGTGCGGATGTGTTTTACGCCGGCCCGGGCGACGACCGCATCCTTCCCGGTTCGCTCGGCTTCCGGCGTATCGACGGCGGACCGGGGCTCGACTCTGTTCAACTTGTTCCCGCGCCTACCCGTTTTTTCGTTTCCGACCTCTTGGGGCGCACCGACAACGTCGAAGTCTTCGACTTCGACGACGCCTCGTCGACCGTTTTGGAAGTCGAAGCAGTGGACGTGCGCCGCCTCAGCACCACTAGCAATCTGCTCGTCTTCAAAGGGACGGAGCTGGACGGTGTGCAGAGCGCCGAGACGGCCTGGACCCCCTCAGGCACGACGAGTTGGGATGGCCTCGAGTTCAAGGTCTTCGAAGCCGAGTCAGCGACGCTCTGGGTGCAGAGTGGGGTCAGTACGGATTTCATACCGCTGCTCGAAGTGTCCAATGCCACCATCGCGAGCGATGCTGGCGATGGCGCGCTCGTCACGACTGCCCAAGGTAGCGATCCGGATGGCAACACTGTTTCTTACCAACTCATCGACGAGGGGTCGCTTCCGGGGCGATTCGCGATCGACGCGTCCAGCGGCGAAATCACGGTGCTCGATGCCGCAACACTGGAGGGGGACACGGACACGAAGTACTCCTTGCAAGTGCAGGTGTCGGACGGAGCGCGGACAACGAGCGTCCCCGTGACCATCACCGTTACACGCGCCACTGTCTCATCGCCCTCGCCGCCTGTCTTTCACCCGGAGCCCGCCCACTATCTGGTGAGCTCGGACATCACCAACGGCAGCGTGGTGGGCGCCGCTTACGTAGAGGACCCTACTCCGGTCCGCTACGCCTTTGACTCCGGCGACTCCGCACCTTTCAGGCTCGATGCTGGTACGGGAGTGGTCTATGTTGCCGACCAAAGCCTGCTCAGAGCCGCGGACTCACCCTATGTATTCTCCATTTTGGCGACACACCAAAACGGCCTGACCGCCACTAAGGAAGTCACCATTGACGTGGTGGACCAGGTCGCAGGAAACGACAGCTTCACCTTGTTCTACCTGCAACCGTACCGCAATGTTTTCTCTTTGGAACCCGGACCGCTCTACTATCAGGATGTCACTTTCGACGTGAGCGTTGGCGATTCGGATCAGTGGGACGCCATTGCGGTGCCCGGTGGGCAGGTCGAGACCCAGAGGAAGGTCAAGGGCAGGTTCAGGTTCCGCCAGCGCGAGTACCTTTTCAATGCGGCCATCACCTTCTTTGCTCCTGTAGACGTGTCCCTGGACTTTCCCACTGATGTGGCCCTTGGGGGCACCTATACCTTCTCCAGTTCCGCAAATCGTCGCGAGGACGTTCACGCGATGACGGAGTTCCCCGCTGCCCAGATGACTTGCGAACTGCTGCAAGCCGGTGGGGTGACGGCGGACACGACGGCGTGCGTCAATGCCAGCTGCGATCCGGTGGGCGCCTCCTGGGCATGGTCGGGCACATACCTACTCGGTGTCGCCGACTCGCCGAAAGTGAGGTTCGCGACAACATCACCCAGGGAGTGGAGCGCGCGACACTACGGTCTGGCAACCCTGCCCTCCTTTGACACCAACGAGGTTCTCCAGGCAATCGGCGGACCATCATCAGCATTGAACATGAGCCTGGATGTCGGGGGAGGACATGCGGGGATCACCCTCGACGGCAATCAGCTGCAGCTGGCGTGTCAACACGGGCGAGTGCGTACAGCCAGGCCGTCAGTCTACGTCTACAACCTTCCGATAGTGCTGACGCTGGAAAACGGGAACCAGTTTGATTGGGTCCTGGGCCAGGACAGGAACATCAAAATCCCGGCCAACGCGGACAGCAACGGCGACGGCAGGATCGAGTACACCATGTCGCTCACTCCGAACGCCGCCTACAACTTTGAGTTCTCCACCCATGGTAACTCCACCATGGGTGTGTGGGGCGGAAAGATCACCGTGAGCTCACAGGCTGAACCGGGCCATCCCGACTACTTCGAGGATCGCTCCACGGTGTCCTCCTTCTCGAAGACCAATCAAGTGGATTACGTCAGGAACCTCTCTCAGAACGTTACCGCCTCCACCAACACCGTCGTGCTTCACGGGAGTTTTCAGGTTCTATGAAACGCGCTCACTCAGTCTGGGGCCCAGCGTCCACCCTCCTGACCCTTTCCCTGCTTCTGTCAGGCTGCGGCAAGAGCGCGCCCGCACCAGGCGAAGGCGATGGCGATTCCACGGGAGCCGGTGGTGCGACGGACCAAGAAAGCACTCCGCTGGACGTGGACCTCGTCCCGGCGGAGCCGCTCAGCACGGATGCTCTCACCGCCGAGCTCGTCCTCCCGTCCGGTGTCTCTCGCGACGAGGTGACGCTGAGCTGGCTGCGTGACGGAGAGCCCTACGAAACCACCTCGGATTCGATTCCTGCCACCGCCACGAAAAAGGGCGAGGAGTGGACGGTCATCGCCGAATACGAGGGACAGCGAGCCGAGAGCAGCGTCGTCATCGGCAACAGCCCGCCGGTCGCCTTCGACGCATTCATCGTCGCAGAGGCCGCAACCGCGGACAGGACCCTCACCTGCGTGGCTTCTGCCCTCGACCCCGATGGCGACGACCTCACCTGGACGTACGCGTGGTTCGTGAACGACACCGAGCTCGACGGCGCAAGCGGCGATGTCTTGGAAGAAGGCTTCGGCTCCGGTGACGAGGTCCGCTGCCGGATCACAGTGAGCGATGGCGAGCTCGAAAGCCAAGCCGAGTCGTCGGAAGTCGTCACCATCGACGCGGCGCGCACGTTGGTCAAGAGCGTCGCGATCACTCCCGCAAGCCTCGTGACTTGCGCAAGGCCCGTCTGTGAGGTGGTGGTGGAAAATGCCGACGACCCAGGCGTCCAGCTCAGCGCCATCAGCCCCGAATACACCTGGGTGAAGAACGGGGTCGTCGTGGCGGAAGCCACGGCGCAGGAGTTCACTTCGGAACTGGCCGCCGGTGATGAGCTCAGCTGCCGCGTCCGCTGGCGTTCGTCGCAGGACCTGCCCTGGCAGCTCACCCAGAGCGCGAGCGCCACGATCCTCAACGCTCCTCCGACGACCATGACCCCGGGCATCACCGCCGTGGCCTACCCGGGCGATGAAATGGTCTGCACGCCGAGCGGCTTCGAGGACCCGGACTGCGACGCACAGAGCCAGTTTTCCTTCGCCTGGTACGTCGACGGCGCTCTCGTCCCGGGCGCTGAGGCGAGCAGCTTTTCCACCACGGACCTACCCGGCGGCACCCGCGTCTCGTGCGGAGTCACTCCCTTCGACGGCATCGACGCTGGCGCCGAGGAGCTGTCTGCCGAAATTGCACTGGAGCCGAGCGGTTTCGAGATCGTGGGCGATACTCCCGGCAGCTTTGCCGGTTGGTCCGTGGCCATCTTGGACGATTTGAACGGTGACGACCTGGCAGAACTCGCCATCGGAGCGCCCCTGGCCAACCCAGGCGGGACTCGACAGGACGCGGGCCAGGTATACATCGTACCGGGCGTCATCTCGGACGCCACGATCGACTTGAGCGAGGTGACGAGTGGGGCGGTGGGCCGTGTGTTCACTGGCGAATCGGGTGGGCGTCCTCACGCAGAATTCTTGTGTAAGGGCTACTCCCTATCCTGGCCCCCTTGCGGCGACGGCTATACCGATCTGTCGTCAACAGGCGGATTCATGGGGACGACCAGTGGTCCCAACGGCGATGTCTTCGGCTTTGCTCTTGGTAATCTTGGCGACATGGACAACGACGGGGTCGGCGACGCCGTGTTCTCTGCTCCTTTTGCCTTTGAGTTTCCGGAGGTCTTCCGCGGTAAGACCTATGCTGTCTCTGGCGCGCGGCTTTTGACGACCAACATCGCCTCAGTACTCAGCGACGCCAGTACCGACGGCTACTTTGCTCTCGGAGAATACGGCTCGCGCATCAAAGATGCGACGGCCATCAATGATCTCTCACCACACAATGGTGATCTCTTTGGTTACACCCTTACTCCGGTCGGCGACATGAACGGCGATGGCCTGCAAGATTTTGCGGCCTCAAGCATCAACTATGGTGACGAGGATGGGGGCCGCGTCTACGTGATTTACGGACGAGACGATGGCCAGCCCGTCGATATGGACGGCCTGCTAACGACTCCGCCTGTGGGGGGCTTCACCATCACCGGACACAAGAACTACGCGTTGTCCCCCCGATACGGGATCGGACTGCATAAAGCCGGTGATGTCGATGGCGACGGCTATGACGATCTGATCCTGCAGGCCTTCTACAACACCGACTACAAGCACTATGTGGTGTTTGGCAAAGCCAAGCGGGCGACTTCCATCGATCTCGACTCCACTGAAAGCGGGAACCCTGCAGGGGATCCGCCGCGTGTCATGCGGATCACGGGAGGCATGATGGACCTGCAGTGGGTGACCGACGTGGGATTCGTGCTCATGGCTGGACGCAGCATCAACTACTTCAATTCGGGGGGCGGTGGGGACGTCAATGGCGATGGCCTTTCAGACATGGCCTTCACCGCCGAAGCCGTGGACACTCCCAACGAAATTGTTGTCCGCTTTGGTGACTCTTCTCGCAACACGGTTGATCTTGACCTTCCCGCTAGCGGTACGGGAGGCTTCTTGATCACCGGGGACGTCAACACCGGGATCCCCGCAGGTGCGGTGCGTATCGGAGGGGACCTCAACGGAGACGGACTTGATGACATCGTGATCGCAAGTGCGAATGACAGCGTCTACGTGATCTACGGCAAGACGGATGGAGAGCCGGTGAGTCTCGATGACGTTGCTCTTGGCATCGGCGGTTTTCAGTTCACCATCCCGCAGGCAAAGGAGCGAGGCTTTGCCCAGTCCATCGACGTGGGTGACATCAACGGTGATGGCATCGAAGACTTTCTCGTCGGCGCGTATACGAGCGATTCCGACGCGGGAGTCGACACCGGGGGCGCCTTTGTCCGATTCGGACGGGACTTTGGTGGCAATATCGACTTTCGCGGAGGCAAGGACGACGACTCCTTTACTGGGACTAGCGATGCAGAGGTCTTCGTGAGCGGGGCCGGCGACGATGTCCTGGTTGGTGGTGGCGGGGCGGACGTCCTCTACGGTGGCGCTGGGGATGACGTTCTCGAAATTGCTGATCTTAGCTTCTTGAGTGTGCGCGGTGGCCGCGGCACGGACACTCTGGTGTTGGCAAGCGAGGGACTGTCCTGCGATCTGAACGCCCTGCGTGGCCGCGTGCGAGACATCGAGCGCATCAGCCTTGAGGGCCATGGCAGCCAAAACCTCAACGTCGAGCGCCTGGACCTCTTGCGCTTGAGTTCTTCATCCAACGAGCTCTTGGTGATGGGCGACGCGGACGACGTTGTTACCTCACTTTCCACCACGTGGTTTGCCGAAGGCACCGAAGAACGGCTCGACCGCACTTTTTACCGTCTGACAAATGGCTACGCGGTGCTCCTAGTGGAGGAGGAGATGGAGACCAGCATCGCTCCGTCGCTCCTCACTTCTTCGCTACAGGTATCGGAGAGCACGCCGCTTGGAGGCCAGGCCGGCGCACTTGAGGCTCTCGATCCCGACGGTACGGTCACTCGCTTCACCATCGTGGACGCCCATGGCTATCCCGGGGTTTTCACTGTCGACGAGTCCACGGGTGTGCTCCTGGTGATGGATACCGCGGCGATCGACTTCGAGACGGGCCCGCGTGCCTTCACCCTGACCGTCCAGCTCGAGGACGACGACGGCCTGAAGCAGCAGGGAGACGTTTCCATTACCGTGACGGACGCGCCCGAGCCACCTGTCTTTACGGATAGCGCGCTCACGCTCAGCGTGGGCGAGACCGATCCGGTGATGACGCTCGTGGGTGCTGTACTCGCTGTAGATCCAGACGCTGGTGACAGCGTCACGTACTCACTGGTCGGTATGGTCAACGGCCCGCTGGAGGTCGACGCGACGACGGGCGAGATCGTCGTGGCCGATCCCGGACAGCTCGACTTCGAGACGGCCCCGACGCTGACGTTCCAGGTGGAGGCGCGCGACAGTACGGGCCTGACGGATCTCGCGGACGTCACCGTCAATGTGCTCGACGCGACGACGATGGTCGAAACCCGCACCCTCTACTTCGCAACGAGGGGGGCGAGTATCTGGGACACGAAGCCGGTCGATCTGGCCCTCGCTAGCAACACAGTGGTGGATTATGATGCTGGATCGCCCGGCGTCTACCGCCTGCCGTTTCCGGACGCCTTCGGCGAGTGGGGCGTCAACTTCGACGTCAAAGGCAAACTCACCTACAGCGCGGACGTCGACTTTGGCACCGGGCTCGTGGACGCGACGGTGCCGGTAGACGTCACGCTGGTGTTCCCGGACGAGATCGCGGAAGGGGCAAGCTTTGACCTCACGTCGAGCTGGACCGTGACGCCGGACGCGCGCTTCGTGGCGGCCACCCCCAACGCGAAGGCCTTCATTACCCTGGACAAGCTGGAAGGCATCGGCTTTGAGGCCCAGGTCTGTGGCGTCTCTTGCTCGGATCCCTTTGGAGAAACCTGGGACTACACCGGACCGTCGACGATCGTCGACTACGAGGTTCAGCGGGCGTCCCTCACGGGTCAAGCGAGCGGTGTGCCGACGCAGCTGACGACAGCGAGCGTGGAGGTCCCGTTCCTGGACAAGACCATCCCCTGGGACAGCTACTTTGAGATGTTCCTCCAGCAGCTGGGGCTGCCCTCCAACGCCGGGACGATGCCGCCGGTCAGCATGGGCGGCAAAGCCTTTGCGTACATCGACTACGTGGCGTTTTCCCTCGAGTATTCCATCCAGCAAACGTACCGTCAGTCCAACAAGCTGAATATTCAGGGTGTGAAGGCCAATCTCGTGTTCACGGAGATCGACAGCTCCGTACCGTTCACCCTAGGTGGCACCAGTAGCATCGCGGTTCCCGTTGGGGCCGATGCGAACCTCGACGGCCGCATCGACATGCGGGTCGACCTCGATCTCGATCAGCAGTTCACCACGAACTACGGCGTGCTGGGTGACCTGAGCTCCCACAAGTATGGTGGACAGATCGACGTCCGCTCGGCCTATAGCCCCAGCAATCCCCTCTACTTTGCCCCGTACCGGAAGGGCCCACTGTTGGAAGCCACCCTCACCATCCACACTAACGATTCGGGTTCGACGACCTTCCCGCTGCAGGGCTTCAACACCGCGGTGATCCTCGGATCGCTGGATAAGAAGAATTGAGGGCCAAGACCGGGGAATGAATGCTGTGCATCAGAGCGACACGCGGCATGATGGCTGCCGTTGAGTTTTCGGACCCTACGGGTTCGTGACGCCGAGCCCGTGTGAGGCCTGATCGAACGCGTTCCGACGAATCGCCCCCTGGCGCGGAACTTTCGCGCCTCTCGCACCGACAGGGCTAGTATGCGTCAGTTCCGTTCTATCCGCCGAAATCTTCCCACCTACCTGGTGCCCCTGATGTGCGCTGGACTCGTCTCACTGGGTTCAGGATGCTCCGAGGGTCCTGAGGAAGGGGCGGCACAAAAGCAGCTTGAGGTCGTCTTTGGTCAGGACGATCGGGTGGAGCCGAGCGACTATCCCGATCAGGACTTCGCCCAGCGGGCGCGGGAAGCGTCGATTGCCATCTTCAGCTTCCTTCCGACTTGGGGCACCCCCGACCCCGACGACGTCGAGATCAACGGGTATTTGGGCACTGCCTACCAGCTTTGCGAGGACGAGCTCTTCGTCGAGCAGCCGCCGAAAGCCCGATGCAGCGCCACCCTGATCGACGAGGATCTGATCCTCACGGCGGGCCACTGCGTCGCGGCCGCATGCGATAGCTCCTACCCGACCAGGTTCGTAGTCGACTACGAATGGAAGGACGGTGCCCTTCCGCCGCTGACCTTGTCGGAGCACACATACAAGTGCGACGAAGTGATCGTCCACTCCAACGAGGCCCCGGGGCTCGACCACGCGATCGTGCGCTTGGATCGACCTGTCGTGGGGCACCGACCGGCGCCTGTGACCATCGACACTTCGGCTCTCCCAGTCGGCACACCGCAAATCGTCGTCGGCTATCCCCAGGGCATTCCCATGAAGATTGCCGGCAACGGCTGGGTGATGCACAGCAAGATGGGTGCAAACGGCTACTGGCTGGACGAAGATACCACGGAACCCTTCGTCCGCTACGTGCTCAGCGCCGATGCGATGGGCGGGAACTCGGGCTCGGGGATTTGGACCGAGGACGGTCGAGTCGTCGGCATCCTCGTCGGAGGACTCGACTGGATGGACTGGGACGACACCGGGACCCGCTGGGTCGAAGAGGGGCTACCAGCCGTGACCGGTTGCTATCGACAGGGCGTCGTTCCCGAAGATGGGTATGAGGGCAGTGGGGAATCCGGGGTCTACGCCTTCACCGCGCTCCAAGAGGCCTGCGACAAGGGGGTCGTAGCCGAGTTCTGCGGTAACGAAGACGACGACAGCGGCATGGGAGGAGCCGGCGGAGAAAGCGGGCTGGGTGGAGACACCGGGCTGGGCGGAGACACTGGGTCAGGTGGCGACACTGGGTCAGGTGGCGACACTGGCTCAGGTGGCGATACTGGGTCGGGCGGAGCAACTGGGGCCGGCGCAGAGACCGGGTCAGGCGGAGCAACTGGAGCCGGCGCAGAGACTGGGTCAGGCGGAGTGACGAGCTCGGGAGAAGAGACGAGTTCGGGAGGCGAGGGCACCGACCTGAATGCCGCGCCCGATCCCGACCCCGGATCCGAAACCGATCCCGACTCCGGCTACGCCTCGGTCTCGGAGTCCGGCTCGTGCACCTACTCCTCCGGCAATCGCAGCGGCGGCGGAGCACCTGCCCTCTTCTTCGGCCTGTTGCTGCTGGGACTCCTGTACCGGCGCAACCGTAGCGTCTCGCAGAGTTCGTCACCCTCGACCAGTAGTTGATGGTGAATCTATGGCCCGTCGAAGACACGGTCGAGCAGACGGCCGACGACTTCTCCGTCGTCGCTGCCTCGGCTGACTTCCCCCTCCCCGTACTGTCCCGATACTTGCG
>JBNKGC010000167.1:0-13537 GCA_050289625.1 Polyangiaceae bacterium | reverse complement strand
GAGCTCGTTGATGGTTACGAACTGATCGTCAGGGCCGATGTTGATGACCTCACCGACCACGGACGGGTCGAAGGCCATGCGGTAGAGCGGGTCGATGACGTCGGAGATGAAGCTGAAGCAGCGCATCTGCTCACCATCGCCGTAGATAAACGGTTGCCGGTTCTGGAGCATCAGGCTGATGAAGATGCTCGCGACGTTGCGGTAAGGATCGTCGTACTTCTGGCGCGGCCCGACGATGTTGTGGGGCACCGCGACGACCCACTCCATGTCGTGGGTCTCCGCCAGGTTCTGCAGCAGTAGCTCCGACGTGTACTTGCCGATGCCGTAGGGGTCGCACGGGCGGGGTGGCATGTCTTCCGTGAAGGGGACCGCGTTGACTCCGTAGCGCGCCATCGACGAGCACAGAACGAAGCGACGGACGCCGCTCCGGAGTGCGGCGGAGACCACTCCACTGGTGGCCGTCACGATATTTTGGGTGACGTAGTGGGGGCTGAACACGGACAGCCCCTCGTAGGCGCTTGCGGCGCAGTGGTAGACGATGTCGACCCCCTTCATCACGCGGACGAGCGAGGTGAAGTCGTTGCAATCGATCTCGTGAAAGGTGGCACGACGGGGCGGGTTGTCGCGGTAGCCCCCCGAAAGGTCGTCGCAGCCCGAAACCACCCAGCCCTCGGCGATGCAGCGATCGGCCAGGTGACTCCCCAGAAAGCCGGCGATCCCGGTGATGAAGACGTGTTGATCGGCCATGGCGCGAAGCTTCGTGGCACGACCGGAGCAGGTGGTCACGGGAGTCGTCAAGTTGAATGCGAGGGCGGGCTGCCAGCTCCAGGTAGCGCATCCATGGCTCCGACGGGAAGTGCTCGAGAGGGCCGTGGTGGAATGTCGCGGCGAACAAAACCGACGCAACACCTGATCAAGATGCGCGTTTGCGGGAATGGATAGAAATAGAAAAGGAGCCGCTGTGCGCACATCTACCATCTTGTCTTTTCCGCTTGTTTGTCTTTCCTTCTTCGTCGGCTGTGCAGACGATCCCAATGGCGCTAGCGGCGATGGCGATGGCGCCGGGACTGGCGGAATGGGAGCAGCAGCTGGTCCGGGCACGGGTGGCGGCCCGGCAACGGGTGGAGGGTCGAGCCAGACAGGCGGCAGTTCTCCGGGTTCTGGAGGAGCCGCGACCGACAGCGGGGGATCGGTAGGGTCCGGAGGCGCCGTAGACGCAGGTTCCGGCGGTGGTTCGGGTGGCGCGAGCTCGGGCTCCGGGGGCGCGACCACGGGAAGCGGCGGGAGTACGGAGGTCTCGGACTGTTCAGAAGGCGATCAGCAAGTTTGCGACAACAACATCGGGACTCACTGCGGTTACACCTACGAATACTGGAAGGACCAGGGCACTGGCTGCCTGACCAACACGGCTGACGGCTTTTCCGTCGAGTGGAACAACATCAACAATTTGCTCGGTCGAAAGGGAATTCGCCCTGGTTCGGCGAACCACGTCGTCACCTACAACGCCAACTACAACCCGAATGGTAACTCGTACCTCTGCGTTTACGGATGGTCCCAGGGACCACTGGCCGAATACTACATCGTCGATAGCTGGGGCAGTTGGCGGCCGCCAGGTGGTGAGGGCTTCGTCGGCACGGTGGACAGCGATGGCGGCACTTATGACATCTACAAGACGACTCGAGTCAATCAGCCGTCCATTGAAGGAAACGCGACGTTCGATCAATATTGGAGCGTCCGCCAAAGCAAAAGAGAGAGTGGCACTATCACCGTCAAGAACCACTTCGACGCCTGGGCTTCTCATGGGATGAACATGGGTAGCGTCTACGAAGTTTCGATGACGGTCGAGGGATATCAGAGTAGCGGTTCGGCGGACGTCTCCCTTTCGATTCAGTAGTGACGCCCACAAGGCGCGCTCACCGAAATCAGGAGAGCGGCCTTGCGGGTTCTTTCCTTGGTCACGAAGCTCGGCAAGTCCGCCGGACTCTTCAGCTTGCTCACGGAAGGCGGGCCAGTGCTGCTCGAGCACCTGATAGTGCACCGTCCGCTCCGGGCAGCGTCGCTCGGAGCGGGGCACAGCGGGAGCGCTGCAGTGAGCGGGGGCGCTGGCGGTGGGGCACCCCGGCGCCTCAGCGAGCGCCGTGCCGATGGCGGATGCTGCGCAGAGGCGCCTACTTGCCCGTCCATCCGTGGCTGGCGGCCGGTGGCGACGAGATGGGCCCGACTCGGGTGGGAGTGCCTCCTGGAGTGAGGCCTTGGCCAGCCGATGGCGAAAGGGCTAGTTTTGGCGGGCAAGGACTGCTCTCGTTCGATTTCGATGATCGAGCGGAGTCGAACAGAAGAAAGGGACGGAACGGCCGCCGCAGACCAGACTCGCCCCAAGGCGATCGGTTCGAAAGGAGCGAACGTGCGGGCGGGGGCGGTAGCCTCGATCAGTTTGCGCTGGGCGCCCCGGGCCATCCCCGTCGCCGGCGCCCTGCTCCTCGCGGCGGCGGCCCTGACGGGCATCAGTCTGGTCGTTGGTCACACGACGCGACGACTGATCCCCGGGAGCGCCTTCGTGTTGGGACTTCACCTGGTCACCCTCGCGGCAGTGGGTGCGCCGCTGCTGCTGTGCGTACTCATTCAGCGCCAGGTGCGCAGGTCCAGTCCCAAGGCGAGCGTCGTCTGCGGGGCGATGCTGGCAGCGATTCTCGTGTTGGTTCCGTGGAGCATCCTGGGAAGGGACCTGGTCAGCGGCGAATGGGTCCGCCGCCAAAGCTTCGCCCCGTGGCTCCGGATCCTCGTGCCAGCCGTCGGAGTCCTTTCGGTTGCCGGCATCGGGGCTTTGCTCGAGCTACTTCGTGGGCGTCCTCGCGGCCGGAGACTGCTCTGTGCGGGCCTCGTCGTCGGGGGAGTTGGTCTCGGGCTGGTCGATGCCTTCGCGTATCGCGGCCTCTACCCCTGGCCCCATCGCATTGTCTACCTCCATGCCGGGCTCGCCTTGCTCATCGGGCTTTCGCAGCTGCTCGACGAGCGCCTGGCCGGAGAACCGCGGCTCGAACCCCGCATCGGCACTCCCGCGGCCGGTGTGCTGGTGCTCGCCGTCCTGGTCTTTGGTGGCATTGGCGTGTCTCCCGGCTCGACCACTCGCGCAGGACTCCTTTCCGTGGCGGAGACGCCTGCGGAAGTCGTTTTGCCGTGGCTCCCTCGGGCAGATCAGAACAGCGTCCAGCGTGCTCTCGCACGCATGCCCACGGCGGGCGACCCCAAGAACTCCGAGGCTCATCCGTGGCACGGTCGCGCTCGCTCGGTGATCCTCGTGGTCGTCGACAACCTGCGCGCGGACGCCCTCCCGCCCGTCAGAGGTCCAGAAAGCACGTTGGTCAAGCCGGGCGACACGCCGTTTCTCGAGCAGTGGCTCGGACGTCAGTTCCGCTTCCAACGCGCCTACTCGCAGGCGAGCGCCACCGCACGCTCGGTGCCGGCGATGCATCGCTCGGTCCAGCCGTGGGAGGGGGTGGAATTCAAAGGCCTGTCCTTGCCCGAACTCGCCTCCTCGTACGGGTTGCAGTCGGTGGCCGTAGTTCCGGAGTACTTCGTCCTTCCGACCAATCGCTACGCCCAGTCCTTGCCGGAGGGGTTCAATCATCTCGAGATCTACCGCTACGCCCGCCAGCAGGACCTGGTCAAAAAGGCCGACCACATCTTCTCGGGTCTGGGCGACACACGCTTTTTGGCGTGGATTCATTTCTTCTGCGTCCATCAACCAGGCAGCTTCTATGGCCACCTCTTGAATCACCGGGACGGCGATAACTATTTCCGCTATCGCCGCGGAGTCCAATGGCTCGACACCCAGATGAAGCTCCTCATCGAGAACCTCGAGAAGCGTGGGCTCGCCGATTCGACAGCGATCATCCTCGCGGCGGACCACGGTGACGAAAAGCGAAACGGCGGGCAGCTGGGTCACGGGCAGTTCGTCAGCGAGCAAGAGCTCAACGTTCCGCTCGCCATTCACATTCCCGGCGTCGACGGCGAGCTCATTTCCGGCCCCGTCTCCAACATCGATCTCATGCCGACCGCCCTCGATCTGATGGGCTTCGATCCACACCCGACCCATCGCGGTCGAAGCCTTCTGCCGCTTCTTTCGAAGGACGCCGGCGAAATGAGTCGAGTTGCCTACTCGGAGAGCGCGAGCGGTCACGCGATGGCGCTGTCCGCGGGGCGGTACAAGCTAATCTTCTCTCCTCAGGAGGGCGCCTACTCCGTATTCGACGTGGAGCGCGATCCCGAGACACAGCACAACTTGTTCGGTCAGGACAGGGAGCGCGACGGTGAACTGCTGGCCGAAATGGTCAGGAGAAGACCGGCGGTGTTTGCGGCTGAGCTCGAGGGCAGAACGACTCGGGAACTCTTGAACGAGCGCCTGTCGGAGGTCGACGAAGACTGGCCAATGAGCGACATCCGTCTGCTACTTCAGCTCGTGGCACTCTCGAAGAACCAAGACGCCCTAGCTGCGGCCTTCACGCTCTACGCGGGGACTGCGCGCGGAAAGGAAGACTCGGACGGTCGAGGTCAAGGGATCCGGATGGAGGCTCTATCTGCCCTGGCCGAGGTCGCCCCTGAAAAAACATCCGAGCTCATCGCGCAAGAAGTCGAAGTGACAGACGAGCAGGGGGAGGCAGCCTTCATTTCCGGTCTGGCCGACCGCGGCTACGGCGAATTTTCGCCTGCATTCGTCACGAAGCACCTCGCGACTCTGCGCGAGGGTCCACCAGACAGGCGCCGCGCCTGGCTGCGCTTGATAGCGCCCTGGAAAAAGAGAGCGGATGTCTTCCTGAAGCCGCTTGCCGAGCTACAGCCCTTGGTTTCAACCGACGAGGCGAGCCTTTCGTTGTGGCTCCAGAGCCTCGCCACGCTCGATGCCAAATCGAACCAGGCAGGCAAGCGCCACCCACTGTCCCCGACGCTGGGCGACCAAATCGAGCGTTTCCTTCGCCATGAGAAGGGCCGGGTTCGGCTCGAGGCGGCACGAGCGCTCGGGGTGCTCGGAGGAACGAAGGGAGTCGAGGGTCTGAGACGGCTGCTCGAACAAAGGCACGTCGATCTACCAACGCACGAAGCTGCGCTCGTGAGCTTGGTGGCGCTTCAAGGCCGGGACGCGATGGACGTGCTCCTGGCCCAGAACCCGCGCTCGCCCCACGTGCTCACCGTGGTGCGCGTCATCGATCAGCTCGAAGATCCCCGCGGGATCCCCATGCTGCAAAAAATTCGCCGTGTCAGTACCTCCCAGATGTCCCGCATCGAGGCCGGAGAGGTACTGAAGCGTTCCGGGAAATGGGAAAAACGCGACCCTGAGGCCCAAAACGCTCCGCCCCCGCGGTGACCGCCGCCAACCGTCGAGGCTAAGAAACATAAAGTGATGACGGAGCTTCGGCGGGTCGCTCGTCGCCGTCAGTCGGGGATGACATATGTAGTGGCCATCTTCTCGATACCGACCTCGAGTTGCTCTGCCCAGTCGAGGAAGCGTTGCACCATCTCCGGACCGCGGTAGAGGGCGCCGTGCTGCGGTGCGATCATGTCGATCTCGAGGGAGCGCACCATCCTCACCCACGCGCGAAGGGCGACCGTGGACGCCATGTAGCGCTGGTGGAATTCGAGGGTCTTCGAGATATGCGCGTCGAAGTCCTCGACGAAGATGTAGTCGGTCCCGATCGAGGCACCGAGATCGCCGCTGTACAGGATCTTCGAAGCAGGATCGTAGAGGTGCAGGTTGCCGCACGAGTGTAGGAAGTGGGCAGGTAGCGCGATGAGCTCGCAGCTCCCGAGCATGAGGCGCTGTCCAGCGTCGGGGATACCGTGCAGGCGACTCGCCACCAGGCGATCGAGCCCAAAGTGCGGGATGAACCTCGTCCAGAGAGAAGGCGCGTAGGCAACAGCGTCGGTAGTCATCAACCAGCCGTTGATTGCGGCCACGACGTCAGGGTCCTGGTGCGAGAGGAAGACTGACTCGAGCTTCCCGCCCGAGAGTTGCTTCATTGTCTCGGAGAGCACCCGCGAATAGACCTTGTGCCCACCTGGATCGAGGATCATTCCGGCGGATCCATGGACGATCAGGTGCTGCTGCGCCGGAACGGCGTCGCCTTCGTCGAAGGAAGGAAGGACCAGATTGCGATGGCGTCCGTCGTCGAAGAGAGTCGTGGTTGTGTGCTGCATGTCAGACCTCGTGGTCTCCGCTCAGCGCGAGACTTCGGTGGAGGAAGGAGGGGCGCCACCCAAGGAAGTTGGCTCGCGCTCCTGAGCCGCCACGGCGTCGACGAGGGACAGGAGCGTTTCGCGGCGGTCGCCTTCCGGAGGGTCTTCGGTAAACAGGCCAAGGGTCACTGAGGTGTCGTCGGCGAGCTTGAAGCGGACGCCGAAGAGCCACCGGGTCCCAAGATCGCAGGCGAGCACCCGGCGCAGGGCGGATGGCTCGGCGATGGCGTCGATCTGTTCGAGCGCGAGCTGCGTGCGTGCGCCGAAGGCCTCGGCTGTGTCGGCATCGAGCGTTCCTCGATTCGCGATGACGAGCCCCTGCTCGTTCATGAGAAATGCGGACTCGCCGGCGACAGCCGTGATCGCCTCCTCGAGCAGGCGGTCCCAGCTCGCGGGGCCATAGCGCGCCGAGCGAGACGGAATGGCCGCGCCACTCGCCGTCGTGCTCGCGGCGGAGAGCCGCGACGCATCGAAGCGAATGTACCCACGGTGCGTCGGAGCCACTGGGCTCCCTGAACGCAAGGATCGGGATGCGGCTCGCGCCGCTTCGACATCAGAGCAGTGCTTGTTCAGCTCGTTCGGCATGCTCGGCCTCGCTTGGTCGGAGACGGTTCATCAGCTCAGTTACCTCGGCGGCGAGTCCGGTGAAGCGCCGTGCTTCGGGACTCGGAGCGCCGCCCAGGAAGGCTACGGGAAGGCCTCGTTGGCTTGCGTTCGCGAAGACCTCCGCGCGCGGTATCGTGGTGTCGAGGACCCCCTCGAAGCCGGACCAGATCTCGACCATGACCTGGTGCGAGGGTTCCTTCATCCGTTCGACCATGGTCGGCAGGATGCCGAGCAGCTCGAGTTTCGGGTTCTCCGCCCGCTGGACGTGACGAATGACTTCGAGGGCCTGCACCAGCGAGCGGAGCGCGAGCGGCTCCGCCTGAAACGGCACGAGTGCGAAGTCCGAGCAGCGCAATGCGGCCCGCGAGACGAGGCCCACTCCCGACGGGGTGTCGATGAGGACGACTTCGAACGGCGCCTCCACAGTACGCAGGAGTTCGTCCAACGCGGGCGAGGTACCGACGGCGAGTTCGAATTCTGCGGCGTCCACCGGCGCGAGCCGACCGCGTGGCAGCAGCGAGAGCGTACGCAGCTTCGTCGGACGGATGGCTTCCGCCGGTGAACACGCGCCCATGAGCGCGTCGGCGATGCCTGGTAGTTCGGCGTCGCTCTGCGCGAGCGAGTGGCCGATGCCGCCTTGGGGGTCGACGTCTACGAGTAACGTTGGCGTGCCGCGTTCGGCTATCGCCAGCGCGAGGTTCAGTGCGACGGTCGTCTTGCCGACGCCGCCCTTAGGGCTGGTGATCGTGATACGACGGGTCATTCGGGCGCTCCCTGTTCGTCGGTCGATTGCTGCGGCAGCTCCACCCCCATCTGGGTGAGTCGCTCGATGTTCGCGCGCACCTTCGCGTCATCCGGGGCGAACTCGCGCGCGGCAAAAAAGGCGCTCATGGCGGCCGCATAGTCCTTGCGAAGCAGCGCGCCGATTCCCTCGTCCCATGCGCGCTCGAACGCGTGCTTTGCCAATTCATCGGGTGTCATCACGCTCTGCGGTACCTGTTGCGTAGGCGTCTCGCCGCGCTCGTCTTCGGAGCGAGCCGCCTCGAGCAAGACCCACTCCCACGAGCCATCGAGGTTGCGCGGTCCCGGTTCTCCCGCAAGAGATCGACACGAAACAACTCCGCCCGGGAGGAACGCGAGGCGCCGCAGTGCTTCGGAGCCACCGCCCTCGGCGTCGTTGGCCGCCCAGGCATCGCCCCGAACCATTACGACCGTTCCGACGCGCAGACCGTCGACGCTGACGTCGATGATCACCGAGTGACGCCCCATACCGGCGAGTTGCATATAGTCGGGGACGCCGAACGGGGCGGGCGGTCGAAGCGACTCTTTCAGGCCGATGCGGCGTTCGATGGTCGCGCGGAGGTCTTCGATCGAGAGCGGCTTCTCCAGCACCTCGATACCCTCGTGGCGTGGGATCTGCGCGCCGTAGGCGCGAAGGTATCCGGTTACGAACACGATCGGGATGTGCAACTTCCTAGCGGCGAGCTCCCCGAGCACCTCGATGCCGGTGCGCCGCGGCAGATCGATATCGGAAACGATGATGTCGGGGCGCTGCCGGTCGAGCAGGGGCAGAGCTTCCTCGAGCGATCCGGCGTCCATGACGGTCATGTCCGGCAGACGCGAGAGGGACCGTGCGACGTTCGAGCGCAGCATCGCCTCGTCTTCTATGAGGAGGAGGGTGGGCATACCTTCGCTCGCGCCCCCAAACGTCAGAGAACGCGCCCGATGTCCTTCACGGCACGACCCATGTCGAGCAGGATGAGGCCGAGCTTGGCCTCGTCCGTGGTGAGTACGAGAAGCATCGTCCCCTGCACCGCGCGCATCATCACGACGTATCCGTTCGAGCCTCGGATCAGCACCTGGTTCAACTCGCCCCGATCGAGCTCGTTCGCCGCGCGGGTGCCGAGGCTGAGCAGAGTCGAGCTCATGCCCGCGATGCGCGCCTCGTCGACGTGCTGCGGAAGCGCGCTTGCGATCATCAGACCGTCCTCCGAGATGAGTGCACTTGCCTCGATGTCAGGCGTTCCGGCCTGAAGTGATCGGAGGATACGGTTCAGTTCGTCGGTGCGGGACATGGATCGGAATTCCTCGCGAGGATGTCTGCTCTAGTGGATGGTTTCGCCTTGGGCGCGTCTTGTGCCTGGCTCGGGGACCGGAAGGATGATGCGTATGTCGGTCCCTCGACCCTCGACCGACTGGACGCACAGCTGTCCCCCGGCACCTTCGACGGCACGCACCACCAGTGCGAGGCCAATGCCGCTACCGTGAGCCTTGGTCGTGAAGAAAAGGTCGGTGCACGAAGCGACTACCTCTTCGCTCATGCCCTGGCCGGTGTCCGAAATCCTGAGCTCTAGCCGCTGCTGCTCACGCTGGAACTCCGCCGACAGCCGAATCGTGCATCCGCCACTTTCGCACGCATGGATCGCGTTTTGGATCAGATTGAATACGATCGCTCGCAAAACTGAGGGGTCGAAGGGCAGGAGCGGCATGGCGGGCACGTGACATTCCATTGCGATGCCGCGCGAGGTTCCCGGGCGAAGCAGCACGTGGAAGGCCTCGGTGATGGCGAAGTCAATCGCCGTGGGCCGCCCCGACACGAGCTCGCGACCGACCGAGCCAATGCCCTCGAGGGTGAGTTTCATGCGCCGGATCTCGCCGAGCACACTCTGCAGATCGTCGCGCACCGGGCCCTCGCCAAGTTCATCGAGGACGAGCTCCACAGCCGATGTAATAGCCGCCAGCGGGTTCTTCAGCTCGTGCATCACCGACGGGAGCACGTCGCTGACCGCGGCGAGCTGCATCAGTCGGTCGTGCTCGCGGCGCAGACGCTCAATGCTGGTGTCGTCCTGGAAGACCAGCACGTAGGCTGCGTCGGCCTGGTCCCCGGCGGGGGCCGCGATCCGGGTCGCCCGGAAACCGAGCTCCACCTTGCGGCCGTCCGGCTGCGTGAAAGCTCGCGCCTCGCGCCGACCATCTTTAGCCATGGCGTGGGCTTCGATCTCGGTGAGGGGCATGAGCAGCTCATCGACGCGCTGACCGATCAGGTCGTCCAGAGGGCGACGGATGATCGATGAAGCCTGGTCGTTGGCGAGGAGGACCTTGCCGCGCCCGTCGAGAATCAGCACTCCGGTGCCGATCGCGCCGACGATGCGCACGACATCGGCGGCGTCAATGCCGTGCACATGCAGGGGACATTGGTTGCACTTGAGCGAAGACAAGTCAGGCACCATCACCCTCCACTGCACCCCGCGTGCCAGTGAGGCTGCCCGGACGATTCCGCTGGGGCCAGCGAGCTCCCACCCGATCCAGGAGCGGGCTCAACGGGCTGCTTCGCCGTGGACTCGGATCGGTGCGGGATTGGTGACGCCGCTCCGGCCTGGCTCGTTCCCCCGCGCTGACGAGCGAGCTCGGACGCACGAAGTGCGGCCCGTGGTCTGGCACGCGCAAGGCGTGCGCGGGCTGGTGCGGAACACGTTTCCAGAACGCGTTCTATCTCGCTGCGCGGTGAGCCTCACTCACTCCGTTGCTACCGCCGCGTGCAAGATCTCGGCCTGCGTCGTTGCACTGTCCGGAACGGCGCGCACCAAGTAGGCCGGGGAGGGGACCCAATTGCCACTCCCTCAGGCACCTCGAACTTCGGTAGGTCTCGCTCCCAAGACAGCGGCGCATGAGCGTGTGTGTCTCGGCTCGACAGAGCCATCGAGAAAGAACGTCCCGAGATCCATCACTCACTTCGGAGCGTTCATCCGGACCTGACGACTGAAGCGACATCGGTGCTTAGGCCGCAGACATGCGAGGTCGGTCTCTGGCTGTCAGCGAGGAGCGCGCCGGACGTCGAGCAGCGTTCCGACCGGTCAAAGTGGACGATTTCTCGCATTGCGCTGCCTGCGCGATGCGGCGACTGGTTACTAGGTCCCACAAGTAGGCACGACGCGAAGTGCGTCGTCGCCCTTATGGTTGGCTATTCCTTGGAGCAAGTTTCGATGAGATTTCCTGGTTTGTTCGTGCTCGGTACGAGCGCACTCTCGCTGTCTTTGGCGATCGGCTGCGGTAGCGACGATGGTGACTCCGGTGGGGGCAACGATGGCTCCTCGAGTGGAGGCGCAGCAGGGGCCACCTCGGCTACGGGCGGGGCGAACGCTGGTGGCACCACCAACACGGGTGGTACCACCGGCGCCGGCGGAGACGCGACCGGGGGGACGAGTTCGGGCGGGACTGGGACTGCCGGCGCTTCAGGCGGCTCGGATTCCGGCAACGGAGAGGTGGACAACCCAGAGCTGTGCCCCGACACCGCGCCCACCGCGGGAGATGAATGCGACACTGGATTTTTGTCCTGCAGCTACAACGGCACGGTCTGCAACTGCGCTGGTGTTGGTCCTGACCAAGGAGAGTGGGATTGCGCGGAGTGCCCGGCGACCCAGCCCGAGGAGGGATCGGAGTGCGATCTCCCGTTTGGCACCATGTGTTCCTACGGGAACGAAACGTGCGGTTGTCAGGGATTCATGGACCCGGGGTGGCAGTGCAACCAGGCCCCGGAGCAATTCGACTGCCCCGCCGAAATGCCCGAGGACGGCGATGAGTGCAGCGGGTACGGGTTCTGTCAGTACGAGGATGGGGGCTGCGGTTGCAACGATAGTGAGTTCAACTGCTTCGGCGCGCCCTGACCCCCGGTGACCAATGCCACGAAAGACAGCACGGCTTCGGCCGTGCTGTCTTTCGTTTGTTTCGTACTTGAGCGGCGCCGACCGCCGAGTCGTCCCGAGCGGCTGCGAGCACGCCGGTGCCGGCCCCAACGTGCTCGAACCGCCAGGGCGCACTACGGCGTGCAGCTGGCAGTCGCCACGAAGCCGAGAAACTCGTGACTGCTTTGGTTGGCATCGAAGCCGACGAGGCAGGCTCCCGCTGCGACTTCGACGTCGTCGGCGGGAACGGCGCGGCTCGTCATCGCGAGCGAGCCGGCGTCAACGCGCAGAAGCTGGCCTTCCTGACTGGCCGTGATGGCCAGGTCTTCGTTCGCTTGTTCCTCGAACCAAGTCATCGCGACGCCCGCACCGCTGGCGGTGATGACCAGGTCGTCGTCGAGGGTGAAGCTCGGCAGATCGCTGGCGCGGTCTTCGACTTCCTTCATGGAGTAGCCGAGCTCGAGGGTGAACTCGGGCTCGAAGGCCAAGGCGAGCTCGCTTGGATCGTTCGAGGTGAAGGTCACGTCGAAGGAGCGGTCGGTCTCAGCGTTCACATCGACGCTGAGTAGCGTAGCGCCCCCAGTGAGCTTCACGGTGCTCGTCCGCGAGCCGAGGTTCAAATCGGACAAGGTAAGCCGGTCCTCGGCCGCGAGAAAGTCCACCACCGTTCCGAAGCCGGCCACGTCCGCGAGCACCGAGCCGCCACCGGGCTCGGACGGGTCGACAATCGAATCGCCGTTGAACCAGCCGTGAACGAACTCTTCGAGGGGCAGCGTGACCTCGACCCCGGGCACGGCGATCTGCCCCGCAATCGTCCCCTCGGCCTTCGCCGCCTCGAGGGAAACCAACTTGCCGGTGCCGACCTTCAAGCCGAGAGGGCCCGACTCGGACTCCGCTTCGCCGTCGAGGGCCTCGGTGACGGAGACCTCGAGCAGAGAGGCCCCCGCAGCCGTCGACTCGAGCGTGACCAAAAGCTCGCCCGAGCGGGCGACGATGCTCTCGCCCGGATCGGGCGGGTTCTTGCGGGCGGCCGCCTCAAAGAGCTCCGGGAAAGGCAAGATGGTGGCGAAGAGGTTTTGGTGAGCGAATACGGTGCCCACCTCGAGCTCGTCGACCCGGCTCATGAGGTTCACGTTGTCGCCCGCATCGCAAGCGACCCGCGTGACCACCACGCGCGACTCGACACGGCGTTCTTCGGTGAGGCACTCCTCCATGTCCGTCGGATCGGGCTCGATTCCATCCTCGGCCAGGCGGTACTGACAGGTCACCATGGTGTCGAGCAGGTACGTGACGCTCGCGCCGTCGATGGACTCGACGTTGTCGTCCAAAAAGACGGTGTGCCGCAGCCCGTCGACGAGTTCGTCGACCGACGACATCAGATCTTCGCGCACGGCAATCGAGCGGTCTTCGCCGCCGCTCAGCACGCGGGCGAGCACGGTGGAGCCGTCGACCAACGACCACTGGTCGGCGGCATGGTCGAGAGAGGCTTCCAGATTCGAACCCCCCCCGGATTTCGCGAGGAAACCCCCGCAGCGTCAAAGGCGCGCGGGCGACCGGCAGAGGCGCCGGCACCTTCGGCGTTTTTCACGTTTCGGCAAGCAACCGGGCAATAGCGGAGGCCAATTGCTGGATATCTTCCCGAGAGTGAAAAATGGTCAAAGTCACTCGAAGCCCAGTCTCGCCTTCGCTGCACTTACCGCTCATGTTTTCTGCGATCACCGCAAGCGGTCATCGCCATGAGACTCATTGTTCAATGACTACAGAAGGCATCGCTCGCAATGACCTCTGTGAACAGGAGCGGCAGGTGCAGACTTGAGCCGGCGCTGCCCTCGCCCCTGCTCCGTTCATGGCCAAATGCACGCGGACGGCGACTGCGTCGAGTCGAAGCTGTACTTGAACCCCCTTGCGCGCCGGGACCGCCTTCCTCATCTCGGGTGTCGGCTTCGTGCTGCTGAGCCACGGCTCGCTAAGCAGGCCCATCGGTTCACAGGTTGCGGGTTTTTCGTCCTTTCCCGAGG
>JBNKGC010000166.1:0-13548 GCA_050289625.1 Polyangiaceae bacterium | reverse complement strand
ATGGCCAAAGGCGAACCCCCTTTTCAGGCGATTGAACGACGGATCGCTACCCTATAACGCAGGACATTGTGCAGTGCAAAAGCGAACTCGAATGTCCGGCGCCCGACAGCAAAAAGCCCGGCCCCCTTGCGGGAGCCGGGTCGTAGTGGGGAGAAGACACGGCGTTCGGCGGGTAAACTCGAACGTCGTGAAAGGCGGCGGCGCAGAAAATCTCGACCCGTGAGCCGTGTCCCCGGCGCCGCCCTCAGGGATTGCAGCCTTCGTTCCATTCCGGCAGGAGGCATCGCGACAGCTGTTTTCAACTGGGTTCGTGCGGTTCGACGCACGCAGCGCTGCGGACGGACGTCCGCAGCGGACGCCGAACGGGGCACGTGTCCGTCTCGGGGTTTCGTCGCCGCGTCGTCAACGAGCGACCAAAAAACGTGGATCGCCTTCGAGAAGCCAGGGCAGCCCAGAGCTCACCTTTCGAGCCACCTCCCCGAGATAGGTGTGTCCCGCGCCGCGCGCTTCGACGCTCCGTGCTTCGAGTCCGGCCCGAACCAGCCACTCCACGCTGCGTGCGGCGGCGCGCGCACAGCCCTTCCTCGAGAGCGTGATGATTGCGGGTAGTAGTAGTCGCCTTCGTGCTCACTCTTCCGGAGCGGGGTCCCCCGCGGACACACGAGAAGAGCGCGTGGCCCGAACATCTGGCGGTAGTGGTGGCAGTGGTGCTCAGCCGTTCCGCCGGCTCCGTGCCCACGACGACACCAGGCAGCGGTTACGAACTCAGCCGCCGATGTAGCTCATCTCCACGCGGCTCTGCACCGTTGGCAGACGGCGGGGGTCGCGGGGGCCGACGGCCTCCGCTCGCTGTTCGGAGTAGCGATCCTCGCGCGCGCGCCAAACGGTTGTGATCCGCGCATCGAGTTGGGCGTCGGATTCGCCGGCGCGAAGCGGTCCCAGAAGGTCCGTGCCCTGCGTGGCGAACAGGCAGGTGTAGAGCTGTCCGTTGGCGGAGAGGCGAGCCCGACTGCAGGCCCCGCAGAACGGTTCGGTCACGCTCGTGATGACTCCGATCTCGTCTCCACCGTCCGCGAAGCGGTAGCGGCGCGCCACCTCACCGGGGGTCGTCGGTTGGAGGGGCTCGAGTTCGGCCAGAGCACTCAGTCGCCGCAAGATCTCCCGGCCGCTCGCGACTTCGTCGAGCCGCCAGCCATTCGTCGAGCCGACATCCATGAATTCGATGAAGCGCACCGTGCAGCCACTGCCGCGAAAGTGCCGAACGAGAGGCTCGATCTGATCTTCGTTCACACCGCGCCGCACGACGCAGTTGACCTTGATGGGGCCCAGGCCTGCGATTCGAGCCGCTTCGATGCCGGCGAGAACGTCGGTGACGTGGAACCTGGGTGCGTCCGACATGCGCTGGAAGACGGCCTCGTCGAGCGCATCCAGACTGACGGTGACGCGATCGAGGCCGGCGCTGGCAAGGGCGCGCGCGTGCCGGGCCAGCAGGGCGCCATTCGTCGTCAGCGCGAGCTCGGCCCCGAGCCTTCCGAGCATTTCGACGAGGCGCGGCAGATCTTTCCGCAGCAAGGGCTCACCGCCCGTCAGGCGGAGTTTGGTCACCCCCCGGGCGACGAACAGCCGCGACAGGCGCACGATTTCCTCGAAGGACAGGATGTCCTGTCGGCGCAAGAACGGAAAGTTCGACCCGAATCGCTCCCGGGGCATGCAGTAGCGGCACCGAAAGTTGCAGCGGTCCGTCACGCTGATCCGCAAATCCCTCAGGGGTCGTCCCGAGCGGTCGTGCAGGGGCGCCTCCTGCGGCGCGTCATGCGCGAGAGCGCGCGGATCGGAAGAGGACATCGGGGGCTTGGAGTCTAGCGCCCGAACGTTTCCGTTCCATACCGGAGGTTGGGGGCGCTGCATCGCAGCGTCTGCTGCCGTGGTTTTTCTCGGGCCCTGCTCGGGCTAGGCTGGTTCAACGGTGGCTCCCCGGTGAAGCTCTACGAATTCGACGGCATTTCGCCGCAACTCGAACTGATCCCCTTGGCAGCTCGCCGCGCTCTCGATTGCGCGGGACTGAAACTCTCCCTCGGCGGCTTCCGCCATCTGGACGATGCGGCGCGCCACGAACTCGTCGAACTCGGTAGTGCTCTGGAGGTCGACGTGCAGCGCGTGCAGACGGTGTGCGCTCAGGCTGAGCCCCAGCCTACCGTGCTCGAGCCAGCACCCGAGCCTTCCGCCGAAGCGCCCCCATTCGAGCTGGTCGACGTGCTCGGCAGCGAACGGCCGATTCCACCGAATCTCTGGCCCAGCCTCACTCCGCTCGACCGCTACGTCTTGGTCAAGGTTGCCTTGCGCGGCAAACCGGAGCGCATCGAAGCGGCCTACCGAGAAATCGTCGGCAAGAGCGCCGTGTCCACCCACGTGTCCCCGAGCGGAGGGGTGCGCATGGTGTCGGTCACGGGCAAGGAGCCCAGCGCGCGACGTGCGCTCGCGGAAAGCTGGGTGACCATGTCGCGAGAGGCCTTTGCGCGACTCGAAGCGCCGGATTCTCCCAAGGGCGACGTGCTCTCCACCGCGCGGCTCGGCGGCATTCTCGCAGCCAAGAAGACGGCCGATCTGATCCCCCTCTGTCATCCGTTGTCCCTCACCCATGTGGAGGTTCGGTTCGAGCCTGACGCCAGCGAGAGCCGCGTTCGCATCCTCGCCGAGGTCGAGGTGATCGATCGCACCGGCGTGGAAATGGAGGCGATGGTGGCGGCGACGACCGCAGCTCTCACGATCTATGACATGCTGAAGTCCGTCGACCGCGCCATGCAGGTGGGGCCCACGCAGCTCCTCGAAAAGTCGGGAGGACGCTCGGGCGATTTTCGCGCGGAGAGTCGGACGCTCGCCTCCGGGAGGCAGCCATGAGCGATCTGTTCGAGATGCGGAGCGAAGCCATCGGCGTGGACGAAGCCCTGAGAGCGGTCGCTGCCGGCGAGGTGGGAGGCATCGCCGTCTTCGTCGGGACGGTGCGCGATCACAACGAAGGGCGAGCCGTCACTCTGCTCGAGTATCACGCGTACGAATCGATGGCCGAAAAGCAGATGCGGAAGATCGCCGACCGCATTGTCGCCGAGATCCCCGGGGTGCGCTTGGCGGCGCTGCATCGGGTGGGAAAGCTGTCGGTGGGAGACAACGCCGTCGTGTGTGTCGCCGCGGCAGCCCACCGTGGTGAGGCGTTCGCCGCCTGTCGTTTGCTGATCGATCGCATCAAGGCGGACGTGCCCGTGTGGAAGCGCGAGCACGGACCCGATGGCCCTTACTGGGTGGGCTGGGAGGATGCCCGCTGCCAAGGGCACGACCACGGAAGCGCTGGGCATGCAGACGACCATTAGTTAGCAGGGGGGCGGCCCCGCCCCCCTCGTCGCCCGAAGTGAATTCGGGCTCCTCACCCCACGTTCCCGCTGCGCTCCGGCGCCTCCCACTTGGTCGGCGGCGGTGCTGCGGCGGCCTCGTCACTCCTCGGCCTGCGGCCTCGCGTGCCTCGGTTTGTTCCGGGCAGGAGCCCCTCCCGTTCAAGACAGTTGCTCACCCCACAGTCCGCCGGAAAATCCGGCGGCTCGCAAAGGGGCTTGCTCGCCGGCGGTTTTCCGCGTCCACGGCTTTGGGCCTCGCGTGCCTCGTTTGGTTCCTGCGCACCGAGGGTCGCGTGCCTCAGGTTTTTCCCGCGAAATGGCTCGATTCGAAGCGCTAACAGCTATGCCCAGAAGACCCCGGGTCACGCGTTCATCGTGGTCCGACGTCTTCCGGGCGGTCCCAGTCGCGCAGCTTCTGCTCCTCGTCACGATCGACCGACAGCTCGGCGGCGCCAACTTCGTCGAGGATCTTCCGGAGCGCGAGACGTCCCTGGTCGAGGGCGCGCCGAGCCACGGGGTGAGCGGCCTCGACACGGTAGCGAGCGCACAAGGGCTGCCATAACCCTCCGGGGCGCGGTGCGAGAGCGGCCGCTCCGGTGCGTTCGCGCGCGAGCCGCCCGATCAGCGGCGCGTCGATGAAGGGCAAGTCGCACGCCAAGCAAACGACGTCGTCAGAACCCACGGTCCGAGCGTAGTCGAGCAAGGCGACGAGTCCTCCGAGGGGCCCGGAGTCACTCCGCGCGTCGTCGAGGGTGGGCAGGGGAACTCCCCTGTACTCGTCGCGTCGTCCGACGAGTACGAGGGGCACCTCTTGGCCCAACGCCGTGCGCGCTTCCTCTGCCAAGCGGTCGAGCAGAGAGCGCGGCCCTCCCGGCTCGGGCAAGAGACCCTTCGCCCGCCCCATGCGCGTGGACGCGCCCCCGACGAACAGACCGACGACGATAGGCTCGGGCATCTCAGAGATCGGCGAAGGCGATCACGTCCACGACGCTTCCCGCCGGGGCCTCGGTTTGGTCCTCGGGCACGACCACGAGGGCGTTCGACCATGCCATTCCAGTGACGGCGCCGGACGCCTGGTTGGAAAGCGGCTTCACCTCGTCCCCTTCGAGCACGGCGCGATAGAACCCGCGCCGACCGCCTTTTTGGCGGATTTTCGCGGTGAGTGTGGACCGCCGGGGCGCAAGCACTGCGTCCCGATCGCCCTGCATGGCACGAAGGAGCGGCATGCCAAACAGGGCAAAGGTCACCTGGGCGGAGACGGGATTGCCTGGCAAGCCCAGGATCAACTTGTCGCCAAATCGCGAGAACACGAGCGGTTTGCCCGGTTTCATCCGAACTTTCCAGAAGTCGATCGTAGCCCCGAGCGCTTCGAGCGCGGGTCGCACCACGTCGTGATCCCCAACGCTTACGCCGCCGACGGTGAGCAGGAGATCACAGCCCTCGAGAGTACTTGCCAGCGCGTCGCGCGTGGCGTTGGTTTCGTCGCGAGTGAGCGGAGCGCGGCTCGCTATTCCGCCAACGCTCTCCACCAGCGCTGCGAGCGCCACGCCATTGCTGTCGGCGATGGTGTTCGGTTCGTGAGCTGCGCCTGGACTCCGGAGCTCGTCGCCGGTGCACAGGATGGAGACGCGTGGCCGGCGTCGCACCACCACCTCCGGAAGGTCCAGTGATGCAAGCAGTCCGAGGTGAAACGGAGAAAGGCGCGTCCCCGCTTCCAAGGCCACCTGCCCCTGAGCGAGGTCTTCACCGGCGGATCGGATGTGGTCTCGCAGGCCGGGGCTTTGGGTGAACACGACGTGATCTTCGAGAGCCTGGACATTTTCCTGCATGACGACGGCGTCAGCGCCGCTGGGGATCGCCGCGCCGGTGAAAACGCGGGCGACGGTTCCCGGGGACAGGGGGGGCGCGTCGTGTCCGGTCCGACTCTCGCCGCGGAGCGGCAGACGCCACGGACCGTCGCCTGGGAAGTCGCCTGTGCGGACGGCGTACCCATCCATGGCGCTGTAATCGAACGGTGGCCACGGACGCTGTGCGACTGCTGGCTGGCCGAGCACGCGTCCGCGAGCGTCCCACACCGGGACACGCTCGTGCCCCACGACTCGTGCAGCGGCGATCACGCGGTCTCGTGCGACGTCGAAGTCGATCATGGCGCACGGTGTACGCCCCCTGCCCTGGAAGCGGCAAGCAGAAGCCCCTGCGGGCGCCCACGCGCCTGCCTCTCGGGGAAGGCGGCCGACTCCGGTCCGTAGGTCCATGGACAGCATCTCCGGGGCATCCGGGGTACACTTCTCAAGCGCCACCCGAGGGCGCGTGGGGAGCAATTCGAATCTCTGTGCGCGAACGGGCTCACGTTTCGTTTGCGGGTAACGGGAGTTGGTCCATGATTGAAGTGATGGCGCGTGTGAGGTGCCTGGGGGCCGCGCTGAGCAGCGGGCTTCTCATCCTCGCCCTGTCGCCGGCACAGGCTTTGGCCGAGCAGGTGCCCGACAAGCGCAGCGATGGTTGGTTTGAGGTCGTAGAGGAGGAGCCGCCCACCGCGCCATCTCATGATTCCTCCGCGGGGAAGGCCCCCGCGGCAGCACCGGATGAAAGCGGCGATGAAGCAGCGGGAGAGACCGCGGACGCTTCATCACCGCTGCGTCGTGCGACTGGGGAACCAGCGGTTGCCGAACCGCCTTCGGGGCCGCCGGCTCCATATCATCCGGCCGCTGACGACGGTACCTATGCCGAGGCGGATCCGCGTGCGCTCTCGGATTTCCAGGACGCGCTCGCACCCTACGGCCACTGGGTGGAGCACGATCGCTTCGGCACGGTTTGGGTGCCGGATCGAGAAGCCGTGGGGGACGACTTCGCGCCGTACGTGACTCGGGGTCACTGGGCTCTCGATCGAGCGGGTGAATGGATGTGGGTGAGCGACTACCCGTTTGGCTGGGTGGTCTTCCACTACGGTCGCTGGGTCTGGGTCGAGGGGCTCGGTTGGGCGTGGATCCCCGGGCGCAAGTACGCGCCGGCCTGGGTGGTTTGGCGAGTGCCCGAGGCTCCGGCGGCGGATGGTGTCACGTACGTCGGCTGGGCGCCGGCGCCGCCTCGCTACTATTGGCGCGGAGGTTTTGCCTACTACTGGGGCTACGACACCTACTATCCCTGGGTGTTCGTGCCGTCGCCCTACGCATTTTACCCGCATGTGCACCGCTACGTGGTCATCGACCGGCACCGCGCGTACCGAGCCGCCAAAGCCACGCGCCACTATCGTCCGTCGCGTCCCGGGGTGACTTCACCGCAAAGCCCGGCGCCTCGGACCGCAGGCGTGCCCGATCGCAGGATCCCGCGGGAACGCATCGCAGCGCATCCGAGCGCACGAAAGTTCGCGGAACGTCCCACGCCGGAGAGGCTGCCGACCCGGGTCTCGCGAGAGGCTCCCGAGCTGCGCGATGCGCCCACTGCGAGGGAGCGTCGTAATCTTCAGCAGACCTATCCAGCTGCGCCAGATCGCACGGCGCGCGATCTGCCTCGCCGTGCCGAGGGCGGCACGCCTGCAGTTTCGCGACCTCGTTTGGTGCGCCCCGCGGCGCGCGGGCTCGCTGCGCGCAGAACCATCACGATCGGTTCGTCGATGTCGCCGAGCCCGGCGCGCGTCGTTCGCCCCGCTGGACCGGTGCTGCGCGCCGTTCCGAGGGGGACCCCTCCACCGGCGATACCGATCGGTCGCGCCTGGGGCTGGTCGCCGGGACGTGTCGCACCCTCGCCGAGAGCCGGAGTGGTGGTGCGCCCATCAGCGCCCGGGGTAGTGACGTCACCCCGATTCACGCCCTCTGTCGCACCGCGTGCCGTTCCGGTGCCCAGCGGTCCGGCCCGGCCTTCCTTCGATCGAGCGCGCCCCATGCCGGTGCCTCGGCGGGTTTCCCCCGGTCGAGCTCCCGCCGCGGTGCACCGCGCCCCGCCGCCTCGGGCGGTTCGCACGGCTCCGGCGGTTCGCAGGCCTGCCACGAGCCGGCCACTTCCGGGAGCGGGGCGAACGCGTCGATGAGGCCCCCTGGCACCCGAGAGTCCCGGCGCTAGGTTTCGGAAACTACCCATGCACAAGAGCTTGCTTGCTTGGATGTGCACGCTTCCCCTCGTGGCGTGCTCCTCCGCCGATCGGGAAGGGACCACCCAGACGGGTCCGATCGACGTTCCCGCTGCCGTCATCGATACGGGAGCGACGCTGGCGGACGTCGAGCCCGGCAAGGGCGTGGGCGTTTTCGTCGAGTACACCTCCGGTGGGAATTGGCGCGTATCGACCGCGTGCGACACGGAGGTATCTGGTGCGGGGTGCGTTTGGGACGTGATCGTCTCGACCTCGGGGGAGCTCCGCGACCTCGAAGGCGAAGCCCTCGAGGTGGAGGACTATCTCGACCGCGACGGTCCGGGCAGCGCTCGCCTCGTCACCTACACGACGCGTGGCACCGACGGGTTGACGTTTCGCACCGATCCCGGCGAGGCGATCCGGTTGGATGTCGTTCTCGATGACATCGCCGAAGGACGGTTCATCTACTGGGTCGGCGGGGGAGCGGTGCACAACGGAGCGCCAACTTCCATCATCGATCTCCTGCCCACCGAGCCGTAGCTCGATCCCGGCGCGCAGTGGGTGCTGCGGCCGTCGTGGGCCCCTGCTTGGCAGCGGGGCCCCACCCCAAAACCGCTTCGCGACGGGTTTCCGGCGCACTTCGTTGGCGCGCAGTGGGTGCTGCGGCCGTCGTGGGCCCCTGACGGGCGAGGGCCCACGACGCCATCGGAAGCCCCGCATCTCGCCGGCAAGAAGACCCAGCTCGAGATGGCTCGTTCAGAGGTTTTCCGCTTTGCCCTTCTTGCCTTTTCTCCGCTTCCGTCGATTGCGCCGGAGGCGTTCCAGGGTGGACTTGGGAGCGGGCGAGGCCTTCAAAGTGCGCGTTTGCAGGGGTAGGCCTGCGACGTCCCGTGCCCGGTCGCGGGCGAGCTCGATGAACCGACCCTGACTTCGGATCGGGGTCGGCCCTCGCTCGACGCGCCTGTAGCGTCCGTCGGAACCGAGAACCCAGCCTTTGACGTCGTCCGCCGCCATCGTGCCGAGGATCTCCTCGATCACACGACGTTTCAGGGCCTCGTCCAGGATGGGAAACATCGCTTCGACCCGCCTGCGGAAATTCCGAGGCATCCAGTCGGCGCTCGCGCAGTACACCTCGTCGTTGCCGCCGTTCGCGAAGTGGAAGATGCGCGCGTGCTCTAGGAAGCGATCGATCACCGCGTGCACGCGGATGCCCTGGCTCACGCCAGGGACACAAGGCCTGAGGCAACAGATCCCCCGCACCAGAAGTTCGATCTGCACGCCGTCCCGCGCAGCGCGGTACAGCGCGCGGATCACGTCGGCGTCGACGAGAGAGTTCATCTTCGCGGTGATCTTGGCGGGGCGACCCGCACGGGCGTGCTCCGCCTCGCGGTTGATCAAACCGAGCACGGCCTCGTGCAAACCGAGGGGGGCGATGATCAGCTGATTCCAGCTTTCGGGTGCCGAATAGCCCGTCATCAGATTGAACAGGGCCGTGGCGTCTTCACCGAGGTCCTCCCGCGCGGTGAAGAGCGACAAGTCTTCGTAGAGGCGGGCGGTCTGCTGGTTGTAGTTGCCCGTAGCGAGGTGAACGTAGCGGCGGAGGCCGTTGGCCTCCTTGCGCACGACCAGGAGCACCTTGGCGTGGGTCTTGAAGCCCAGGAGGCCGTACATGACGTTCACCCCGGAGCGCTCCAGAGTCCGCGCCCACTGGATGTTGCTCTCCTCGTCGAAGCGCGCTTTCAGCTCGACCAGAGCGGTCACCTGCTTGCCGAGTTCGGCCGCGCGCTGAAGTGCACGTACGAGCGGCGATTCGCCGCCCGTGCGATACAGCGTTTGCTTGATCGCCAGCACGTTCGGGTCTTCTACCGCCTGGGACAGGAAGTCGATCACGGCTTCGAACGACTCGTACGGGTGGTGCAGGAGGACGTCGCCTTCCCGGATCGTCTTGAAGATGTCTTCACTATCGCGCAGAGGCGGGACGTACTGCGGGCTGAAGGGCTCGTCTTTCAGTTCGGGGCGCTCGTCTCGCGAGGTGAGTCGCGTCATCGCGTCCAGCATGAGTGGTCCGTCGACTCGGTAGACGTCCCGCGTCGGGTCGAGGTCGAGCTCTTCGCAGAGCCACTCGATGGAATCGCTCGGAGCGTCGCCGTTCACCTCGAGGCGCACCGCGTGCCCCCGTTCTCGGCGTCGAAGCTCCGCCTGAATCGTCAGGAGCAGGTCTTCCGCTTCATCCTCGTCGAGTTCGATGTCGAAGTTTCGAGTGACGCGGAACGAATACCGCCCGACCACGGGCAAGTGGGGGAACAGACGACCAGCGTGCCGGAAAATCAAATCCTCCAGCGTGACGAAGGCGTGGCGCACCCCCTCGACGGGCACGCGCATCAGCCGGGGCAGGCTGGCAGGCACCTGAACCAGTCCGAACGCCGGCTCGGGTCCGTTGTCCTGCTCGAAGATGAAGCCGACGTTGATCGACTTGTTGCGCAGATGTGGGAAGGGGTGTGCCGGATCGATCGCGATGGGAGTGAGTACTGGGAAGACGTCCCTTTCGAAGGTCTCGTCGAGCTTCTCGAGAGCGCCTTCGGCCAACTCGCTCGGGCTGACCACGGCGACGCCCGCCTGACGGAGTCCAGGGCGCACGTTGGTCTGCCAGATCTCGTACTGACGGGCGGTCAGCTCGTGGGCGCGCTTGCTGATTTCGGTCAGCTGCTGGACTGCGGTGAGGCCATCCGGGGGAACCTCGTGGATTTCGCTCGAAAGCTGAGCCTGCAGGCCGGCCACGCGCACCATGAAGAACTCGTCGAGATTCGAAGAGTAGATCGCGAGAAACTTGAGGCGCTCGTAGAGGGGCACCTCGGCGTTGTCGGCCTCCGAGAGGACGCGGGCGTTGAACTCCAGCCAACTGAGCTCGCGATTGATGAACAGGTGCGGGTCGTCGAGGCCTTCGGGAGCGGCGCCCACGGGGGTTTCGCTCGGGACTTGGAGGCGGACGATGGCTTGGCGTTCGGATTGGGTCATGGGGTCGGTCGGCGCGCGTCGGGGCTTGGTCCGGGCGAGGGGCGGACCTTCGCGGAGGTCATTGCCTCTCACAGGGTACGCTACCGCGACAGTCGCGCCGATACACCTACCTTGGCCGCTCGCCGCGGCGGCGGGTCTTTCGCCCAGAGGGGACGCACGTTCCGAAGCCAGCGCCAGGCTCCATGGGCCAGGGCGGGTCATGATTTCGCCCCGTAGCCGACTTGCGGTTGCCAAAGCAACGTAGCTGAGGAACGAAACCGTAACGAATTCATGACAATTTCGTGCGACTCAGCGTTGGCGCGCGTGCCCCGATTCGGCAACACTGCGCAGCGTGACCTTGCTGCATCGGCTTGATTCGGACGGAGCGTCTCGCGCCGCCCGTTCGCTGCCTCCCGAGCTTCCGCTCCCCCGCGCCGCGAAGAGGCCCGCCCTGGGTGGCACCTCGCGACCGATGGCGCGCCATGGCTGCGGGATCCCGGGCATCCTCACCGGATGCTCCGTCAGTTCGGCGCTGATTGGTCTCGGGAGCTCGGTCAGCCAGCAGTTCGGTGCGTCCAGACGCCTGCCGCTTCGGAGGTTCCGTTTCCGTAGCTTCCGCTGCAGCGAAACCGATCAGGCGCGCCGGGACACCCGTCCGAGAGGCGCAGCCTGGGAAGGAAGCGGGGCTGGAACACTTCACGCTGCCGAGCAGCGAGTCATCGACATCACGGACCGCGCCCTCGAGCAGGCGTGGAGATTGCCGTTTCACGTAACCACCGCTCGCAGGTCCCCCTCTGCGCCCCACCGACGGACGCGCTCGGATCGCAACCTCCAGGAAAGTGAGAGTTGGCGCTCCGACCCGGTCGCCGCGGTGTGTGAGGGTGTCCGCGTCGTTCGTCGCAAGGTGCTTTTCGGGCGCCCTGCTAGCGGTGGTCGCCGTGTGGTATGCTCGAACGTTGCAATTGGAAGGTGTGCATGAGCGATCGCGTTTTGAGCTCGATGAACGGTGGAAAGATGGTTGCGGCGATTGCCGCGATGCAAGACTTCGATCACTACCGTGACCTGTCTTGGGAAGGTTCCTTCGAGGAGTATCTCGGTCTGGTTCGTGAGCGCCCCGAGATCACGCGGAACGCTTTCCAGCGCGTGTACGACATGGTTCTGAGTCACGGAACCGAGGAGTACATCGACAACAAGAAGAAGCTGGTCCGCTACAACTTCTTCCGTGATTCAATCGACGGTGGGGAAGACGCCATCTTCGGTCTCGACATCCCGCTGATGCGGTTGATGAACGTGCTCAAGGCCGCGTCCCAGGGCTACGGGCCTGAGAAGCGGGTCATCCTCCTGCATGGCCCGGTCGGTTCCAGCAAGTCGACCATCGCGCGCCTTCTCAAGAAGGGTCTCGAGCACTACTCGACGACGCCCGATGGTGCCCTCTACACCTTCCGCTGGGTGAACCTCATGGGCACCGGCCTCGCCGGTAAGGACGTCGACACGTTCGATTCGCCGATGCACGAGGAGCCCCTGCGCCTGATCCCTCTGAAATGGCGCCAAGACGCGATCAATCGGTTGGGACTTTCGAGCGACAAGTTCACCGTACGGGTCGATGGTGAGCTCGACCCGGCCAGTCGCTTCATCTTCAAGAACCTCCTGCAGCGGTACGAGGGTGATTGGGCGAAGGTCGTCGACAAGCACATCCGAGCGCGGCGCATGGTGCTCAGTGAAAAGGACCGCGTCGGCATCGGTACCTTCCAGCCGAAGGACGAAAAGAACCAAGACTCGACCGAGCTCACCGGCGACATCAACTACCGGAAGATCGCCGAGTACGGGTCCGACTCTGATCCGCGTGCCTTCAACTTCGACGGCGAGTTCAACATCGCCAACCGCGGCATCGTGGAGTTCGTCGAGGTGCTGAAGCTCGACGTGGCCTTCCTCTACGATCTTCTCGGTGCGTCGCAGGAACACCGCATCAAGCCGAAGAAGTTCGCTCAGACGGACATCGACGAGGTGATCATCGGTCACACGAACGAAGCGGAGTACAAGCGCCTCCTCAACAACGAGTTCATGGAGGCGCTTCGGGACCGCACACTGAAGATCGACATCCCTTACATCACCCGAGTCTCCGACGAGAAGCGCATCTACTACAAGGACTTCAACCAGGAGAAGGTGCGCGGGAAGCACGTCGCGCCCCACACCCTGGAAGTCGCAGCGATGTGGGCCGTGCTCACCCGGCTCGAGGAGCCGAAGAAGCACAACCTCCAGTTGATCCAGAAGCTCAACCTGTACGATGGAAAGGTCCTTCCCGGGTACACCCAGGACACCGTGAAGGAGCTCCGCAAGGAGGCCAAGCGTGAGGGCATGGACGGCATCAGCCCCCGCTACGTTCAGGACAAGATCTCGAACGCGCTCGTGAGTGATCAGGGCGAGGGCACGATCAACCCGTTCATGGTGATGAACGAGCTCGAGAAGGGCCTTCGCAGCCACTCCCTCATTACGAGCGAGGACGAGCGTAAGCGTTATCGCGATCTGATCGGCGTGGTGAAGCAGGAGTACGAGGAAATCGTGAAGAACGAGGTCCAGCGTGCCATCAGCGCCGACGAAGATGCCATCGCCAAGCTCGCCGCGAACTACATCGACAACATCAAGGCCTACACCCTCAAAGAGAAGGTGAAGAACAAGTACACCGGCCAAGACGAAGAGCCGGACGAGCGCCTGATGCGGTCGATCGAAGAGAAGATCGAGATCCCGGAAAATCGCAAAGACGACTTCCGCCGGGAGATCATGAACTTCATCGGTGCCAAGGCGGTCGAGGGCAAGACCTTCGACTGGCAGACGAACGATCGCCTGCGCCGCGCCCTCGAACTCAAGCTGTTCGAGGATCAGAAGGACAGCATCAAGCTGAAGACCCTGGTCAGCGCGGTGGTCGACAAAGAGACGCAGGAGAAGATCGACATCATCAAGGCGCGCCTCATTCGCTACTTCGGCTACAACGAAGTAAGCGCCACCGACGTGCTGAACTACGTGGCTTCGATCTACGCACGCGGCGACGCGGCTGGTTCTTGAGGGGGGCGGACCCGCCCCCCTCGTCGCCCGAAGTGAATTCGG
>JBNKGC010000165.1:0-13654 GCA_050289625.1 Polyangiaceae bacterium | reverse complement strand
GAGCTCGCGTCCGATGAAGGCGGGCAGATTCGGGCAGCGGTGCCCCGAGGTGAATACTGGGTGATAGCGCGCGCGGCCGGGCGGGCGCGCGCGAGTCGCCGAGTGGACCTGCAGACGGGGCGACGTCTCGAAATTGCGCTGGGGCCCGCGGAGGAGCTGCGCGTCACCGTGAACGGTTCCCAAGGGCCACTTTCCGGCGCGAGTGTCCTGGTGACCGGGCGCGATTCTCTGCCGGCCGGAGGCAAGACGAATGCGGACGGTGTGCTGGCGCTTCGTCAGCTGAGCGGCGGGCCCTACCGCGTGCGCATCACGGCGCGTGGTTACGAACCTCTGACGACGACCACGAACGCTGATCTCGAGGTCACCCTGCGGCGCACGCTGGCTCTCGTGGTGACGGTGCAGGACGAGGCGGGCGCTCCCGTCGCGGGCGCCGACGTGCTGATTGCCGGGGCCCAGCTTTGGCCCGCACGACGAGTGGCGACCGGGGAGGGGGGCCAGGTGACGATCTCGGGTCTTTCCCGAGGTTGGTACGACCTCGTCGCGCGCGATCGGGGGCGCGCGTCCGATCCCATCAACGGCTGGGAGCTCGCCGACGCAGGGGACGCGAAGCTCACGTTGACTTTGCGACCGGCGTCGTCTCTGGACGTGCTGGTCGTCGACGCGCAAAAGGAGCCGATCGTGGGGGCGGAGCTGGTTTTGGCAGAAGCCGGTCTGTCGTCGTTTCCCCTGCTTTCCACCACGGGTCCCGAGGGGCACGGTGTGCTCGCCCCCGTGGGCTGGTCGCGCGCTCATCTCTCGGTTCGCGCCGATGGGTACGTGCCGCGGTCGACTTGGGTGGAGGGCGAGAGGGAGCTGACGGTCGAGTTGGTGCGCGGTGGGACGGTCGTCGGCCGCGTCGTCGATGGCCGGGGTTTTCCGGTCGAGTCAGCAACCATCGAGGTGATTGGGACGGATGTCTTCGGGATGCCGATCGCGCTTTCGTCCGAGAGCGCGGGCGTGCGGAAGGCGCACTTCGCGTGGGCTCTGGGAGGGCCTGCGGCCCTCATTCCAGCGGGCGAGCTCGGCGTGATGCCAGGGCCGGTGCCACCCATCCCCCTCTCCGGCTCCGGCATTTCGCTGCTCGGCGGTTGGGCGACGGGGGCACACGGCGAGTTCGAAGTGGAAGGGGTGAGCCCGGGGGAGCTTCGGGTGATCGCGCGTCACCCCGAATACGTGGAGTCGATCAGCGAGATGGTGAAGCTGGCGCCTGGCGGCCGCGTCGAAGTCGAGTTGGTGCTCGAACCCGGGCGTCGCGTCGACGGGCGGTTGCTCGACGCGCGAGACTTCCCCGTAGCTGGTGCCCAGATCCGGGTGGAGGGCGAGCGCGGCGCGTTCGAGCGGTCGGTTCTGACTCGAACGGATGGCACGTTCACCATTTCCGCAGCGCCCCGGGCGATCATCGTGAGCGTGACCGCTCCGGACGATCCGCTACGCGTGGTGCTTCGGAAGCGCGTCGAGCTGTCGGACGACCCGTCCGAAACCCTCGATCTTCAGCTTCCCGAGCCTCGTGAGCCCGCCGAGTTTCGGGTGGTGGACGACGAGGGGAATTCGCTTCCGGTGGCGCGCGTCACGGTCACTTCGCTGGACCCCGATGCACCCCTGCGCGAGACCCGGTTCACCGACGACGAAGGGACGGCGACCATCGAGGATGCTTCCGGCATTCGCGCTCGCATCGTCGTCGAGGTGCCTGGCTTCGCACGCCTTTCGAAGATGGTCGAGGAACTTCCCGAGGTGAGTGAGCTTCGCTTGGTGCGCGCCGTCACCGTGACCGGACGCATCACGGCGGTGCGTGGACGCTTGCCGGCCGAGGGTGCGCGGGTGACCATTGTCAGCGAGGGCGAGCGCCGGCAGGCGTTCGCCGACGACACGGGGGCCTTTTCCGTTTCCGGCATCGCACCGGGTCGGGCGGAGCTGTTCATCGAGCACCCCGAGTACGGCAGCACGGAGCGGGACATCGTCGTGTCCGCTGACCGCGACCAATCCTTCGAGGTCGAGACGGTGGATCTCGCCGAGCCCGCACGCATCGAGGGCCGGGTCGTCGACGCGCAGGGTGAGCCAGTCCGCGGTGCGCGTGTGGGCGTGGGCATGGTTCCGGCCTATCTGCCCCAAGGAGCACTTCCGCGCGGCATCGTCCTGACGGACGACGAGGGACACTTCGTCCTGGCGGGCGTGGAACCGGGGAAGGTGTCGGTCAGCGCGTACGCTTCCGACGTGGGGCGTGGCGTGAGCGAGCCGCTCTCGCTCGATCCGGGGGACGACCGGCGCGACGTGGAGATTGCCCTCACCGAACCACCCGAGAGAAGCGAGGAAGATTGGCGTGGCAGCGTGGCGGTGACTCTCGGGGAGCGCGACACCCCCGCTGGGGTTGTCGTGGTCGTGGTGCAGGTCGCTTCGAGCAGCGAGGCCGAGCGGGCTGGGGTCGTGGCGGGTGACGTCGTCGAGGCCGTAGGTGGTGTCCGAGTGAGCGACATGACGAAGGCGCGGCGCCTGCTCAGCGGGGCAGCCGGTTCCGAAGTGGTGCTCGAGCTTCGGCGTGACGGGCGGCGCGTCGAGCTCAGCGTCACGCGAGAAGCGACCCGGCGTTGACCCGCGCGTCTCGAGCGCCGATCGGTTTGGCTTCCGCGCGCCTGCAAAAACCGCCCCCCACCTCTTGCGAGGGGGTGGTTTTCGCCGGCTCGGCTTCGGCGCGCTGCACGAATCGGCGCTCCAGTTGCTTGTTTGGTCGCGACAAAACTTAAACCGTTTGTCGCTCTAGGGGGTGGGCGGCGCCTGCGGTTTGGCGCTCGCGACGGATCCCTGTGCGATGGCGGTCGCCTGGAGGTCGACCTTGGCAACCTTGGCGACCTTGGCGCCCAGGGCATCGAGAGTCTTTTCCGCCAGCTTGTCGAAGGTGGAACGCGGTTTCACGTCGTGCTTTTCGAGATGGACTTCGAACGGCTCCCGCGTCTTCAAGCTGAGCCTCGCGGGCTTTCCTTCCGCAAACGTGAAGGTGATCTCGAGCTTCAGCGTTTGCTGGGTGACCCGCCCGTGGAGGCGAAAGTCTCCGGTGACGTCGGCCGTCACCGTGCGCGTGTCTCCCGACATCGCGAGCACGTTCGGGTTCTTCACTCCGGCGACTTTCTCGATGCTGAACTCGGCGTAGCGGTTCTGATCGCGCACTTCGGGAGGAGCGTCGTCGGAGATCTGGAACCAGGTCCGCATGTGCTCGTTCTGCTTCTCGTTCTTGACCTCCTCCCCGAATTTGTCGTCCGCACTCTCGCGCTTCTTCTGGTAGACGCTGAGATCGAGCAAATCGACCTTCACGAGGCCCGTCGTCTTGGTGAGGTCGCTGAGGTCGACGTGCAGTTGGCCCTCTGCCGATTCGGGAGCGCGGCCAGTGATCGCCTCGAGCTCGGCGTCCATTCGAAACTCGACCTGGGTCTGCTTGGTGTCGATGGAGTACGTCGTCGACTGCGCTTTGGGCTCTTCCTCGACCAGGGCGGACGCCTGCGGGGCGAGCTCCTCCTTTTTGCTTTCGTCGCAACCCGTCGTTGCCAGGCCTAGGCAAATGAGCGAAAGCGCCCAACTCGTCGCGTACTTCATCGATGTTGCTCCCTTCGGAATGTCGTTTCTTCTACGGCCATTCCGCTCTTCGGTTTCAGTCGAACCAGGGATCGTGCGACGCAAGGGCGAAGGGCGGCAACGTTCAAACGCCATGCCACTCAGCGAAACCGCCAGGTTAGCTACGGTAGCGCAAACACGCCACGGACTCGCCATGGGGCGAGGAGGGCGCCAAAAAAGCCAGCCCGCAGTCGGCATTCCTTCGCTCGATGGCGAGGACACATCTGCGGGCTCGGTGCTGAGGCGCGCTGGCAGCCGGTCCGGGCCAGGGGCCTGGTCCAGGTGTGTGGCGCTTGGTTCAAACCTTAGTCGGTGTCGAAGACGTCTTCCGGCTCTGACTTGTCCGCGCCCCGGCTAGACAGGAAGAGCAGCGGAACGACGCTCATGCAAAACACCAGGGTGCCGACGATCTTGGCAAGGGTGAAGAGGCCGTCTTCAAACATGGCGGCACGGACGATACCGAGGAGCTCTCAGATGGCAACTGCGGGTCGGAATCGGCGCAAAAGTCCTGAAATTGAGCAGGGTTGTGCTGGGTCACGACCTGCTTTGGGCCCTTGCCCCGCGGGACACCTCCTCCCGCAACGGCGAGGTGCCGCTTTCTCGCTTTCGAGAGGAGGATCGCCACGGGGCGGCGCTCGAGGGGCAGTCCGATCGGTGGAACGCACGCTTACCGGCGGAAGCGCGCGCCCACCTGTTTGGCGATGGTCGCGAGCTGCATGTTGCTGGTCCCCTCGTAGATCTTCCCGATCTTCGCGTCGCGGTAGTACTTCTCGACCGGATATTCGCGGGTGAAGCCGACGCCGCCAAACAGCTCGACCGCCATCGACGCCGTGCGCTCGGCGACCTCGGAGGCCGTCAGCTTGGCCATCGCTGCTTCGGTGAGGAAGTCTGCACCCGCGTCCTTGAGCCGTGCCGCGTTGTAGACGAGGAGCCGCGCCGCCTCGATGTCGGTCGCCATGCGGGCGATTTGAAACTGGACGCCCTGGAACTCCGCGAGGGTCTTTCCGAACTGCACTCGTTCGTGCACGTAGGCTGCTGCGTGATCGAACGCGCCCTGGGCGATGCCGAGCATCTGGGCGCCGATGCCAATGCGCCCTTCGTTCAGCGTTTCGATCGCGATCTTGTAGCCTTTGCCCACCTCGCCGAGCACGTTTTCTTCCGGTACTTCGGCACCGTCCAGGATGAGCTCGCACGTGCTCGAAGCGCGGATGCCGAGCTTGTCTTCCTTCTTGCCGACGGAAAACCCCGGAAAGTCGCGCTCGATCAAGAAGGCGGTGATGCCCTTGTAGCCGGCCCCGGGGTCGATCGTCGCGAAGACGATGAAGAGCGAGCTTTCGGCGGCGTTCGTGATCCACAGCTTACGCCCGTCGAGGACCCAGTGGTCGCCCTTGCGTTCGGCGCGGGTGCGCAGCGCGAAGGCGTCGCTTCCGCTCGAGGCTTCACTGAGTGCGTACGAGCCGACCCATTCGGTGGCCAGCTTCGGCAAATATTTCGCCTTTTGCTCGTCCGTACCCCACCTGAGGATCGCGTTCTCGACGAGGGTGTTCTGGACGTCGACCAACACCGAGATGCTGGCATCGACCCGGGCCAGCGCTTCGACCGCGAGGATGGCGTTGAAGAAGCTCGATCCGGCGCCGCCGAATTCGTCGGGGATCTCCACGCCCATCACGCCGAGATCGAACAGTCCGCGCACAATCGCCGGCTCGATGTGCGCTTCCTCGTCCATCTTCGCGACGTGGGGCGCAATGCGATCGCGGGCATAGCCGAGTACGGCTTCCTGAAAGAGGCGTTGTTCCTCGCTGAGATGGGTGAGCGGAGCCGGCAGTTCGGACATGTCTCCATCGTCCTTCGAGCCGCTGACGGGTTCAAGGCACATGGCCCGGCGGCGAGTGAGGTGGTAGACGGCCCGAGGAACACGCCATGGCAGGCAACAGCTTCGGACAAGCATTTCGGATCACCACCGCGGGGGAGTCGCACGGACCCGGGAACGTGGTCATCATCGACGGCTGCCCCCCGGGAATCGCCCTGACTCTGGACGATCTCCGGGTGGACTTGGCCCGCCGCCGCCCTGGCCAGAGCAAAGTGGTCACCCAACGCCAGGAGGCGGACGAGCCCGAGTTCCTGGCGGGCGTCTTCGAAGGCAAGACGACGGGAACGAGCCTGGCCATCCTCGTGCGCAACACGGACCAGCGCAGTCGCGACTACTCGGACATCGCCGAAAAGTATCGTCCGGGCCACGCGGACTTCACCTACGACGCCAAGTACGGCTTTCGCGACTACCGCGGTGGCGGTCGTTCGAGCGCCCGGGAAACGGTGGCGCGAGTGGCCGCGGGCGCCGTCGCCAAGCAGATCATCAAGCAGGCCTTCGGCGGTGAAGTGCTCGCCTACGTGAAGCAGATCGGCGAGCTTTCAGCCGAGGTGGATCCCGAGACGGTCACCCTCGAACAGATCGAACAGCTTCCGGGTGGTGAGCCCAACATCGTGCGGTGTCCGGATCCGGAGGTGGCGCCGCGCATGGTCGATCTCATTCAGGAGATGCGCAAAGCGCAGGACTCCATCGGTGGCACCTCGGAGATCGTCGCGCGGGGGGTTCCGGCGGGGCTCGGCGAACCCGTGTTCGACAAGCTGAAGGCCGATCTGGCCAAGGCGCTGTTCAGCCTGCCCGCCGTGCTCGGCGTCGAGTACGGCGTGGGCTTTGGCTGCGCGACCCTGCGCGGTAGCGAGAACAACGATCTGTTCGTCACCAAGACGACGGCCGACGGCCGGCGCATCACCACCACGAAGAGCAATCGCCACGGCGGCATGCTGGGCGGCATTTCCTCTGGCCTCCCCATCGTGCTGCGCGCCGCCGTGAAGCCGACGAGCAGCTTGCCGCAGGAGCAGGAGACCGTGACGCGCAGCGGCGAAGCCACCACCATCCGCACCAAGGGGCGCCACGATCCGTGCCTCTTGCCGCGGTTCATCCCCATGGCCGAAGCCATGGTGGCTCTCGTTCTCGCCGATCACTATCTGCGCTGGCGCGGACAGCGAGGCTGAGCTGAGCAGGGCTGCGCGCGGCACCAACGACAACGGCGGAGGACCGACTTCGTGAACTATCCGTGATGACGTAGAGGGCCTGTTTCCATGTGGAAACGCCTTTTCAAGTTCGCGCGGCCAGGAGGTCCGCGATGAGGTCACGCATCTTGCGGGCTCCGAAAGGCTTGTGGAGCAACGTGCCGCCGAGCTCGTCGACTCGTCGCGCGATCGCATCGTCCGCGTAGCCACTGATCAGCACGACGGGGCAGTTCTCGTTGCATTCCTTGCTGGCTTGCAGGACGTCGAGTCCGTTCACTCCCGGCATACGAAGGTCGGTCACCAGGAGATCGAAGGTTCCTCGACAGAGAGCCGCGAGGGCTGCGTCTCCCGTCGCTACCTCCACGACTTCGTCGGCGAACTCTTCGAGAACGCGCCCCGTCACGAGGCGGACGAGTCCGTCATCCTCGGCGAGCAAGATTTTTCTTTTGACGAAGGGTCTCACGCGATCCGCTCTTCTTCTTCGGTCGATGGTGCCGAGGTGGGAGGTTCTACGAGAGGGAGCTCCACGGTGAAACAAGGGCCGCCACCGGGACCCCGACCGTAGCGCAAGGTCCCACGGTGCTCGCTCACGATGCCATGGCAGATGGAGAGGCCGAGGCCCGTTCCGCGCCCGACGGTCTTGGTGGTGAAGAACGGATCGAAGATGCGGTTCTCCACCTCTTTTGGAACTCCGGGTCCCGTGTCCTCCACGGCTACGGCGACGGTCGAGGCGCCGCGTCGAATCGAGATTCGGATCGCGCGGGGGGCGTCTTCGGCGACCTCTTCCAAAGCGTCGCGTGCGTTGGACAGGAGGTTGATGAACACCTGCTGCAGGCATTCGGAGTCGGCGGCGACTCGAGGCAGCGCGGGGTCGACATCGAGCTGAATTCTGACCGCCGCCACGTCCAGGGATTGCTGCATCAGCTCTAGAGAGCTCCGGACGGGCTCTCGCACGTCTGTCGGCTCGAGACGGAGGGGGGCCGGTCTGCCGAACATGCGGATGGCTGACACGATTCGCCCCATGCGCCCGGCCGCCACGGCGATGAGCTCCAATGGCTCCCGTTGCTCGGCGATGGTCTTTTCTGGATTCGCGAGCAGAAGCTCCGTGAGCACTGCGATGGCCGTCAGGGGCTGGTTCAGCTCGTGAGCGACGCCCCCCGCAAGTTCGCCCAAGGCCGCGAGCTTTTCCGACTGGACGAGCTGGTCTCTAGCCTGGCGCAGCTCTTCCCGTTCCTGTTCACGCTGCTCGACGAGATGATCGACTTCTTCCGCGGTGGCGTTGACGAGGAAGGCGAGGACGTCCCATGGGTCGCCCGAGTACGAACGCGGGGCGCGGGCGGCGAAGTCACCGCGCGCCACACTGACCAGCACCTCGGTGATCCGTTCGAGGCTCGTACCGCTGAGGTCGGGATAGCCCTCATCCCTCCGCTCGCGTTCGGGGAGCTCCGGAGGGTTTCGAACCCGGAAAGTCGCCGAAGCGAAGGCTTCAGAGGCTCCCACGAGTTCCCTCCGTCGTGACCGGAGTTGGCGCTCCGGCCTCCATGGCGCGACCCACGCAGTCCTTCGACCAGGCAAACGCTTCGTCGAAGGTTCGGAACATCTTCGTGGGGACCAGGGGTCGATTGAGGCCGATGAAGAACGAACCGATCGCACGCGCCAATGCGGACCCGCACACGAGGGCCAGCGACGTACGAGAGTGCATGGTTTCGGGCTCGGACCAGAGCCGACGACTGCCGGCGTCCTGGGCCGCGACGCGGTCGACCAGGATGATGAGGGCCTGGGGTCGACCCACGTTTTTCGCGATGCGATCGAACTCCTCGAGCGAGGCGCGCGCGGCAGCTTCCGTTTGCCGGTACGCCGGTCGCGGTACAGCCACGATCACGTCGGGCGCAACTCGGAAGTAGCCGCCTGCGGGGGTCCCCCCCATCCGTGTCCACCTCTCCGTGTCGACGCCTGGAATCTCCAGCTCGACCATGGGCGGCATGGTACCCGCGTGTCGACGGCGCGTCGCTGGAAATCGGCCGAATGGCCCGTGACCGGCTCTTCCGAAGGTGGGGATCACCCTCGTCTGAGGTTCGCCTTTTCACGGCTTTTCCCAACTGTTATCGGCACGATGGTGGCCTTTCGCGAGCCCGATGAAGGATCGAACGAAGTGCCGGTCGAAGTTTCGCCGGACGCTTGGCGACTCCTCGTTGCCATCGCCGCCGAGGAGCGTCTGCCCGTCGACGCCGTCGAGGCGCTTTCGATTCACCTGGGACGGGTGACGAACGAGTCGGGGGGAGAGGCGAGCGCGCAAGGCGTAGTCGAGTCCCTGCTCGAGTCGTGGGAGGAGGCGGGTCTCGTCGAGGGCGTGCGGGGCGTGCGCCCGTTGCGACTCGCACTGAAGCTCGGGGCGAGCACGCAGGTCCGTGCAGGGATCCGGTGCAACCCTCGGAAGCGGCAAAGAGTCCTCCGGGAGGCACACCAGGAGGGGGTTCTCCGCGACATTGCTGTCACGTGCCGCGCCGTGCTGGGGGAGCGCTCACGCGCCGACGTGGCGCTTTCCTTACAGGAAGGCGCGTTCCCGTCGCTGTCGAAACGCTTGTCGAAGGAACAGCGATGGGAGGCGCTACGTGAGTCGGTTTGTGAGCCCTTCGAAGCCGTCTGGTTCGAGCGGACATGGGGAGAGGAGGCACCTCGCATCGCCGTCGAGGTGTTGGGATGGAGCCTCCGTTCCCTTGCGCCCGTCGGGGGCCTCTACGCCTGGGCGTCGCGGCGCGATTGGGTTGGTGTGGCTGACGCACCCGCGCGTGGTCGCACGCTGGCCGAAGAAGCGGCGTTCGTCCTGGCGCAGCACGCCATCGCGCGAGAGCAGCCTGCCCTCGTCGAGCGCCATGCGGCGGCCTTGGGGGCGGCCGATCGCTGGGCGTTCCTCGCCGCGGCGCACTGCCTGAAGGACGATCTTTCGGGGGCCGATCAGCTGCTCGATCAGAGCTTGGCGTTTGCGGCCGGTCAGGTGGGCAGCGCGGAGGCGGGCGGACTTCAACCGGTCAGGCCTCGCTCGAGGCGCGGAGGGTTTCCACGCTGTGGGGTGGTGGCGCCACTCCTGGCCCTCCTTTTGAGGCGCCGCACCTCCGAGGAGGCTCGAGCGCTCGCAAAGGGACTAGTCGGTTCCACGGCGAAGACAGCGGCCCCCGGTGCCGCGAAGGCGTGGCGAACCCTCGAGCGCTACTCGAGTGAACCCGAGGTTCGATCGAGGCGCATCGACGTCTATCAGCTTCCGTCGGACGTGAGTCCTTGGGAGCTTCTCCTTCTGGGGATCACCGTTCATGCCCATTCGGAAGCCGAAGGGGTGCGCGCCGCATGGAGCCAGCGACTCGTTCACGAGGGGATCCGCTGGCTCGCTCGTGACTTTGCGTGGATGGGACGGCAGGCGCTACTCCTCGCTCGGGGCCTCAGCGAAAAGCAGTTCGAGTCCCAGTGGGAGCCGGAACGAATTCGCCTGCGGCTGCCGCGGCTTGCCGTGCGTCCGGGGGAAGTCGTCTTGCGGGATTTGATCCGTCGCAAGGAGCAGTGGGAGCGCTCTCTGGAGGCGCTCGAGGCGCTCTCCGATCGCATCGACGAGGCCCCCGTGCACCGCCTACGAGTCGAATGGTTCGTGAGCACGGTGGACGCCTCGTTCAGCCGACCGGGGCTCTCCGAGTACGACGGCATCCGCGGGTGGACGGCTGGGCGCCGAGTCGACTTGGAGGAGCTCAGCGTTCGATCGGGGGAGCTGCCCCCTGAGGATGCCGCCGTGATCCACTTCGCGCGGTTGACCGAGGCCGGTCGACTGGAGCTCCCGGTGGAAGCCTTCGAGGTGCTGATCGGACATCCGCGCGTTCGCAGCGGCGGGGGGAGCCGTCCGCTCTCGGTCGAGCGCGGCGAATGCCGAGTGGAAGCCTTCGATGACCGCGGCGACCTTTGCATCCGGGTCGAACCGCCGGGAGCGGGGCTCGGCGTGAACGTCGTCGTGGAGGAGGAAAAGCGCCTGGTCGTCTACCGTGTGACGGCTGCGATGCAACGGGTGATCGACACGCTGCCCCGCGATCTGCGCGTGCCGCGAGAGAGCCAAGGTGAAGCGCTGGCGGTCTTGAGCAAGCTTTCCCAGACGATCGAAGTGCGCAGTCCGCACTTCGGAGCTGAGGCGTGCGAAAATGCCGACAGCACGCCGTGCGTGCGGTTCACTTTCCACGCGGGCGCCTGGCTCGTCGAGATCGGGGTGCGCCCCTTTGGAGTCGGTGGTCGCTTTTTCGCTGCTGGCGCGGGGCCACCACTCTTGTCGCAGGTGTCCGGCGGGCGGAAAGTGCGCGCCGAGCGCAACTTCGACGAGGAGCGCGAGCGCGTGGCAAGGCTCGCAGCGGCTTGTCGAATCCTCGCAAACCGAGACGAGGAAGAGGACACGCGACTCGTCGGGGAGAGTCGCGAGAGTTGGGTGCTTGGCCACGAGGAGCTTCTCGATCTTCTCGTGGAGCTGCGGGATGTCGAGGAGCCGCACGAGCTCGAGTGGCCCGAGGGGCGGGCTATACGCGTTCGGGGCACGGTTTCCGGGGCGACCTTGCACGGGAGTCTCCGCCGCGCGAAGGGCTGGTATCTCGCGACGGGCGGAGTCCACATCGACGCGCTCACCCAGCTGTCGCTGGCAGAGCTGTCCACGCTGCCGTCAGTGGCTCGGGGGAGGTATTTGAGGCTTCCGAACGGCGACTACCTCGAGGTGGAGAATCGCGTGCGCCGGGTGATGGCGGCCCTGCTCACGGGGGAGAGGACGGGAGGAGCGGCGGGAGCGCTGCGTTTGCACGAAAGCGCGTTGTTTTCTCTGCGTACCCTCTCGGAAGACGACGCGGGGTTCGTCCTGGATGCCTCGGTGCGGGACTGGCTCGAGCGTGTGGACGAGGTGAAGGCGAAACACTTCGGTCCGCCTCCAGAGCTTCGGGGTGAGCTCAGACCCTATCAACTCGAGGGCTATCGTTGGCTTGCAGCGCTGGGCGAGCTCCGTCTCGGAGCCTGTCTCGCCGACGACATGGGCCTCGGAAAGACCGTGCAGATCTTGGCGCTGCTCGTGCGGTACGCGACCGAGGGGCCCGTTTTGGTGGTGGCACCCACCTCGGTGTGCACGAACTGGGTCCTCGAGGCACGGCGTTTCACGCCGGTGTTGTCCGTTCGGGAGTACGTGGGGGCACAGCGGGCGGCTGTGCTCGCGGATCTGAGTGCCACCTCGGGACGGCATCCGCTCGTCGTGTGCAGCTACACGTTGCTTCAGCAGGACGCCGAGACGCTTTCCGAGGTGGATTGGTCGACGGTGGTGCTCGACGAGGCTCAGTTCATAAAAAACCCCGCGTCACGCCGCGCGCAGGCCGCGCACCGTCTGCGCGCCGCCCATCGCATCGCTGCCACGGGAACCCCGGTGGAGAACCACCTTGGCGATCTGTGGAGCATCTTTCACTTCCTGAACCCCGCGCTGCTCGGCCCTTGGAAGGCGTTCGAGCGCCGGTTCGTCAAACCCGTCGAGCGGGAGGAAGACACCGAGCGCGGCCGAGCCTTGCGCGGCATCGTGGCCCCCTACGTCCTGCGGCGAAACAAGAGCCAGGTGCTCTCCGAGCTGCCGCCGCTCACCACGATTCAGAAGAAGGTTCAGCTTTCCGACGAAGAAGAGCTCCTCTACGCGGCATTGCGTCGGCAGGTGCACGACAAGCTCCGGACCGTCCACGGCAAGCGCAGTCACAAGCTCGAGATCCTGGCGGAGATCACCCGGCTCCGGCGCTTTTGCTGTCACCCGAGCCTCGTGTTTCCGAACTCGGGAAGCGCCGGCTCCAAACTCGAAACCTTCCTCGAGCTCGCGCTGGAACTCGCCGAGGGCCGGCACCGGGCACTCGTGTTCAGCCAGTTCGTGGACTTTCTGGCCTTGGTGCGGGAGCGCTTGGACGAGCAAGGGCTCGCCTACGAATACCTCGACGGTTCGACGCCCAAGGCGGAGCGGCAGAGTCGCGTGGACGCCTTTCAACAGGGAAGCGCGCCGCTCTTTTTGATCAGCCTCAAGGCAGGAGGCTTTGGGCTGAATCTCACCGAGGCCGACTACGTGATCCACCTCGATCCGTGGTGGAACCCTGCTGCCGAAGCGCAGGCCACCGACCGGGCCCATCGCATCGGGCAGGAGCGGCCCGTGACGGTCTACCGGTTGATCACGAAAGACTCCATCGAGGAGCGCATCGTGGATCTGCACGAGCACAAACGCCGCCTCTCGGCGGATCTTCTCGAAGGGGGGGAGCGCGCCGGGAAGCTCAGCACGCCGGAGCTCCTGGCGCTGCTCGAGCGGTGATCCGTTTCGGTCGCTGAGAGATTGTACCCGGGTAATATTGACGAGTGGTTTTACCCGGGTAATATTGACGCGCTCGGGAAATGCCTTCGCGCTTCCCGCGCGTACGGTGTTTGTCTTTTTCGGAATGAGGCAGCCATGACCGCTCCGCTGATCAGCAACGTGTCCGATACTGCCCGCTGGGTCGCCGTTTATCGAGCGCGGGAATCGGCTCGCCCCGATGCGCTTTTCCACGACCCGTATGCCGCTCGTCTCGCCGGAGCTCGCGGCGAGGAGATGGCGCGCGCGCTGAACCACCCCGGAGGGACGCAAAATGGCTGGCCGGTCATCGCCCGAACGAAGGTGATCGACGACCTGGTCATGGCTTCGCTTCGGGAGGGATGCACGTGTGTCGTCAATCTCGCTGCGGGTTTCGACACTCGCCCGTATCGCCTCGCGTTGCCGCCGGATCTCCAGTGGATCGAGGCCGATCTGCCGGCCTTGCTTGACGAAAAGGAGCGGGTGCTGGCCGGAGAGCGACCGCGCTGCGCGCTCGAACGCGTTCGTGTGGATCTCTCGAGCCCGCGGGAGCGCGCGGAACTCTTCGAGCGAATCGACGCGGGGGCGTCGCGAGTACTGGTGATTTCCGAA
>JBNKGC010000164.1:0-13709 GCA_050289625.1 Polyangiaceae bacterium | reverse complement strand
GCCGTCACCAGCATCGTCGGCTCGAGGCCGGCGCGTACCGCCGCGCGCGCGAACAGGCTGGTACCGCTGCCCACCAGGACGACGTGGTCGGCGCGCGGCCAGTTCGCGATCGCCTCCCCGAGCTGCACCGAGCGATCGACCCGGTCGACGCGGCAGTTCATCACGATGATGCGCTTGGCGCCTTCCGGGCACGCCGCGAGCGCCATGTGCCAGATCTGCTCGGTCGACTCCGGGTCGTTGGCGGCGAAGCCGTTGACGAAGGTGATGCAGGTGCCGCAGACCCGGGCCTCATCGACGGTGAGCGCACCCGGATCGGGCTTCGAGCGGCGCATTCCGGCGAGAGCTACCTCGCGAGGCACGCCCAAGTCCTCGCAGACCTTGAGGGCGAGCGCGACGTTGTCCGGGTGTTCGATATAGCGGAAACGCTTGAGCTCTTCTTCAGGAACCGCCTCGATCTCGTCGCGGGAGACGCTGACCATCTCGCTCTTGCGGTGGAGGCTGGCGTGCCGCAGGAGCTCCCCGTACGTCATTTCGGCGGTGTACAGTCGGGAGCCGTAGGGGATGCTGCCTGCCAAGGCGTAGGCCACGTGCTCGGGTGTCGGCCCCATCACCTCGAGATGATCGGCGCGCACGTTGGTGATGAGCCCATGAGTGGGGCGCACCAGCTGCTTTGCGCTGATCCACTGCAGGAAGGGCTCGAGTGCCATGCACTCCATCACCAGCGCCTGAGCACCGAACGAACGCGCACGACGCACCACGTCCACCTGCTCGATGACGTTGGGTCGTCCGACGCGGTAGATCGGTTCCTCGGCGCCGTCCGGATGAAGTAGACGGGGTAGGGTGCCGGTGGTCTTGGCGCAGGTGCGCATGCCGCCCGCGCGCAGGCCAGCGGCGATGAGCCGGGTTACGCTGGACTTGCCACGCGTGCCGTTGACGTGGACGCGCACCGGTATGGCGCTCAGATTGCGCCGGTGGGCGATGGCTTCGGCGAAGCCGAGCACCACGAGCAGCAGGGTCGTGGCTGCGAGAATTGCGATGACGAATTCGACCATGCGCGCCCGCGTCTTTCTCTGTGCTTCTCGGGAGACCGCGGCCCCCCGGCGTCTTCGCGGAGAGCTGGGCTCGCCTCAGGGCGAGCGGGGTCTGCACGAGGAAGTTGAGAGGGAGTCCCGTCCTGAAGCGGCTCCGGGGCGAGCGAGACGCGTCTCCGGGCGACGTACCGCCAGAGCCTTGACGAGTGAGGCCCGGGCCGGCAGAACCGCGCGCGGAGGCGTGGCCGAGTGGTCGAAGGCAGCGGTTTTGAAAACCGCCGTAGGGCAACCTACCGGGGGTTCGAATCCCTCCGCCTCCGCAACGAGAAAACCCAGCCCAGGCGGCCGGGTTTCCGCGCGAAGCGTGGACGGCGCGAAAGCGCCGAGTGAATCCCTGCGCCTCGTTGTGGAGGCAACCTCGGAATAGCGACCCACCCGGGGGTTCGACGCGAAGTGGACGGAGTCCACCGAGGTGGACGGAGTCCAGATCGCGTGGCCACGCTGGTGCTCCTCGCCGCGGAGCCCTCGCTTTGACCCCCAAACGCGCGCCCGATGGACACCAATCCCTACGCCCCACCGACCGAAGCGACCCCGAAGTCGCCGTCGAGCGAGCCGCAAAAGGCATTCACGGTTGAACCCGGCATGGCGGTGCTGCGTTGGCTTTTTCTGCCAATGCTGCTCAGTGTCATCTCGTTCTTGCCCTTTTTCGCAACGGCCTGGCTCGGTTTTGCTCTGGACCGCGAGGGTTCTTGGTTTGGGCGGGGTGGATTCATCTACCTCGGCGCTTTGATGACGGGCGCCGGAGCCTTCGTCTGGGTTTGGGCCGGGTCCGCTCTGGCGCCGAGCCGACGCCCGATCGTGGCGTGGGCGCTCTTTGCGTTGGGCGCCACCCTCGTGCTCCTGTTGGCTGCTGGCTTGAGCGAAGGAACGCGAAGGATCGAGTATTGGGCGGTTCCCTTGGTGGCGCTGCCGTCAGGTGTCGGCGCGGTGCACTTGGTCCTGCAGGGGCGGCTCCCGGGGACGTCCCGGTGGGCGTCAGGGCCCGACTGACCGCGCGCCTCGTTCTTCTGCATGCGCTCGCGGAGCGGGGCGTAGTTGTCGTGCGCGACGTAGGCGCTGATTTCGTCGTCGCTGATCTTCGCGACTGCCTCCGTCCGATCCACGAACAGGTTCTTCCAGCGATTCGTCAGCGCAAAATCCGTGAAGCCGTAGTCTCCCTGCAGCTCGCCATCGCGCATCCGGTTTTCGAGACCTTCTGCGGCGCCGTCGTCGCCGCGCTCGGTGATCGAGTACTGCTCGGTGCTGCTCGGATCCCAGAGGATCTCGTAGAGTCCGCCGTTCGTTCCGGCAAACTCCTCGGTCGCGACCAACGTGCCCCAGGGGGTAACGCGCAGGCCGTCGCATCCCTGCACGCCGCGCAGAATCGTTTTCACGTCGCCGGTGTCGAGATCAACCGCTTGCACCGAGGGTTCAGGGTGCCTGCCCCGTCGATTTCCTCGCGACCGCCCTCGATACAGAACACGAGGTAGTCCGGATCGCTGGCTCCGTACGGCCAGAATTCGCCTTGGTCGGCGCTGTTGGCGATGACTCGCGTGGCGAACCCGGAGAGCATAGTTCTGACCGGCGACGAGGGGTGATCGGCTCAGCGATGCGATGGGCTCGGCTGTCGTGCGCAGCGTGGTCGGGATGAACTTGAACATCGCGCCGCCGTCGCGGTCGGCCCCACCCGAGCCCGGACGAAGCTCGTCTCCACCGACCACGACGCCACTGGGCAGGACTATCAGACCTTCCCAGGCCATCGAGGCGAGGGCCGTGCGCTTGACGACCGCGCTCGAAGCGTCGGTATCGGAGCTGTCGACGATGGTCGCGATGGCGCCGTTATCTCCGCGATCGGTGATCGAGTATTGTTCGTCGGAGGGCGTCGACAGTGGCCTCTTGGCCCACGCGGGCGGTCAGGAGAACCCACGGGGAGCGAGCTCAGCTCCGGGTCGGATCGGAGAGCGGTCGTGAGCTCGATGCCGTCCATCTCGGGCATCATCCCGTCGCTCAGCCACGTCAGGCGGTCTTTCCGAAACAAGAGGCTGCTATCCTGAAGCCAGACATGATCGTCTTGGTTCACGGATACGACGGCTCCGGCCCCGGGCACTGGCAACACTGGCTTCTGGACGAGCTGCGGAGTCGGCGACAGCCCGCGCTGTTTCCCGAGCTGTCGAACCCCCTCGAGCCGGTGCGCGGGGTGTGGGTCCGAGAGCTCTTCGAGATCGTTGGCCAGAGCGCCTCCCCGATCACCTTCGTCGCGCACTCGCTGGGCTGTTGGGCGGTCGACCACTACCTCAAGGACCACGGTACCGACGGGGTGCGCGGTGCGCTTCTGGTCGCTCCTCCTTCGCCATACTCCCTGTTCGAGCCGATCCAATCGTTCCTGCCGCCGCCGCAGTCCCGCGCGGCGTGGGCGCCCATCGCTTCCAAGAGCTTGGTGATCGGAAGCGACGACGACGACTACGCGGGAGACGACGAGGTGCAGGAGTTCGCTTCGGGGGTGGGGCTGCCTTGCCGCATCCTGTCTCGCGCCGGCCACATCAACGCGCCGGCCGGGTTTGGCCCGTTCCCGCTCGCTGTCGAGTGGCTGGTCGAATCAGGGGCGCTCCCCGGGGCTCCCTGAAGCATCTGCCGCGGTCCCTCGATGGGATCACTGCCCACCGGCTATCGCTGTATGCTCGAATTCGATGAGGTGGGGTCGTGCCGTGCTCGCTACGTTCGTGGTCGCCTTGCCGCTGCTCGCCTCGGGCGCGTGCGGCCCGACGACGCCGTCGTCCGTCCCGCTCGGAGGAGTCGACGAACCGAAGCCGAAGGAGGAGAGGCCCCACGAGGAGAGGAAAGCGGAGGCTCCGGTAGGGGAGGTCCCGCCCGACGGGGGAGCGGGCGGCGCAGCCCACGGCGTGGAGGACGACGGGGAGCCCGAAATCGACGAAGACGACGCCGACGAGGAGAGCGAGGAGGCTGAGTCGGAGGATGTCGTGGAGGAGGCTCCACGAGAGGACGGCATCGAGAAGCCCCCAGCTCCTCCGTGCGACGACTCGACGCCAGAAAACCTCGATTGCAGCGCTCTCGAGCCCTCCTGCCCCCTCGCCCTTCTGTGCACGAGCACCGAGCGTATCTTCAAGGGCGCGGTAGCTCAGGCGCTCATCGACTGCTCTGCGGATGAGGACTGCCGCCCCGACGCGGCCCGCGAGTGCCTGAAGTCAGCCGTCGGGCGTGCCTGCGTGGACGACGCGGCCCGTCGATTTTGTGCCGAACGATTCGAGGCGTGCCGTCGTGAGCTCGAGGCCGCCGAGATCACCCGCTCGTTCTGCGAGCGCGGGCTCTCAGCGCTTCAGCCCAAGGTGCGCGAGCGCTTCGAGGACTGCGCTCGCGACACCTGCAATCCCGGGGAGTGCTCGCGGCACCTCCTGCCGAAACCCTGACCCCCGCCCGGGTCGAACGGGCTCGCGCTTCGACGGTTCGGGTCCCGACACCCTCACTCCGTACCGGGATCCAAACCGCCCGCCCCGCCGTTCAGGGGTTATTTCGCGCGCTGCACTGCCACTGAGGATTCATGCCTCCTTGGCAGCGGCAAGCGGTGCTTCCGTAGGGGCAAGTGACTCGAGTGGCGCAGTCGTCGCCCGTGGTGGGCTCACTCGCGGGACAGAGAGAAGTTGCCTCGCAGGTCCACACGCCCTCGTTGACACCGCTCGAGGCGCAGTCGCACCCGGTGGCGCCGTACTCGCAGAACAGGTCTTCGAAACCGGCGCAGTCGGCGTCGGTCGAGGGTTCCGCCATCGGGCAGCTCACCGCACCGCCCTCGCCTCCGGCGCCGCCCGCGAGTGCGCCGCCTTCGCCTCCGCCTCCGCCCATCGTCGAGCCTCCGCTCGCAGCGCCCCCTGTCTCACCTCCGGCGCCGCCCGTTTCGGAGCCCCCAGTGCCGCCGCCGTCACCATCCTCGTCGACGTCGGCACCGCACGCCACCGCCATTGCCGTCATTCCACACAGGGAACTCACAATCACCCAACGCGCCCAATGTTTCATGCAAACCCTCTCCCTGAAAGTCGCGCCCAAGCCAGGCGACGGGCGAAATGATACGGGTTTGGCATCATTGGTGGCGACATTTCCCGCGATTTCTGAAGGGTCGAGCCACGGTCTGGCCGGGGGGTCCCGGGGGCGTGCGTTGGCCGCCTAGCTTCGCCAGCGGGTTGGCTGGCGAAGGCGCCCTACTCGGCGGCCGGAGACTTCTTGCTCGCCTTCTTCTTGGAGCTGGGCTTCTTCGAGGAAGGAGCCTTCTTCGAAGCCTTCTTCTTGACGGTCTTCTTGGAGGCCGCCTTCTTGGAGGCCGCCGGTGCCTTCTTCGCGGCCTTCTTGGAGGCCGCCTTTTTGGAGGACGCCGGTGCCTTCTTCGAGGAGGGAGCCTTCTTCGAAGCTTTCTTTTTCTTCGCGGGACCGCGCTCGCGGCGCAGTTGAAGGAGCTCGTGGGCGCGCTCGGGAGTGATCGTTTTCGGATCGTCTTCCTTGCGGAGCGAGGCGTTGGTTTCGCCGTCGGTCACGTAAGGCCCGAAGCGTCCCTCCCTCAGCGTGATCTCGCCACCGGAGTTCGGGTCCTTGCCGAGCTCGCGCAGAGGCTCCGCCGCCTTTCGCCCGCCCCGCGTTCGAGGCTGTGCAAACAGGGCGAGGGCCTCGTCCAGAGTGACCGTGAAGACCTGCTCCTCGACTTCCAGGCTGCGGCTGTCGGTCCCCTTGGTGATGTAGGGGCCATACCGGCCGAGCTGCGCCGTGATTTCCTTGTCGTCCTTCGGATCGGTTCCGACCACGCGCGGCAGGGCGAGCAGGCGCAGAGCCTCATCGAGGGTGATCGTGTCGGGGGCTTGGCTCTTCAGGAGGCTCGAGGTTTTGGGCTTCTCCTTGCTCCCCTTTTCGAGCTCCCCGAGCTGCACGTAGGCGCCGAAGCGACCCGTTCGAACGATGACCGGCAGGCCCGTCTCGGGATCGGTACCGAGCTCCCGGTCCCCATTCGGGGCGGAGAGAAGCTCGATGGCTTTCTCCAGGGTCATCTCGTCGGGCGCGATGTCGTCGGGGACGCTCGCGTTGTCCTCCCCGCGCTGCAGGTAGGCACCGTAGCGGCCCACGCGCACCACGATGTCGCGACCTTGGTCGTCTTTTCCGATGGGGAGCGAGTTGATGGCGCGCGCGTCGATCTCGCCGAGCTGCGTCGCCACCAAGTCGTGCAGGCCCAAGTCGAGCGGTCCTGCTTCCGAACCATTGCCCCCGTTCGACCCTTCCTTGGTGTGCTTGCCGAAGTAGAAGGAGCTGAGCCAGGGCACTGACTCCTGATCGCCGTTGGCGATCGAGTCGAGCTCGTCCTCCATGCGGGCGGTGAAGGCGTAGTCCACCAGGTCGCCGAAGTGCTGCTCGAGCAGCGTGATCACCGCGAATGCGCGGTACGACGGCACCAGCGCCGTGCCGCGTTTCCAGACGTAGCCGCGATCTTGCACGGTGCTGATGATCGAAGCGTACGTCGACGGACGACCGACGCCGAGCTCTTCCAGCCGCCGCACGAGCGACGCTTCGGTGAAACGAGCGGGGGGCATCGTCTCGTGACCGCGCGGCTCGAACGCTTTCGACTCGAGCCGGTCGCCTTCCTTCATCGGCGGCAGTGGCTTCTCGCGGTTCTCGAGCTCCGCAGTCGGGTCGTCACTGCCCTCCACGTAAGCGCGCAGGAACCCGGGGAAGACGATGCTGTTGCCGCGGACCGAGAACTCCGCCTCGCGATCGCCCGCCTGCGCGGTCATGCGCACCAGGACGCTCTCGCCCCGCGCGTCCTGCATCTGGGAGGCGATGGTGCGCTTCCAGACCAGCTCGTAGATCCTCGCCTCGTCGTGCGGCACCGCCTTCGCCACCTCGTCGGGGTGCTTGAAGACGTCGCCGGCTGGGCGGATCGCTTCGTGCGCCTCTTGGGCGTTCTTCACCTTCTTTTTGTAGAGGCGCGGGCTCGCGGGCAGGTACTCCGCCCCGTACATGTGCTGGATCAGCTTGCGCGCCGCCGAGACTGCCGTCTCGCTCAGCGTCGTGCTGTCGGTACGCATGTAGGTGATGTAGCCGTTTTCATAGAGACGCTGAGCAGCGCGCATCGTGCGCGAGGACGAGAAGCGCAGCTTCCTGCCGGCTTCTTGCTGCAGCGTCGAGGTCATGAAGGGTGCGGCGGGACTGCGCTTGTTTGGCTTGCGCTCGACGCTGAGGACGGTGGCCGTCTTGCCGTCGAGCGCTTCGCTCAGGGCGCGCGCCTCGGCCTCGCCCAGCTGGAGCAGATCGGGCTTCGTGAGCTTGCCCTTGTCGTCGAAATCCTTGCCGGAGGCGACGCGTTTGCCGTCGACGCCGACGAGGGTGGCTTCGAACTTGTCGGGTGTCCCCGGTGGACGGTCGCCTTCGGGGGCGAGGAACGTGGCTTCGATGTCCCAATAGCTCGCCGCCACGAACGCCATACGCTCGCGCTCGCGCTCGACGACGATGCGGGTGGCGACGCTCTGCACGCGCCCCGCGCTCAGGCGCGGCATCACCTTCTTCCAGAGAACGGGGGAGACCTCGTAGCCATAGAGGCGATCGAGGATTCGCCGCGCTTCCTGTGCGTCGACGAGTCGCCGGTCCACTTCGCGGGGGGACTCGATGGCCTGCTGGATCGCACGCTCGGTGATCTCGTGGAACACCATGCGCTTGACCGGCACCCGCGGCTTGAGCACCTCGAGCAGGTGCCAGGCGATGCTCTCTCCTTCGCGATCTTCATCCGTCGCGAGCAGCAGCTGGTCGGCTTCACCGAGCAGCTGCTTGAGCTTCTTGATGTGGTCCTTCTTGTCGGAGTCGATGATGTACAGCGGCTTGAATCCGTTCTCGATGTCGACGCCGAGACGCGCCCACGGCTCCTTCTTCAGGTTGGCAGGAATGTCGCTCGCGGAGCGAGGCAAGTCCCGAATGTGTCCGATCGAGGACTCGACCATGAAGCCCGAGCCCAAAAATCCCGCGATGGTGCGGGCCTTGGCGGGTGACTCGACGATAACTAGGGACTTGCTCACGGTGATTTCCGGATGAAAAGCCCCGGCAAAATGGCGCGCTGATTCAGGTTGTCAACCAAGTCCGTCTTGCCACTACCTCGGGGAGAGGTACCCGGAGGGCCCGGATGCGCCCGATCTTTGCCGGGGTTTTCGAAACTTTCGTGAAAATGCGAGGGGCACCTCGGACCTGGACGAATTATCAGTCTGAGGACTGTTCACCCAAGCAGTTGGGCTCCGTCCTTACCGACAAGAACGCCCGAGCCGTACGACTTCAATAGGTTTCCCCGGCGGCAGGCGGGCGCCCCGGCGCGGTTTTTCCCGCCTTGCACGGGGTGCCTCGGCCGGGTAGCTTCACCGGCCCCACCGCGGCGTCCTGCGCCGTGCCGAGGACGAAACAACATGGCCCGCGTTACTGTCGAAGACTGCTTGGAACAAGAAGAGAACCGGTTTGCCCTGGTGGTGCTTGCCGCGCATCGCACCCGCCAGCTCATGAAAGGCTCCGGCGCTCTGGTCGACTCCAAGAACAAGGCGGCGGTCATCAGCCTGCGCGAGATCGCCAAGGCGAAGGTGCACTTCCACCGCGACACCAACGACGTCGTCCAAGAGTACATCGCCGAAGTTCAGGCTCGGGTCTGAGGTGGCGTCCCCGCGTCCGGGGCTGCTCGCCCTGTACGACGACGCGGAGCTCTATGACGCGACCTACCGCCGTCGCCGGGACGACGTGCGGTACTACGTGGACCGGGCGCGCGCCGTGGGCGGACCGGTGCTCGAATACGGGGTGGGCTCGGGCCGCGTCGCCCTGGCGCTTGCTCGCGCGGGCTTCGAAGTGGTCGGCGTGGACGCGAGCCAAAATATGCTCGATCGGCTCACGCAAAAGGTCGAGCGGGCGCCTCGAGCCGTTCGCGAGCGCCTATCGGTTCGTGCAGGTGACATGCGCCGAGTGCGTCTTGGGCGTCGTTTCCCGCTCGTCGTAGCGCCGTTCAACGTTTTTCTCCACCTGGACTCGCGACAGGACGCGGAGCGCTTTCTCGCCCGGGTGAGGGAGCACCTCGAGCCCGAGGGTGAGTTCGTCTTCGACGTGTCGGTGCCGCACCCCGACGACTTGGGTGCCGACCCCGAGGAGTGGCACCGTGCCCCACGTTTCGTGCATCCGAAGACGAAGCGTTGGACCCAGCAAGCGGAGCGCTTCGAATACGATCCAATGCGCCAAACGCTACTGATCGAGAGCGAGCTCCGACCCCAAGGGGGAAACGAGGCGGTGCGTGTTCCCCTTGTGCACCGCCAGTGGTTCCCGCGAGAGCTCGAGGCGTTGCTCCACTACAACGGCTTCGAGGGGATTCGTTTCAGCGCTGATTTCACCGGCGCGCTCCCGGGAGATGACGTCGATTCACTGGTGGTGCGGTCCACGCCGATGCAGGGGCAGCTTGCCGGGCCAACAGGCCGTATCTAATTTCGCTCGGAAAATGGCGCGCGACTTTTACCAGGAGCTCGGGGTGTCCCGAGACGCGAGCGGCGAGGACGTGCGCAAGGCGTACCGCAAGCTGGCTGCCAAGCTCCATCCCGATCGAAATCCCGGTGATGCGAAGACCGAGGAACACTTCAAGGCGGTCAACCGCGCCTACCACGTACTGAGTGATCCGAAGCAGCGGCGGCTCTACGACGAGTTCGGAGAGGACGCGCTCCGTGAGGGTTTCAATCCCGAAGCCGCGCGTGCCTACAGGCGACGCGCCGGCGGCTTAGGCGGTGGCGTGAACCTCGACGATCTCTTCGGAGGCGGGCAGGCGCCCGGTGGCATCGGGGATCTGTTCGGGGATCTGTTCGGGGCCAGGAGCTCTCGTCGTCGAGCGCCCCGCAAAGGCTCCGAGGTGCATAGCGAAGTCACGGTGGATTTCACCTCGGCCATTCGTGGGGCCACCCTGACGCTGAGCATCCAAGATGGCACCAAAGACGTGAAAGTGCGCGTTCCCCCGGGAGCGGCCGACGGGGACAAAGTGCGTGTCCCCGGTCACGGTGGCTCCGGAAACTTCGGAGGCCCCCACGGCGATCTGGTGCTCACGATCCGCGTGCGATCGCACCCCTACTTCGATCGCGAAGGGCTCGATCTTTACCTCGACTTGCCGATTACCGCAGCTGAGTCCTACCGAGGCGCGAAGGTCGAGGTGCCCACCCCGACGGGTGACGTGCTGCTCTCCGTGCCGAAGCACGCGCAGAGTGGCCAGGTGGCTCGCCTCCGAGGCAAGGGCGTCGCTCGGGGCGATCGGGTGGGTGATCTGTACGTGCGGTTCTTGGTCCGTCTCCCGGAAACCGAATCGGACGATCTGCGGCAGGCCATCGACGTGCTCACCGAGGCGACCGATCCGGACGTGCGCGGGGCGATTCGTTTCTGACGCCCGCTGCGCCTGCCTTCGGTGTCATCCTCAAGAGCGACACGCGTTTACCGTTTGTCGCGATCAAACGCGCAACTAGAGCGGCGATTCGTGCAGCGCGCCGAAGCCAAGCAGGCGAAAACCGCAGCCTCGTGATCACGTCCGATGCCAGAGTTGCACGGTGTCAGCGAGGATGTGCCCCCAGCCGGCGCGCGTGCGGTCCGCGATGCGCAAGCGAGCAGTTTTGCCTTGGAGACCCTCGAGGGACCACACCTTGCGCCCCAACATCTCCGCGTTGCAGCCGACGGCGTTCCGCACCACACGCCCGTCCACCACGAGCTCCACAGCGACGCCTGCCATCCCGCCCCCGACGTCGACGCTCAGGGCGTCTCCTCGAAGCTCGAACGGTCGAGTGAGGATCTGCCCCCTCGCCCGGTCGCCGAGCTCCGGGTGATAGGTGTTCAAAAATGGTCCGTCCTGACCGTGCACGAAGCCTTGGTCGGGAACGAGTCCGGTCGTGGGAGCGCTCACGATCTCGCCGCTCTGTTCCGCGAGGTCTTCGGGGGAACTGAAATCGAAGACCCGCTCTGAGCGGAACCGCCCGGACGGCCTCGAAGGCAACAGGAGCTCGACGGCGTCCCCCAGTTCGGGTTGGCGACGTGACAGCTGCGCCAAAAAGCTCTTTTCGAGGCGGGGTGCGTCGTTGTGCCGGAAGAAATAGGTGTCGAAGAACCAAGCGTCACATTGGTTGCGATGCCGGTCCACGCGGGGTCCCCCGTGTTGCTCCCGACTGAACTTCCGAAGCTCAGCCCTCAGATTGGGAACCTTGACCCGGGAGTCGCCAGACAGGGGCCCGAGGAGCTCGGGGGAGTAACCCGTGAGAAAGAAAGTAGAGCTGCCGATCGTGGCTCGGCTCAGCCGGGAATAGGGAGGAGGAAAGATCGGGTCGTCACTCAGGTCGGCCGCGCGATGGATCAGGAAGGCCCCGCGCGCGACCTTTTCGTGACCCGGTCGCGAGCGCGTTCGAATCGGCATGCGAGCCACTTCGCGATCGGTCAACGCGAGCAGATCGGTGATGCGAATGCCGGAAAGATACCCGACGATGCCGACGTTGCCCGCACCGAGCAGTGGATCGAGCCCTCGGTCGAGCACGTGGTTTCTCAGGTCGCGAGCGCGCGTCCGGTACTGGCGTGAAACCCCCCGTTCGGAGAGCTCGCCGAGGGGATAAAAGCTCCTCTCGTCGGAAACCCATGCGAACTTCTCTCCGTCGGCGATGATCCGTACTGGAATCGCGGCGAGGAAGAATCCGGCGAGGGCGACGGCCGAAATCCATCGGGTGAGCCGCGTCGGCTCGTGGCAGAGCTCACGCAAGCCGACTTCGGCGAAGAGAAAAGTCAGGGGCAAGAGCGTGATCAGAATGCGCCCCAACATGAAGTCGCCGCCGATCTTCATCGCGTAGAGGCAGAAGGAAAAAAGTGCGATCAGGTAAAAGCGCCCGGCGGGCAGCTTCCACCTTCGCACGGCTCCCGTGATGGCCAGGGGCGCGGCGACGAAGGCGCTTGCCGCGAAGAGCGTGATCACGAGATAGCGACTGCCCTGGCTGAAATACGAGAGATTGCCCGACTTGGCGTAGTAGGTGTTCGGGTACCACTCGCCGTAATAGGCCGTTCGCCAGACGAAGTAGGGAACGAAGGCGAGGAGGAGCGGCGCCCAGAACCCGAGTACGTCGCGTCGTCGCTTCCGGTCTGTCCACAGCAGCTTGGGTGATCGGAGCACACTCGGGTCCGTCGCCAGGGCGAGCCCCATGGCGCCGTAGTAGATGAGATGATCGGGATGACTCAGCGCCGCGGCGATGCCCAGGCACCCGGAGAGGGTCCAGCGCCCCCGCATTCCCACCACCACCATCGCCACCACGAGGAACGCGGCGAACATGGTTTCGAGACCTGAGGTCCCGAAGTTGGCCATCAGGTAGGAGCAGCCGCAGACCAACGCAGCCAGCGAAATGGGGGCCCGCGGACTGACCGGCGCGAGTTCGTTCGAAAGCCAGGCGACGCCGAGGATGACACCGGCGAGCGACGCGAGGGACAGCGCCACGGAAGCCAGGATGGGGCTTTGGCCGAGCGCGATCGCCCCAGCCATGAGGAGCGTCCACAGGAAGTTCGTATACCCTTCGACGCGTTCGCCGGGGTTGAACACCAACCCGTGACCCTCGACCAGGTTTCTTGCGTACCGGAAGGAGATGAACGCGTCGTCGCCGACCCAGCGCAGCTGGTAGGCCCAAATGACGGCGCCGGCGGCAATGGGGGCGGCCCAGATCACGCGAGAGAGACTCGATGCGTGTCGCTCGGTCGAAGCGGGATTTGGACGCCCCATCCACAACACGAGTGCCCCAGCTACGGTCAGCGCCATCCAGAGCGCCCAGGGACTTAGGTCGACGAACGACTTCCACCAGCGTGCCGCAAGCTCCTGGATCAAGCTCGCTCCGATGCTCGCCAACGTCGTCATCGGAGGCACGACGTCGAGTGTCTAGTACCGGGGGCGATCCCCGACTGGGTGCAGTTTTCGACCATCACCACCGGACGCCACGGAAGCCGAAGAGGTGGCCCTCTGTCAAGGCATATGCCTGCACCACTGCTTCGAAACTCTCCGCGCCGTGACGCCGTCGTGGCGTCATCGTCACGGAAAATTTCGAGGTGCTTGGCCCTGGGCGGAATCCTCAGGGGGCCAGGTCGTTACTGGATGCCGAGACCGTCGGAGGTCACTTCGTCCCCGGACGACGGTGTTGTCGATGATGGTACGTGCGCCGGGATCGGCTCCTCGACGGGCGGTGGAGCCGTCGCTTCGGTGCGTTTCTTTCCGGAGGCGTCGTAGCGGGACAGCTCCTGGGTCACACGGCGCAGAGCGGCCTGCTTCTCGTGGAACGGCATGAAGGACGATTTGAAGCCGGCGGTGATCATCAGCTTGATGTCACTGAAGCTGGCTCCCATCTGCGTGTGAACCAGATAGAGCTCTCGAGACACGGTGGTGTCGGTGATCAAGCGGTTGTCCGTGTTGATCGTGACCCGCAGGCCGAGATCGAAATAGAAGGTGAGCGGGTGCGACGAGAGCTGCTTCACGGCGCCCGTCTGCACGTTGCTCGACGGGCAGCACTCGAGGGGGATCCGATGGTCGTTGACGTAGTGCAGCAGATCCCCGTTTTCGCGCAGCCGGCACCCGTGGCCGATCCGGTGGGCGCCACA
>JBNKGC010000163.1:0-13717 GCA_050289625.1 Polyangiaceae bacterium | reverse complement strand
GTCGGCGAGAATGCCTGCCGGTCCCCGCGCGTGTCCCGCCTCTCCGGGGCCAACGACGATGACCACGTCATCGCAAACGTCACCCAAAGCTCGTTCATCCACGGGGGAAGGGTTGCCGGGGGCTAAGAGGAGCACCAGGCGGTAACGTCGGTGGAGAGCTTCGACGACCTCGGGAAACTCTTGCGACCACAGGAGCCCCGGGGACCGAATGCGGCCCTCGAACAGAGCGTGAAACCCGTAGCCTGGGTCGACGACGGTCCACTCGGCCACGCCGGTGCCGCGGATCGACCCGTGGATTTGCTCCGAAAAGCCCTTCCCGAATGGCACCTCGATTCCCATGAGCCTGGTCATGCGAGGCCGCTCGAAGTCCGTTTCCACGAGCGCCACCTTGCCGTCGCAGGCGCGGCCGAGTCGCCCTGCCAACTCGACGGCCGCGGCAGCCAGCACGTCCATCGACTGCGGCGGCGCCGTGAGCAGGACGACGCGCGCAGACGCGTCGGTTCGATGCAGCAATTCCTCGCGGAGGGAGCGGAGCTCGCTCTCGAAGCGCTCCGGCGGAAGCGCTCCAGCACGAACTCGGCGAGCGACTACCGGTTTGATCGGGATCGCTGCCGAATCAGGGAACGCCTCCTCGGGCCCGCTCGTGTGAGCGAAGGGATCCTGGCCAGAAGAGAAGTTTTCGGACAGAGATGCCTTTGGATCCGATCCCACCGTCTCGAAGGGCATGGCATCGATGCGATCACTCTCAGACTCGAGCGAGACGGGCTGCCCAATCTTCAACGTCTTCTGGCGGGATGGAGCGTCCTCGGGAGCGAGCCCGGGTGGCAGCGGAGCGTCGGGACCGAGTCCGGAAACCGTCTTTGCGTGGCTGTAACCTCGCGGGAATGGGGTTGGCACACCCAGACCACGGTGAGTCTTCGGAGGGCCCACCTGGCCGTAGGCCCGCGGCAGAGGACTCGGCACGCCCAAGCCACGCTCCGTCTTGGGGGCCTCCGAGGGCGGTGGACGCTCCGCATCCGTCGTCACCCGCGGTGCTTCCGGTGAAGGCAGCGCCGGAGCTTTGGGAATCACGGGCTCGAATGTCGCGTCCATCGGAACAGGCGGTCGCGACGACAGGGAGTAGCGCCCGGCGCCGTGGGCTAGCCGCGTCTTGCCCGTAAGCGCCGCCGGAGGCGAAGAGCTCTTGCGCTTCCAGGGCGGTGGGGTGGGTGGCGCCGACGAATGACTCGCGCTGCCCTCGCGAGGACGAGGGGACGGCGGATGGTCCACCAACTCGGCGACATGAACCACGATCGGTTCTTCATACTTAGACGGAGACGAAGCGGCGTCAGTCGAGGGTGACGGTGTCCCGGCCGGTGCGCCCTTCCGACGCCGGACGACGACGACGGCAACCGCAACCAACACCAGCGCAACGAAAATGGCGGCAAGAGCGACAGCGGGGGAATCCACGAGGTTGCCTTCGGGGGATGAATCTGCCTGCAGCATCGCGAGGGAGCGAAAGCTCGCCGTCAAAAGCGAGACTTGCTCGGAGATGGCTACGACAGACGATTCCACGATCGGGGGGACACCAAAGGAGATTGGTGACCTGTTAGGGAGTTGGGGGAGAGGACTTTGGCGTGCCGAACCGCTTGTGGGGGAGAGGCGCCAGGCTGCCTACGTGGATCTACCATGTAGGCGAGCGTGAACCAGCCCTTCAGCCGGCTCAGACACCACTCACGGTCCAGGATTTGACCGAAATGCGTGGGGTTGATCCGATTTTTTGCTCGAAGTGTCCAAATTCGTCGCATAACTATTAAACGGCGAACTCGGAAGCCCGCTGTGAACGAGTGGGAGTCTCCTCGAGCCGAGTTCGAAGGAAAGCCGACACGAGATTCGGTTCGAAGAGACGAGACGAGACAAGACGAGACGGAAGCGAACGAAAACTGAGCTCTACCACGACGTTCGGGGAACACTCGATTCGTGAGCATCTGCGAAAAGGCGAGGGATTCGAAAATGACATCGACGGAACGAATGGGGATGGGCTGGCCGCTCTGGGTGTTCGGCTGGGGATTGCTCGTTGGGGGCGCTGTGTTTGCCTTGCCATCCTACTTCGCCTTCGGCGTGACTGTCGCCACCTGGGTGAGCGGAGTCGTCGCAGCACTTTCCCTCCTGCTCGCGTGGATGAGCGCCGAAGCAGGGCGGGCACTGAACGCGTCGGTCGAGCGCGCTCCCGAACCCGGCATGGCCGAGCGCGTGGCCAACGCCGAGTGATTCGCTGGATGTGACGCGTTGCCCCGAGGGGCAACGCCGAGCGCGCGCATCGACGTCACGGAAGCTCGGCGAAGCGGGCGATTTTCCGACCCACTTTCGGAAAATCCGCGCTACGGATGCGGGTCATGCGGGTTCTCGTTACGGGTGGAGCCGGATACATTGGCTCCCATGCGCTTCGCGCGGTTCTTCGAAGCGGCCACGAGCCGATCGCGCTCGACAATCTGAGCCGCGGTCATCGCGAAGCCGTGCCGCCTGACGTACCGCTGGTCGAGCTGGACGTGCGAGACACGGACGCTCTGACCGGGGTCCTGACACAGCGAGGCATCGACTGCGTGATGCACTTTGCTGCATTCGCTTACGTCGGTGAATCGGTCACCGAGCCGCTCGTCTACTACGACAACAACACGCGTGGGACGCTCAGCGTGCTCCAGGCAATCGACCGCGCGAAGGTACCACGGCTGGTATTTTCCAGTACCTGTGCGACCTATGGCGTGCCCCCCGAGCTCCCTATTCGGGAAACCACGCCGCAGGCGCCCATCAACCCCTACGGCACGTCGAAGCTCATGGTGGAGACGATGCTCGGCGACTACGCACCGACGCGCACCGACTTCGCCTTTGCCGCGCTTCGCTACTTCAACGTCGCGGGTTCGGCCGAAGACGGGTCCATCGGGGAGGATCACGACCCCGAGACGCACCTGATTCCCGCGATCCTGCAAGCCGCACTCGGGCTCCGAAAGAGCATCACCGTCTTCGGTGACGATTACCCGACTCCCGACGGAACCTGCATCCGCGACTACATTCACGTCGAGGATCTCGTCGAGGCCCACGTGCGGGTGATGGAAGCGCTCGAGCCTGGCGATCAGCGCATCTACAACTTGGGGATCGGCCGCGGCTACAGCGTGCAAGAAATCATCGAAGCCGCGGAGCGTGTGGTCGGCAAGAAGCTTCCCGTGGAGAAGGGGCCCCGCCGGCCGGGGGATCCCCCGAGTCTCTACGCGGACGCGAGCAAGATCGAACGCGAGCTGGGCTGGAGTGCACAGCGCACGGACATCGAAGCAGTGATCCGAAGCGCGTATCGTTGGTTCGAGGCCCACCCGCGGGGCTACGCCGGCTGAGCAGCAACCGACACAGGCAAGGGAGCCGACGCAAGCGGCGTCTTTCGCCGGGCTGCCGTGCGTCACTCCGTCGTGCGTCACTCCGTCGTGTGGCAGGCTTTGTCGAGGGGGGGGGCGAGACCGCGCGGTGCGGGGACGGTGGTTGCCCCGCCCGTCCGAGCCCCCTACAGCGGGAAGCACTCGCCAGAGAGGCCACATGACGACCGAGCGCAAGCGGACGAACCGGCTCGCCGAAGAAACCAGCCCCTATCTTCTCCAGCACGCGACCAATCCGGTGGAGTGGTATCCGTGGGGCCCTGAGGCGCTGGCGCGAGCGAAGGAGCTCGAACGACCCATCCTGCTCAGCATCGGATACGCGGCCTGTCACTGGTGCCACGTGATGGAGCGCGAGTCGTTCGAGAACGAGGGCATCGCGCGCCTGATGAACGAGCACTTCGTCTGCATCAAGGTCGACCGCGAAGAACGCCCCGATCTCGACGACATCTATATGACAGCCACCATGGCCCTGTCGGGGAGCGGCGGGTGGCCGATGACCGTATTCCTCACCCCGGAGCAAGAACCCTTCTTCGCGGGGACCTACTTTCCGCCGGATAGTCGCTACGGTCGCCCCGGTTTCCCCGTCCTCCTCGAGCGCATCGCCGAGATGTGGAAAGGCGATCGCGCCACGCTCCAAAAGCAGGCCGAAGAACTCACCGGCCACGTCCAGGCCGCTTCGCGGCCCACCCCACCGCGGGCGATCTCGGCGGATGCGCTTCGCATGGCGGCTCGTCAACTGGCGCGGGACTTCGATCCCAGTTTCGGAGGCTTCGGTCGAGCCCCCAAGTTTCCTCCGTGCGCTTCTGTCGGTCTGCTCTTGCGCCATCACGCGACGAGCGCCGAGCCGCAGGACCTCGCCATGGTGCGTCGCACCCTCGACGGCATGAAGAACGGGGGCATCTACGACCAGCTCGGAGGCGGCTTCGCTCGTTACTCCGTCGACGAGCGCTGGCTCGTGCCGCACTTCGAGAAAATGCTCTACGACAACGCTCAGTTGGTCGATGTGTATCTCGACGCGTACGCGGCCACGGGCGATACGGAGTACCGCCGCGTCGCTCGCGAGACCCTCGACTACGTCCTCCGCGAGATGCAGGGACCCGCCGGCGGCTACTTCTCGTCAAGCGACGCCGACAGCGAAGGGGTGGAGGGCCGCTATTTCGTTTGGACGAAGGACCAGGTCGACGAAGTGCTCGGGCCTCCCTTCGCGGAGCATTTCTGTCTGTTCTACGACGTCACGCCCGACGGAAACTGGGAGGGCACGAACGTCCTCAACACCCCTCGGAGCCTCGACGCTGCCGCTCGGGAGCTCGGCATCGATCCGGCGGAGCTCTCGATTTCGCTCGAGGAAAGTCGCGAACGCATGCTCGAGGCGCGCACCCAGCGCGTGCCGCCCGGCATCGACGACAAAGTGCTGGTCGGTTGGAACGGCCTGATGATCCGGGCGATGGCCAATGGCTTCCGCGTACTGCGCGACGACCGCTATCTCACATCCGCAGGGCGCGCTGCTGACTACCTGCTCTCGGAGCTTCGTCGTCCCGACGGAGGTCTCCATCGCACCGCACGTGCGGGCAAGGCCCACCTCGACGGCTATCTCGAGGACTACGCCTACTTCGCCGATGCGCTCGTGAGTCTCTACGAAGCCGGCGGGGGCTCGCACTATCTCGACGCAGCGACCGAGCTCGCCGAACGCATGATCTCGGACTTCGGCGACCCGGACGGTGGTGCCTTCTTTCAAACGGCCCGAGGACACGAGGAGCTGCTCGTGCGCAGCCGCGAGGGGCACGACGGCGCGCTCCCCAACCCGAATGCAGTCGCCTGCCGCGCTCTCGGACGCCTCGCAGCACATCTCGACCGTTCGGATTTTCGAGAGCAAGCGGTCGCCGCCGCCATGGCCTACGGCGCTGGCGTCGGACGTCAGCCGCGAGCGTTTGCGACTTTGCTTTCTGCAGCGGACTTCCTGCTCGCACCACCCGTCGAGATCGTCTTTGCGGGTGATCCGACTAGCGACGGCTACCAGGAGCTCGTCCGCACGGTGGCCGAGCGCTACCTCCCCAATCGCATCGAGGCGCACGCGGCCGCGGCGGCAGAGCGCTCGCCCCTCACCGCGGGAAAGCCGAGCGAAGGGCAGCCACGCGCCTTCTTGTGCGAGGGCTTCACCTGTCAGGCGCCGATCGCCGATGCCGAAGAGCTCGGCAAGAGTCTCGATGCCCTGGCCCGGAAGAACCGCGAGCGCGCCGGGACGGAACTCGGCCGACGGCGAATCGCGGGGCGCGCGACGGCAGAAGGGACTGCGCGGCTCGCCGCTCGGAGTCCCCTCGGCAAAGATGCCTATTGTCCGCTCCGGACCGGTGACGAAGTACTTCAGGTGAGCCGCGTTGGTTTCGGCGCCTACCGAGCTGGCCTGGACCACCCCGAGCACCGCGCCGCCCTGACCGACGCACTCGCGGAGGGGTTCAATCTGATCGACACGGCGCCCACCTTCGCCCTCGGTGACAGTGAACGCCTGGTGGGTCAGGGCATCGCAGCACTCATCGAGGCGCATCAGATCACCCGCGACGAAGTCGTGGTCGTGAGCAAAGTCGGCCTGGCCCAGGGCGCGGCCAAGGATCGCATCGATCGGAACGCGCGCCGCGGTCAGGCATACGACGGCGTGATTTCGCTTTCGAAGACCGCGAGCCCGGGAGGCGACTCGCCGGCCTACTGCCTCGACCCGCGCTTCATCGCCGACGAAATCGGCGACAGCCTCGAGCGCCTTGGACTCGACCACCTCGATGTGTGTTTGGTGCAAAACCCGGAGCACTTGTGGCTGGCGGCAGCCGAGAACTCGGAAGATACCGCTCGTCGTGCCCTGCAAGATGCCCTCGAAGGGGCCTTCCGCCACCTGGAGAGCGAAGTCGAGGCCGGCCGCATCGGCTGCTACGGCGTGGCCTCGAGCCTCCTTTCCCAACCGACGTCCGGGTTTCCTTCCGTCGACGAGCTGCGGCGCTTCGCCGTCACCGCGGCAGGCGACGACAGCCATTTCCGGGTCGTCGAGCTGCCGCTGAACCTCGTCGAGACCGGCGCCCTCGAACTGCGAGGCGCCGAGCCCGGCACGTCGGCGCTCGAACGAGCGGCAGGGCTCGGGCTCGAGGTGTTCGTCGGCCGACCCTTGAGCGCCATCGTCGACGACGCCCTGGTGCGCCTCGCCGATCCACCATCCCTCGGACCCGCCGACGCCGCGCCTCCCCCGGAGCCCACGGTCGCGCGGCGGCAAGTGGCTGCCTTGGAAGCCGAGTTCGAAACGACCCTCGCTCCTGCCCTGCGTGTGGCTGGGCTCGTGGGCAAAGAGCCAGTCTTCAACTTTGGCGGCGCGCTCGGGGAAGCGGTCGAACGCGTTCAGAGCCTCCAGCAATTCGAACAGGCGGAGTCCACCCTCGTCACACCCCGCGCTCGAGAGCTGCTGTCGAACCTCGATCGGGCATTTAGCGGGCCACATCGGGGGCTCTGGGAAAACTGGCGGGACCGCTACGTCGAGGCAGTCGGCCACTGGCTCGCGGCAGTCCGCTACGGAGCCCAGGAAAAGAACCGACGCGTGCTCGACCGCTTGGAGCAGAACCTCCGCGACGCGTCGGGGCTCGGCCTGGCATTCGACGGGCCGCTGAGGGAGGCACCGTGGAGCCAACGCGCGCTCGCGCTCGTGGCCTCGATTCCCGGCGTGACGAGCGTTCTCACCGGCATGCGCCGGAGGCCGTACGTCGCGGACGCCAGTGCGGCGATTCGCCTCCCCATTCCCGAAGGAGTGGAACAATCCCTCCGATCCACTTCCTGAGCCCCAGCGGCCCGCCCTGCTCCGCGGCAATCTTGACGGGGCTGCAATCACCTTGGGGTCGCTACCTGACTCTGCTTGGTGCGGCGCTATTGACCGCCTCGTCCGCATCTGACGGGAAAACCTCGGTCGAATCGAAGGCCCGGCAGGTGGGAGTGAGCCTTCACCAAACTCTCCAGACACCTGTCTCCCACACGTCGTCCCGTGGTCGGGCGACGTGATCCCCGGGCTCGAATACATTGGCCCACCGGTCGGACGACAATCTCCGCAGGTCCCGACACGGCAACGCGCCCAACTCCAACCTCTGGGCGCTTCTCCCAGACGTGCCATTGCGCCGAGGGAGACCAGAGCGCCGTTGCTGCGACGATCGGCGCTCCAGTGGCTCGCTGGTCGCGACAGACGGTCAAACCGTTTGTCGGCCTAGAGCCGGCAAGCGATGATCGCCACACCAGCAGAAGACATGACTTGGATTGCGATTCTGACCCTCGGATTCGTGCTCGGGTTGCGGCACGCCACCGATGCCGATCACGTCGTGGCTGTCAGCACCATCGTGGGCCGCGAACGCAACCCGCGGGCAGCGCTGGCGGTCGGCGCGCTGTGGGGGCTCGGGCACACGGTGACGGTCACGCTGGTGGGCTGCGCGATCGTGCTTTTGGGAGTCGTCATCCCGCCGCGGCTCGGCTTGTCGATGGAGATGACGGTCGCCGTGATGCTCGTCGTGCTCGGGGGAATGAACGTGGCGACCAGTCTCCAGCGGTCACCACTTGCGGTGACTGATGGAGGCGAGCTCGAGCACGGCTCGAGCGCCGCGGCGACACCCGAAGCGCGACCCGCCCGAGGCGCCGTGCGACCGGTAGTCGTCGGCGCGGTGCACGGTCTGGCCGGCTCGGCGGGTCTCGCCCTTCTCGTCCTGGCGACGATTCGGGACACCCTGGGCGCGGTCCTCTACATGGCCGTGTTCAGCGCGGGCACGATCTGCGGCATGACCCTGCTCACCAGCGTCTGGGCGGTCCCCCTGTACATGGCCTCGTCACGGTGGCGCGCGCGAACCCTCGCCATCGAGGAAGCGCTGGGGCGTCTCACGGGCCTCGTCAGCATCGGATTCGGACTTTTCCTCTTCTACCAAATCGGATTCGTAAACGGCCTGTTCACCAGCTCTCCGTCCTGGACGCCTCACTGACGGCACGCCGCGTGAGGCGCGCCATGCCGGCTCTCCGGCCCCGGCACGACTCGCACGGTCCCCGACCCCGCGGAACCAACGGTACCCCAGCACGCGCCCTCGGCCGTGGAGCCCAGGCATGCCTCCAGCCCGAAAGCTCACACACGCCCGGATGACCCCTCCGCCATGCCGGCCCGCATCGGGCGAGGGTCGAGACGGCTGTGGGAGGCCCCGCTGCTCCAGATGCCGCCCTCGCCTCTCTGCCCTATTGCGCTGGCGACGCGGCGGCCCCAGGGCCGGTCGAGCCGCTTCCTTTCTTTCCCCTGGCCGTTGGACTATAGCGGGCGCGCGCTTCCATGGCGCGGGGAGCATCGGAGCAAGGGGTTTCGGGCCGTGCCGTGGATGACTTTGTCGCCGTCGACGAAACGCTGGAGGGACACGCGGTTTACCGATTGTCGCTCCCTAACCAGAAACTAGAGCGCCCATTCGTGGAGCACGACGAACCAGAGCCGGCGAAAGGCGCCCCCTCGTCTGAGGCGGGGGCGTTTTTTGACGGCACCTTGCCGGCAAACTGACCGGCGCTCTAGCGCTCCGAGGAATACTGCATGGAATCGCTGATCTACGCTGCGCCAGTCGCTGGAATCCTGGCGCTGCTGTTCGCCTTCATCAAGACGAACTGGGTCAATCGCCAAGAGGCGGGTGACGCCGAGATGGTCGAGATTGCCGCCCGCATCCGCGAAGGGGCGATGGCGTTCTTGGCTCGAGAATACAAGGTCCTCGCCGCCTTCGTGGTCCTCGTCGCGGCTCTCTTGGCTTTCGCCAACATGAGCGGGGAAGGGCGCAGCCCCCTCATCGCCGTTTCCTTCATCGCCGGAGCATGCGCGTCGGGGCTTGCAGGCTATTTCGGAATGCGCGTAGCCACGGCTGCCAACGTTCGCACCACCGCCGCCGCCCGTCAGGGGCTCGCACCGGCATTGGCCGTGGCGTTCTCGGGCGGCTCGGTCATGGGGATGAGCGTGGTGGGCCTGGCCTTGGTCGGTCTCGGAGGTTTGTACATCATCTACTCGACGAGCGTTTTCTCCGACAACCTGGCCACGACGCTCAACGCGCTCACGGGCTTTTCGATGGGTGCTTCCTCGATCGCCCTGTTCGCCCGCGTCGGTGGCGGCATCTACACGAAGGCGGCAGACGTCGGAGCGGACCTCGTCGGCAAGGTGGAGAGCGGCCTTCCGGAAGACGACCCGCGCAATCCAGCGGTCATCGCCGACAACGTCGGTGACAACGTCGGTGACGTTGCCGGAATGGGTGCCGACCTCTTCGAATCCTTTGTCGGCGCCATCATCGGAGCGATGGTTCTCGGTCTGGGAGCCGCCGCCGTCCAATCCGGCGACAGCGTTGGCCCGGTGGTCTTGCCCCTGGCCATCGCCGCGGGTGGCACGATCTGCTCAATCCTAGGCACATTCGTGGTCCGCACCCGGGAAGGTGGAAATCCCCAGGCGGCTCTCGACACGGGTGCGTTTGGTGCAGCCGCAATCATGGCTGCACTCACCTTCGTTCTCGCCAAGGTGCTGTGGCCCGAGGGCGGCACGATGATGGGCGACCAAGAAGTCACCTGGCTCAATGTCGGCAGCGCGACGGTCATCGGTCTGGGAACGGGCGTCGCCGTCGGCCTCATCACCAGCTACTACTGCAGCTTGAACAAGGGCCCGGTGAACGGCATCGCCGAGCAGTCCAAGACCGGCACCGCCACCAACATCATCGCCGGTCTCGGCCTCGGCATGCAGTCGACGGCGGTACCGATCATCTGCATCGTGGTGGGCGTGGTCGCTTCCGCGTCGGTCGCCGGTCTCTACGGCGTGGCCATCGCCGCCCTCGGCATGCTCAGCACCACGGGCATCCAGCTCGCCGTCGACGCCTACGGCCCCATCGCGGACAACGCAGGCGGGATCGCCGAGATGAGCAGCCAAAAGCCTCAGGTGCGCGAGCGAACGGACAAGCTCGACGCCGTCGGCAACACCACGGCAGCCATCGGCAAGGGCTTCGCCATCGGCTCGGCTGCCATGACCGCCCTGGCCTTGTTCGCGGCCTTCTCGCAGCAGGCCAACATCAAGGGCATCGACATCTCCAAGCCCGACGTGATGGGGGGCGTCTTCGTCGGTGGCATGCTGCCCTTCCTCTTCTCCGCCCTGGCGATGGCTGCGGTAGGCGAGGCAGCGATGGACATGATCGAAGAAGTGCGGCGCCAGTTCCGCGAGATCCCAGGGCTTCTGGAGGGCAAGGCCAAGCCCGACACCGCGCGCTGCGTCGACATCTCCACCAGCGCCGCCATCCGCCGCATGATCTTGCCCGGGCTCTTGGCGGTGGTCACCCCGGTGGTCGTCGGCTTCCTCGCGGGGCCCGAGGCACTCGGTGGACTCCTTGCGGGCGTCACCGTGTCCGGGGTGCTCCTGGCGCTGTTCATGAGCAACGCTGGCGGCGCATGGGACAATGCCAAGAAGTCGTTCGAAGGCGGCGGATTCAGGATGGCCGATGGCAGCCTACACGAGAAAGGCTCCGAAGCTCACAAGGCCGCGGTCGTGGGCGACACCGTCGGCGACCCCTTCAAGGACACGGCGGGCCCGTCCCTGAACATCCTGGTGAAGCTGATGGCGGTCGTGTCCCTCGTCATCGCCCCGCTCATCGCGATCGCCGGCTGAGGAGCAAGCTCAAACAGCGCTCGCAGGCGCGCGGCGCAAAAGCAGGAACGGTCGGGCCCTCAGGGGCTCGGCCGTTTTTTCGTGAACCTGCAGCGCACATCAGGGTCCCGGAGGGTCCCCTGGGCAGCGACGGCCTGTCCTCGGGGAGGTCATGGCTCCCCCGTCCTTGTCTCATTGGACTGCCGGCACAGGACGCATGTTTGCCTGAAGTTCCGCGTTGGCGTCGGCGACGCCAAGGGAAGTATTCCGACACAATAACGTAGAGGGACAGTGCCGCCGGACGACCCCGAAGGCTGGGAGCACCTCTGCCACCATCTGACAGATTTGAACGAGCAGGCGCCGGCGCGGCTACGGACGCGCGCTCGCCGGGCGAGGTCACGGCGAGACTTCGACCAGTTGTGCTTCTCCACCGTCGCGTCCGCCCTTGGTTCGGTTCACACCCTCGCAAGAAACCGTGCTGAGTTCCTGGGACGACGTACGGGATGGCACTTTGAGGTCAGCGCACCCAGCTTCAGGCGCCTTGACGACCCAGTTCGAGACATCGCTTCGCTCTCCATCTCGTGCACTGGCGTGCGGGTCGACCTGTACTCACTGAGGCTGGAGTCACACTTGCCCGCTCTGCACCTGGCCCTCTTTGCGCGAGCAGGATGTCGACGCTGGGGGAGGTTCATCTCGAAAGCGGGCTGTCGACTCGTCCTCCAAGACGGCGATGGGTACAGCGCGGTGCCCTGCGAGCCGGGCGCCGCCGCAAGCGTCGAGCAACTCGTCCTGCAGGCATTCGAGCTTCTGATCGCCGAGGTGAGCAGGCAAATGACGAGCCCGTGCTGGGGCGAGCCCCGCAAGACGCGCCCTTCCAAACACTCCCCCGAATGTTGACCCCATCATCAAGACGCCCGCCCAACTAGTCCGCGGGCCGCGGCGTTCCCAACCCGATCCAGAGCGCGCCCGCCACGGCAACCGGTCATCGAAAGTCGCGAACAGCGACACCGGTTCCAACCCGAGCGCGTCGCGGAGATTTCCGCTGTGGCGGGGCCCCGTGGCTCTGCACCGCGAGACCTCGCTACAGCTCGGGAGGAGGGTTCAGTCGTCGAGAATCCACGTCTGGTAGAGTTCGTAATCAACGAAGCGACAAGACGTGGACTCTGTCTCGAAGGGAGCCGTCGAGCCTGCGAAATGAGTCCCGAGATCCCCCGGGAAGGCGACGAGCTCGTCCACGATCAAACCGCGCGCATCCTTGGGGAACACGTACACGGCCTGGTTGTAGATCGTGTCGACGTAGGTGAGGTTCCCAGCGACCGCGTAGCCATTGTCCGTTTCCACCACGTCAGCTTCGACGCTCGGAGGCACGGCGATGTTGTATTCGTCCGTCGGGTAATTGGTGGGACCGGCATCGATGGTGAGGCGCATGGCATTCATCAAGTCCTCTTCGGTGACGCCACGCTGAACGCCCCCGAGCACGACCGATTCGCCGGGCCGAATGCACTCGTCGGTCGTGGAAAACATGGTGCTTCCGATGGTCAGGTGATAGGCGGGACCGTCGGCCAGAGTAATGATCTCGGTGAAGTCGAGGTACACCTCGGGGATGAACTTGCACTTTAGCCCGGTGCCGATGTTCTCCATCTCCGCGTAGAGACTGAGGAGCGGGCCGCGAGAATCCCCATCCTCTTTGACCGTGAAGTTGAAGGACTTCAGGGCGAAGTCCGTTTCGGGAGTGACTGACACCTCGATGTGAGGAAACGCGGTGAGCACCCCGTCCACGACGCTGGCCTCGGGCCCGCAGCTATCAGCGGTGGGCTCCGGTTCGGGGAGTCCGCCGGTTCCGCCGACCGCGCCGCCGATCGCCGTCGACCCACCTGACGAGTCCGTCCCACCCGCAGCCGCGCCTCCACTGGCCGCGCCTCCACTGGAACCGACCGCGCCGCCGGTGGACGTGGTTGACGGCATGCCGCCGTCTCCGCCGTCGTCTCCCGAGCAGGCAACCGTGAAAGCCAAGAGTCCCGAAAGCAGCCCCTGCGCGAGGGTGCACTTCATTCCGTACATGTGGAAGTCCATCCTTCGTTTTGATCGCGAGCACCTGCCTGCGGCTCGACCCGAAAGCCTTCTGCTCTTCGGCCAAGCCCGACGGGGGCGCTCAGAGTGAAATGTTTCGATGCAACTGAGCATTCTCAGCCGCAAATGACAACACTCTGCAAGAACACTCGCGTTCATTTATCGTCCGCGGAGTTCCTGGCTCCGCGGACGTAGCGCTTGGGCGCTGAAGGAAATCCGGCCCGCTCGATCCCCATGCACGCAGCCTGCTCGGATCAATCGGCGCAACCCGGCTCCGGCCTCAGCGCCTCGTGAACAGCAGCGCCGTCGCCCAGTCGTCTCCTCACGGTGAGAGAACTCCGGGCAAGGAAGCCACGTCCGGCTCGGCGATGGGCGGCTAGGTCCGTCAGCGCAACCCGAGGGCTCCGCGCGATTGAGTTGCGCGAGCCACGTGCAGAACCCGCCTGGAGCCGGTGGATGGCCGCTGCCACCAAAGCTGTCAGGGGGCAGGGCCGCCCCCTAAGTCACAACAGACCTCACAGCTCGGAACAAACCGAGGCACGCGAGGCCGCAGGCCGAGGAGTGACGAGGCCGCGAGCACCGCCGCCGACCATGTGGGAGGCGCCGG
>JBNKGC010000162.1:0-13792 GCA_050289625.1 Polyangiaceae bacterium | reverse complement strand
TATCGCGAGGGCAAACGCCTGATGGCGGAAGGTAAGCCTGAGGAAGCCTGCCCCAAGTTCGCCGAAAGCCATCGACTCAGTCCGGCGACGGGAACTCAACTGAACCTCGCCGCCTGCTACCAGGAGAGCAAGAGGTGGGCGTCCGCGTGGACGGCCTATCAAGCGGCGCTCGCTGCGGCTTCACGCGATGGGCGTCAGGATCGCGTCGACTTCGCTCGCGCGCGGATCGCCGAGGTGGAGCCGATGCTGAGCTACGTGACGATCACCTTCGGAGGGGGAACGGCGCCCGACGGATTGGTCGTCACCCTCGATGGAGTTGGGGTCAACAGGGCAGCCTTCGGCGTCCCGCTCCCGGTCGATCCAGGGAAGCACACCCTCGAAGCTGCGGCTCCCGGGCACTGGCCTTGGAGCTTCGAGGTCACCTTCGGCGAAGAACCGGGCCGACAAGAGGTGCAGGTCCCGGCTCTCGAAGCCAAGCCCGAAGCGGCGCCCCCGCCTGCCGAGGAGACGTCGGCGGCGATCGCCGCACCCGTCGCCACCGCTCCCGAGGGCGCTTCTTCGACAGTGGAGCCTGGCGACCAGGGCGTCGAGCGTCCGCTGACCACGTCCATCTACGTCTCGGCGGGCGTCACCGCCGCGCTCGGTCTCGGAGCGGCGGTGACCGGCGGTCTCTACTGGAACGAGTGGAGTCAGGCCCAAGACGCACAGAAGACCTTCGACCGAGATGCTCACAGGTCGCACTCGTCCCGTGCCGAAATCTTCAGCAACGTGAATCTCGGCTTGACCATCGGCTTCGGCATTGGCGCTGCCGCGACGACGTATCTCTACTTCACTCGCCCCACGGAGCAGACCGCTGCGGGCACGCCGTCGAACGTCGCTCGACGATTCGCGGTGGTTCCGTGGGCGAGCGACGACGGAGGAGGTGTCCTCGTTTCCGGGGTGACCGATCTTCTCGGCTCCGGCGCCTGGGGGACGCGGTGATGCGCAAGCATTGGGCGTGCGCACTCGGGGGCAGTCTGCTGGTCCTTGGCGGGTGTATGGAGCTCTTCCCCATCGATCCCTACGAGGAGGAGTCCGTCACCAACGACGGCAGCGGCGCACAGGCCTCCGGGGGCACCGGAGAGGGCGGAGCCGGGGGGGATTCCGGAAAGGGGCCTTCATGCGAGAGCTACCGGGATTGCCTGGAGTGGTCTCTCGACGCCCCCGTGGCGTGCATCGAGGACCACTGCGCCCTTCTCAGGAGCGACGAGTGCAAGGGCGTGGTCGGGCAGTGGGATGACGATGACGCGGTTCTGATCGGAGCCTTTGCTTCGTTTGGCGGCAAGCCACTCGAGCAGTCACAGGCCTATCTGCATTACCGCCTGGTGCTCGATTCCTTCGAGAACAATCAATGGCCGCGCCGAGACAACAAGTCTTATCCGGTGGCGATGGTCCTCTGCGACAGCACGAGCTCCACCGATTCGGAAGAGAACTTCGCGAACATTCACGCGGGCGCCGAGCACCTGATCGACGACTTGAAAGTACCGGGCGTGATCTCGTTCCTCCTTCCCACGGAGCTTGGGAAGATCTTCGAGGAGTTCGTCAGCGAGCCAGAAAACCCCGTCCTCTTTCTCAACCCCGGCGGCGGAACGAAGTCCCTCGTCGATTTGAACTGGGACCAGCGCCTCTGGCACACCTTGGGCCAACCGAGCGACTACGTGCCTGCCTTCGTCGCGGCGATGAAGGAGGCTGACTCGCTGGCGAAAGAACGCTGGTCTGACGTGACCGAGACACGCATCGCCCTCGTTTACGACTCGGATGGTGTCGATGAGGCCTTTCGGGGTCGGCTCACTGAAAACGAAGCCTTCAAAGCCTTCACCGATCCCAAAGCCGAGCTGGCCGAGACGTCCTATCGCGCGTTCTCCCTCAGCGAAGGCATTTCGGACGCGAGCGCGGCCATTCTGGACTACGAGCCGCACATCGTGCTCTCCCTCGTCGGCAATCAGGTCAAGCCATTCGTGGAGCAGCTCGAGACCGCTTGGACCGTGGTCAAGGGCACCACGACTTTGAACGGGCCGATGATCACGAAGCTGCCGTACTTCGTCTTCTCACCCACCGCGATCTTCAACACGGGCCTGTTCGAGCATTTCAAGCTGCTCAACCAGCGCATCGGGCCAGTGATCTCGACGTTCACGATGAATCGCTACATTGCCGTCGGAGCAAAGAGCCCCTCGGGTGACGGGCTCGCCGCCTATCAGCAGGATTGGGGAGAGGCCCATGCGGCGATTCAGGCCACCCAGGAGAACGTTTTCGACGCCGCCTACGCGATGATCTACGCCGTTCAGGCTGCCGGGCCCCCGAGTGACCTCTCGCGGCTGGATCTCCGCGACGGGTTCCTGCGTCTTCTCGGACGGGAAGGGGACACGGAGGTCCTCGTAGGCCGCGATCATCTCGCCGACAGTCTGTTTCAGTTGGCCAACCCCAACGTCGAAACTTTCCGCTTCGTTGGCGCGATGGGCCCCGCCCGCTACGACTCGATCACCGGCGTCCAACCCGCCGAACCGGTGATCAGCTGCGTCCGCGAGGTCAATCTCAACTGGCGCTTCGCGGACCCGACGCACGAGCTCGACGATACGGGAGCACTCACCCCTCTCGATGAAGCAACTCCATTTGCGTTCCACCGGGAATGCTTCGGCGAAGATCTCGAGCCGGTGAGCCCATGACCGCCCTCGGGCGACGAACGCATCGTTTGTCGCGCACCAACCGAAAGCCGGGGCACTTGGCTGCGGCGGTGGTCGCGGCTTGGACCTTTGGTCTCGCAGAGCCCGACGTGGCCCAAGCTCTCATTGGGGGAGAGCCGAGCCCGGATGCGGACGACTCGGTCGTCCTCATTCACGCGACCGTCGACGGAACGACCTGCACGGGCACGATGGTGGCACCCAACGTGCTGGTCACGGCTCTGCACTGCGTGGCCGAAAGCGGCTTCTGGGACGACGATGCGCAGCCCGTCTTTTCTTGCACGACGGCTGGCGAGCTCTACGCCGATCCTTTCGGCGCGGGCACCGTGGGCGGGATCTTCGCGCCCGAGACTCTGGAGATTTACCGGGGAACGCAGGTCTCGGAATTCCCTGTTACCCACGGGCGCCACATCGTTTCGAGCGGTTCGAGCACCCTCTGCACGAACGACATCGCTTTCCTCGTTCTGGAAGATTCGCTGACCACCCCCCTCACGCCGCTGCGCGTCACACCCAAAACGGAGCCCGGAGACCTCCTCAATCTCGTCGGATACGGCCGGGAAGCTCAGGCGCCGATCGACTGGACGCTACGGCGTCGAACGAGACTCGACGCCCAGCCGGCCGTTGACGTCGGTCCAGCGAGTTCGGACGAGCCCCTGACGGATGCGCGCCCGCGCACGCTCATCATCAACTCTCCATCGGCATGCTTCGGAGACAGTGGAGGTCCCGCTCTCGATCCGGAAACCGGCGCGCTCGTGGGCGTTTTTTCTCAGCTCGAGGGGCAAGACTGCCTCAGTGGGGAGAATCGCGCCCACTACACGCACGTGCCCGAATACGTGAGCTTGGTGGAAGAAGTCGAAGAGTTCATCGGCGCGCCCCTCTGGAAAGAGGGGGAGGAGAACCCTTACAGGGTGGAAGACGAACCCAGTGAACCCACTCCGATGGGCGAAAGCGGCGGCTGTGCGATCCGCCCGGGCGCACGCGGGCGGAGCTTTGGTGCTCTTGTCGCTTTTCTGGTGCTCGGCGCGTGGAGGATCCGTAGCCGTCGCTGCAAGACCTCCTGCGATCCGCGCCCAGGCTGAGCTTTGACCCGGATGTCGTGATGACCGCTCTAGGCCTTCGGACGCTTTCGGGGACGTTCGATCTGATACTGATCGAGGCGGTTTAGGAGAGTGCGACGTGAAATGCCCAGCATTTGCGCCGCCTCGGCCTGGGTGGGCGCCTGGGCGAGCGCGTCGATGATCTTCTGGCGCTCGATCTTCTGAACCTCGGACTTCAGTGGACTGATGCTCGGAACGCCGTACTCGTCCGGTCGTGAACTTCCCGCCGAAGACTGGGAGGGCAAGGGGCCCGTGGCCTGCGTCCAGGACTCGGGGTCGTGAGGAAAGGCGGGCACATTCGGCGTCACGGGAGGTGGCGCCGTAGCGGCGTTGGGCATCCCGCCGTGACGGCCGGGCGAATAGGTGATGTGGCTCTCGAGCTGGATCGCCGATGCTTCGATGGTTCCGTCGGTGGCGAGAAGCACGGCGCGCTCCACCGTGTTTTTCAGCTCTCGAATGTTTCCGGGCCAGTGGTGCTCCTGGAGCAGCTGTCGAGCCTCGAAGGTGAAGGTCGGATGAGGGCGACCCACGGACTCGGCGAAGTTCTGCGCGAAACAGTCGGCGAGCGGGAGAATGTCCAGTGGGCGTTCTCTCAAGGGAGGGATGACGAGTGTCACGCCGTTCAAGCGGTACAGCAGATCGGGGCGAAACCGCCCCTCGGCGACCATCGCCCGGAGATCGCGATTCGTTGCGGTCACGATGCGCACGTCGACTCGACGTGGCGTCGTGGCGCCCAAACGCGTGACTTCTCCCCGCTCCAGAAGGCGAAGTAGCTTTGCCTGAGTTTGGAGTGAGAGCTCCCCCACCTCGTCCAAAAACAGGGTTCCCCCGTCCGCAGCCTCGAACACGCCCTCGCGTGCGGCATGCGCGCCGGTGAACGCACCCCGTTCGTGGCCAAAAAGCTCACTGTCGAGCAGAGAATCGGAAAGCGCCGCACAGTTGATTCGAATCAGGGGTTTGTCCCGCCGCTTCGAATAGTGGTGCACCATTTCCGCCATGTGCTCTTTGCCGGAGCCCGTTTCGCCGAGCACCAAGACGCGCATGGGACTCTCGGCGACGGTGCGGGCCTGCTTGTGCACGGCCTGCATGAGAGGGTCCCGGACGATGATGCCGCCCTTGCGTGCAAACGTACTGGCGGTGCTCTCGGTGCTGCTCTTGGCTCGTGCGTGACCCCGTTCCCGCACGAGCAGGGTCGCGGAACCAATTTCGACCGCCACGCCAGGCTCGATCGGGTGCGGAGTCCTCGGCTCGATGCGAGTTCCAGCGATGCGGGTGCCGTTCGTCGAGTTCAAATCCTCGATGGTCGGTGGGTTTCCGTTGCGCACCACCGCGTGCTCGCGAGAGACCGACGGAGTGTCGATGACGATTTCGCAGGTCGCCGGATTTCTTCCCAGGAGGACGAACCGCTCACCAACGAGCACGGCCGTCCGCACGCCGGACTCCGTGACCACCAACAAGGTGTACCCAGCGATTGGCTCGGACGGCGGGGCGAGCACCCCGCCGTGGGCAGTGATCTGTGAGGGGTCCGTTCTTCGTGCCATGGGCAAAGCGCGCGCGGCGTGACTTTCCGCCTGTTTATCCCGAGGGTCGGGTCATCGCAACGCCGCCAAGAGCCCAGAAAGAGCGGGGGCTGAAGTGATTTGACTCGTTTGGCCAGGGGTTTCGGGACCTTGGGGCAACCCGCCCCTCCGCGAGGGCGGCTCATGCGCACGGGCGGCATTCGGTTTACGAGCGGTGACGACTGCGGCGAGACGCCGTCACCAGCGTGGGGCGGATGGGAGCTCAGCGCACGGTGATACACGCGGGGTCTTCGCCATCGACAGCGCCGTCCCCATCGTTGTCGATGCCGTCGTTGCAGATTTCCTGGCTGCACTCGTCGATGACGCAGTTGCAGTTGTTGTCGATGCCGTCGCCGCAGATCTCCGTGGCCTGACAGACCGAGCAGTCGTCCTCGTCGGCGGTACCGTCGCAGTCGTTGTCGATGCCGTCGCCGCACACGTCGACGCACTTGCAGAGGGTTCCGGTATCCTCTTCAGAGACCGTCCAGAAGGCGCGGTGATTGCCGTCCTCGATGTTCTGGAAAGGAGCCCAGAAGGCAGCGTAGCTTGGGTCGGGGCTCGCCTCCGGATCGATGGCGGCGATCCAGATTTGGTCTTCCTTGTCGTCCTGCGGCCGGAGGGTGGCGTAGGCGCGCAGGCTGGAAAAGGCGATCCAGAAGGTTCCCGGCTCGGTGCTTGGCGCCCAGCGCGGCATCGAGTTTCCGATGTCGATCACGCCATCCTGGTCGTTGACCCGCTCGTTGAGACGTACCAAGTCGATCGGTGTGCCCCCGTCCGCCGACACCAGCTTGACGACCGCGGTGACGGCGTCTTTCGACTTCTGCTGAGCGTTGACGTACGCGATCCAGCGGCTGTCGGGGCTCCAGGCGGGGAAGAAGTTGTTGTCGTCTCCGCCGGCGCTCGCGACCAGGATCTCGACCTCACCCCAGACGCCGTCTTCGTAAGAAATGGTAGCGATTGACGCTTGCTCGATGTCTTTCGTTCCCGCTCTGGGTCCGAGGGCGAATGCGACCTTGTCACCCAGACCCGACCAGTCGGGCATGTTGGCTTTCATGCCATCCGGCAAGGGCACGATGCCGTCGTTGTCGCCGATCGGTTCACCGGTCTCGACATCGATGAGCTTCATCTGTCCATCCGCCGCGACGAGCAGTTTGGTCGCATCGGGGGAGAACGTGGTCCAGCCGGTTTTCATGCCGGGGTCGTCCGTCGTCGGAAGGAGTTTTCCGAGATCTTCGGTGTCGATGACGCGAAGCTTTTCGCCGTCGTACCCGAAGGCCATTTTCTTTCCGTCGCGAGACAGGGTGTGGCACGCCACACAGGTATTGGCGTCATCCGCCATCGGATCCGTGTAGAACTTCTCGGGGAACGGATCCGAGATCCGCGCGCGCATCACGCCCTCGCTGCCCGTCGACCAGAAGTAGATGGCGCCGGGTACGGCGGCCTTGCTGAAGAAAAGAGTAATGGGTGTGGATGTGAACGCCGTGCCAGGCGCACTCTCGTCGAGTGCGGTCACCGTGAACTCGACCTCACCCCCGCGATTCGACTCGGCGATCCAATCCCATTCCTCGGGGGTAGGCTCCCAGCTCGTGTCGCTGACGTACACCGTGACATCGGTTTTCGGTCCCGCGAAACGAAGCTCGAACAGGGTGTTGTCGGCGCCGGGCGACCACTCGTGGCGGATGTGCGACACGTTGACCGGGAACATCGTCTCGTGCGCTGGATAGATGATGCTCGGCTCGCGCTGGTCGTCCGTGCCGGGAGCCTCGGTCGTGGCGTCTCCGAAGAGGGTTGCGGCGTCTGCCGTCGTCCCCTCGCTGGTGAAAGTCTGACTCCCCACGTGATTGGCGCAGGGCTCGCCGTCGCAGAGTTCGGCGCCTGGAATCGGCACCACACCGCCGTTCGAGCCGGAGCCGCCAAGACCCAGCGAGCCTCCCGTTGAAGCGCTGCCGGAACCGCCGGAACCGCCGGAACCGGAGCCACCCGTGGACGTGCCGTCAGCACCACTCGAAGCCCCATCCCCGCTGCCACAGGCATAGGCAGCCAGGGCAGATGCCGTGAGACACACGGCGAGCAGCGTTTGCGAAGTCCAGGAACGGTGACTCGTGGGCATGATCCGTCATCATCACCCAATGAGCAATTTCCGGAAAGCCTGGCTGAAGAATTCGCGGGAAAAAGGAACGATAACGGGCGGTGGTGGGCGACGGTGTGCGACGACCCTCGCAAAAGGTGAGGGCGGCGTTCGCAGGCGCGCTGGCGCCCAACCGATCGGCGCTCCAGTCGTCGCGAGCGCGGTCGTCGTGCGGTCGCCGTCTGCCCGGGACACAGGGGACCCGCCGCCGCTGACGAAGCTCTGGTGGTCGGCGCCCGGGTCGACGAGAGCGGCGTGGTCGACGAAATCCCGCCCCGGCTTCAACCGGGGCGGAGAAGTTCATCGCTCTAAGAGATCACTCACGTGAAGGAGATCTCACTGATCCGGGCAGACGCTGATGCCTGCTGCGTGTTCGCAGTGGTAGTCACCGAGGTTCACTGCGTTAGCGAGGTGCTCCTGGCGGCAGGTCCAGTCCCAATTGGTCTGAGTATCGCACTGGGTGAGGCAGTCGGCTTCATCCGCGAAGGGGTTCGTGAGTGTGCCGCTAGCTTCGAAGAACATGCCGCAGATGCCCGTCGCCGTGAATGCTTCGCAGTAGTCCTGACACTCCTGCGAGGCGCTCGTGCCTCCGCCGGAGCCTGTGTCGCCAGCCGAGCCCATGTCGCCACCGCTCCCGGTGTCGCCGCCGCTCGCCGTACCGCCGCCCGAGTTCGAGCCGCCCGTCACGTTCACGTCACCTCCGGTGGCGGACGAAACACCACCCGTCGTGGGTGTGGTGCCTCCGGTGCCGCCGTTCGAGCCGCCCGACCCGGAATTGCTGCCACCTGTCGAGTCGTTCGTGGAACCCTTGCCGTCCCCGTCGTCGCTGCACCCGAAGGCCAACGCACCCACCAAAATCACCGAACCCGAAAATCGAAGAAATTTGCCCTGGAACATGGCGGGCACCCTAACGTCATTGGCGCGTCCCGGACCACGCAAATCGCTCACGATGGGCATCTAGTTTTGGCCTTTCGCGCCTGCGTGCGCCTTGTGCAGCGAAACTGAAGGTCGACCTGTCGCATGTCGCCCTACCTCGGGGCTCCGACTCCTCGCGGCGAGCGTCGATGGGAGTCGGAGCTTGTCGCTCTCGCTCGCCGCTGCAGACCACGGAAACGCCAAGGCCTCGACGACGCACCGGGGCTAATTCTCGAACGGGGGAGGGCTCGCTGCTGCGGTGCTGGACCACCTAGTGAGGCGCGAGGCGTGCAGGGTGGCGGAGCCAGCGAGGCAAGAAAGTTGCATCACTGACCGAAGGTTTGCCGCTCGGAGCGCTCCAAGGAAGGTGCGGTTAGGTGGCGCGGGTCTCGAGCGTTCGTGGGCGCCGTGCTGCGCATCGCGAGTGTCGACAAGCTCTACACCTTTGCGGCCATTCAGGACCTGATCGACAAGGGCACCTACGATCCAGTGTCCGGTCAAGCCTTGACGCGCGTGCCGAGTTCATTGCGTCGAGATTGGACACCGTGCCGGGACGCTAGTCGTCCGCAGGGACCGAGTCGTCCGAAGGCACGTGGCCCCGCGAGACGTGCGTCGAGAGCCCAGCGCGCTAGCTTGCTACCAGGGGACACCACATGGCGCACGAGGCGCTCCTCATCGTCGACTTGCAGAACGACTTCCTGCCGGGAGGCGCTCTTGCCGTACCCGACGGCGACCTCGTCGTCCCAGTCGTCGATCGCCTTGTCGATCGCTTCGAGCTCGTCGTTGCCACTCAAGACTGGCATCCACCGAACCATGAAGGGTTCGTGACGGAGCATCCCGGCCACGGAGTGGGCGACGTGGTCGAGCTCCATGGCCTCCGGCACACGCTCTGGCCCGTGCACTGCGTCCAGGGGACCCGGGGGGCCGACTTCGCTGACGGATGGGCTCGCGAGCGGGTGTCCCGGGTCTTCCGCAAGGGCACCGACCCCGAGGTCGACAGCTACAGCGGGTTCTTCGATAACGCTCGCCGTCACGACACGGGGCTCGGCGGCTACCTCCGCGACCGACGGGTGAGCGAGGTGTTCGTCGTGGGCCTCGCGACGGACTACTGCGTTCGGTTCTCCGCCGCCGATGCGCTCGACCTCGGCTTTGGGGCCACGGTTTTCGAAGATGCTTGCCGGGGTGTGGATCTGCACCCCGGAGACAGCGCCCGGGCCCTCGAAGAGCTCCAGGTTGCCGGGGCGACCGTCCGCCAAACCGAAGAATTCCTGAGATCTCGGGAATAGACTTCGAAATCAGCTGTTTGGAGCCCGCAGACGAAGCTCGCTCACCGACCGGCAGGCGATTGACAGGGATCGGCCCCCAGATAGGATTCCGCCCCCGTCCGCCCAGTGGGAAGTGGGCGGCGATACCAGAACTCTTGCTCGCTCCATGAGGAGCGCAGCTTCGCTCCATGAGGAGCACAACGATGGAGGTCGGATGACAACCGACGTCATGATTCAAGCCAGCGACCTTTCCAAGCGCTTCGGAGAAGTAAGAGCGCTCGACAAGGTCAGCTTCGAGGTCCGCAAAGGTGAAGTAGTCGGGTTTCTCGGTCCAAACGGGGCTGGAAAGTCGACGACGATGCGGATCCTCACCTGTTTCCTCTCGCCAACCGGTGGAACGGCAAAGGTGGCCGGCGTCGACGTCTTCGAGGACCCGCTCAAGGTTCGCAAGACCATCGGCTACTTGCCTCAGCGCGCACCCCTCTACACTGACATGACCGTTCGCGATTACCTGCGCTTCTCTGCGGAGATTCGCGGGCTCTCGCCATCGGCCTTCAAGAAGCGCCTCGGTGTAGTCATCGAGGTGTGCGGGTTGGCCCAGTCCTTGGGCAAGGACATCGGCACCCTGTCCCACGGCTATCGGCAACGCGTCGGCCTGGGTCAGGCCCTGATTCACGACCCGGAAATCCTGATTCTGGATGAACCGACGGCGGACCTCGATCCCAACGAAAAGGCCGAGGTCATCCGCTACATCCAGGAGATCGGTAAGGACCACACGGTCCTGCTTTCGACGCACAACCTCTCGGAGGTGGAACAGGCCTGCGCTCGTGCACTCATCGTCAGCAAGGGCAAGCTGGTCGCGGACGGATCCCTGGAGGACATCCGCGGGCGAGCGGGCGGCGTCCGGTACGTCGTCACGGTGGACGAAAGCGGAGCCGAGGGCGGAAAATCTGCTCCGAAGCTCAGTGAGGTCCAGCAAGCCTTCGAGAAGCTGGGGGGCGTGCGCAACGTGCGTGAGCTCACGAGCGACGAAAAGGCCCACAAGGTCGAGGTGCAAGGTCCGGAAGACACCGACCTGCGCGCCGAGATCTTCCGCCTGATGGTAAGCCAGGGTTGGACTCTGCTCGAGCTGCGTCGCGACGCCCAGAGCCTCGATCGGGTCTTTCGGGATCTCACCCGTGGGGACGAAGCCCTCGACCGCGGCCACGAATGGGACGAAGCCGTGGAGGAACAGCGCGCCGCATCCGACGAGGATGCGAGCGATGACGACGAGTCGAACGACGAAGAAACCGACGACTCGGCTGATGAAGGGGCATCTGTGGATGCCGAGGAGAAGAAGGCCTGATCATGCCGCTCTTGACCATCGCGAAACGTGAGTTTCGCTCCTACTTCGATTCGCCTCTGGCCTACGTGGTCATCTGCCTCAGCTTCCTGGGGCTCGGCTTGCTCTTCTTTTTCCAGGCGCGGTTCTGGGATCTGAACCAGGCGACCGTGCAGCCTCTTTTCGAGTACCTGCCGTACGGTCTCGCATTCTTGGTGGTGCCGGTCATCACCATGCGCCTGATGGCCGAAGAAAAGCGCAGCGGCACGCTGGAGATGCTCATCACCCTCCCCGTGCGAGACAGTGACGTGATCCTCGGCAAGTTCCTGGGAGCGATGGGTCTCGTGCTCGTCGTGATTCTCGCGTCGCTCATCTACCCGATCCTCCTGTTCAAGTGGCCGTGGAACCTCGGCGCTCTGGACATGGGACCGGTGTTCACCGGGTACCTCGGGCTGATTCTCTACGCGTCCGCAGCCGTCGCAGTGGGCCTCTTGGTGAGCTCACTCACCGACAGCCAGGCCATCTCGTTCTTCGTGACGGTCTTCGTGCTGGGGCTGCCGTTTCTCGCGGGAATGGCCCTGGGCAGTGCGCCCGGATTCTTGTCGGGCGTCCTCTACTACATCGCTTTCCCCACGCGGATGGGGGGCTTCATGCGCGGGCTCATCGACACCCGCGACGTCGTGTTTTTCTTGTCCATCACCGTGCTCGCGCTGGTGGTGGCTTTTCGGGCGCTCGAGCGCCGCAAGTGGGCATAATCGATGGCAACTCGCGAACGACGACGTAAAGTCGCTGCCCAGACGGGCCTGTACCTGGTCGTGGTCACGGCCATCGTGATCGTGGCCAACATGATCTCCGCCGGAGCTTACGCTCGGATCGACGAGACGAAGAACGAGCGCTACACGCTCAGCAAAGGCTCGGAGCGGCTGATCAAGGGCCTGAAGACTCCGGTCGAGGTCGATGCCTACGTCAAGAAAGACACGGGCATTGCCCAGCTCGACGCCTTCGTCAGCGACCTGACCGACCTCCTGAAGGAGTACGAGGACTCGAGCGACGGCAAGTTCAAGTTCAAGGTGATCGACCCGAAAACCGACGAGGAGCGGGAAAAGGCCCAGGAAGCCGGCCTTCAGGAGCAGCCCTTTGCAGCTCCTACCGGTGGTGACCGCGCAACGATCACCCAGGGCTACCTCGGTCTCGTCTTCAAGTACGGACTCGAGAAGGGGGTCATCCCCCTCAACCCGAACCAAACCGAAGGTCTCGAGTTCTGGATCACGAACAAGATCCGGGAACTCAAGAACAAGAACGATGACATCACCCTCAAGGTGGGTGTCATCGGCGGTAAGGACGAGCTGAAGCTCAGCGACAAGAATCTCGTCGCGCGGGGGGGCCAAGGTCAGGCGCCCACCCTCGAGGCAATCCTTCAGCAGGCGTTTCCCTTCTACAAGATCGAGGAGCTCGATCTGAAGGGTGGGGAAGAGGCGATCGACCCCGAGTTCGTCGGCGTCATCATCACTCAGCCGCGCAAGGACTACACGGAGGAGGAGCTCAAGGCGATCGACAACTTCTTGATGCTTGGCGGAAAGTCCCTCGCGGTTTTCGCTTCCGCCGTCACGATGAAGCCGAACGATCCGTCGATGAGCGCGGAGCTCTCGCTGCACGGGCTGGACCCGCTGCTCAGTGGTTACGGCATCTCCATGAAGCAGAACGCCGTGCTCGACTACGGCGCTCAGTTCCGTCTCCCGGTCATGGCCATGGGCGGAATGCAGTGGATCACGCATCCCGGCATCGCTCACGTGCGTTCCTATCCGGGGCTCGAAGACGACGAGAAGCTCCTCGACACGAGCTTCGCACCGTTCTTCCGCCTCGATCAGGTCATGATGCCCTATCCGTCGAGCCTCGAGCTGCTTCGCGACAAGCAGCCGGAAGACGTGGAGCTCAAGGCCGTGGCGCGTACCACCGAAAACGCGAGCGTGGTTGCCGGCGACAGCGTCGACATGAAAATGCGCGAAGAGTGGGATCCGAAGCCGCCCTACGAGCAGCGGGTCATCGCCGCCGCCGCGGACGGCAAGTTGAAGAGCGCCTTCGGCGACAAGCGAGCCCCCGAGGCGAGCCGCGTGCTGGTCGTTTCTTCGAGCCAGTTCTTGACCAACCCCTTCGCCTACGCGGGCAATGGCCCCGAGCTCGGCGGGCAGTTCCAGATGTTCGGCGGAGTGGGCGGTGACAAGAACCTGCAGATGATGGCCGGGCCGTACGCTCAGCAGTACATCACCGGCATGATTCTTTCCCTCAAAAACACCCTCGACTGGATGAGCGGTGACGCGGATCTGGTGGCCACGAGTGCCAAGCTCATGGGCAACCCATCCCTGGTCTACTCGGACATCAGCAAGGACACTCCTGGCCCCGAGGCGACCGAGGAGCAAATCCGCAAGTGGGAAGAGAATGCGCAGAAGGAGCGCGAGCGCACCCAGAAGGAAGTCCAGTGGACGCTGACCTTGGGCGTTCCGTTCCTCTTTGGCGGATTCGGTCTGTTCCGATGGCGACGCCGCGAGGCGGAGCGAGGCAAGAAGGGTTGAACCATGGCACTGACTTCTGAAACCAAGCTGATCGGAGCGGTCGTCCTCTTGGCGGCACTCGGTGGCGGGCTCCTCCTCCAGCGCAAGGCAGCCAAGGAGGAGGCGGCTCATTACGAAGTCACGGAAGATGCGGCGTCCGCCGGGCTCAGCATCTCTGACGACGACACGAAGAAGCTCACCAAGATCGTGATCGAGCAGCCCAAGAAGGAAGAGGGCAAGG
>JBNKGC010000161.1:0-13844 GCA_050289625.1 Polyangiaceae bacterium | reverse complement strand
GGCTCGGCGAAACGGCTCGGCGAAACGGCTCGGAAATGTGTGATCGTTGAACTTCTCAAACCGAGAATCGGAGAACCGTCGAAGCCAACGAGGCCCGGCGCCGCGCGCGACCGAGCTCCGCCAACGAAAACCGACCGCCGGCAGCAAAAACCGACCGCCGCGAGCGAAATCCGAACCCCGCCGCGTCCCGCGTCTGGGTCCTCCATCCAGGACCAGCGGAACGAGAAAAACTGACCCAGTTTCACCCCGTGACAATTCGATCCACGACCCCGTCGCGAGGCGCAATTCTTCCCGAGATCGAGTAGTCTCCGACGCCGTGGCTACTCGCTCACCCATCGAGCTCGGGCAGACGTTCGCGGGCAAGTACCGTGTCGATCGAGTCATCGGCGAGGGAGGCATGGGTGTGGTCGTCGCGGCCCACCACCTCGAGCTGGACCAGACCGTCGCCGTCAAGTTCCTCCTCGAAGACATGGCGTATTCAGCCGAGGGGGCGGAGCGCTTTCGGCGCGAGGCGCGTGCCGCAGCACGCATCGAAAGCGACTACGTGGTGCGGGTGCTCGACGTCGGCGTCCTCGACTCGGGTGAGCGCTACATGGTCATGGAGTACCTCGACGGGCTCGATCTGGGTGAGGAACTCAAGCTTCGGGAGCGCCTTCCGGTGGAGGAAGCCTGTGCCTATCTGGTCCAGGCATGCCGAGCCGTGGCTCAGGCGCATGCCGCCGGGATCGTGCACCGCGACCTCAAGCCGGCCAATCTCTATCTTGCCCAGCGAACCGACGGGACACGCCGGGTGAAAATCCTCGACTTCGGGATTTCGAAGTCACTCACGAACACGTCACGGGAAGCGCTCACGCTGACCAAGACGGCCGTGTGGGTCGGTTCGCCTCTGTACATGGCCCCGGAGCAGATGCAATCGGCTCGGGATGTGGATGAGCGAGCGGACATCTGGTCTCTGGGAGCGATCCTCTACGAGGCGCTCACGGGGCAACCTCCCTACTTGGCCGATACCTTGCCGCAGCTCTGCAACCTGCTGCTCAACACGGACGCACCTCCCGTGTCGGACGTCTGCCCCGACGTTCCAACCGAGCTCAGCGCCGTCGTGATGCGAGCCCTCATCCGCAGCAAAGAACACCGCTACCAAACCGCAGACGAGCTCGCGCTCGCCTTGGCTCCTTTTGCGCCCCGGGTGACCGAACACAGCTTGCCGGGCTCCGCGGTCCTTCAGGACGTGGAGGTGATCGGCGACCGCGGAAGCCGCGTCTCGGTGGTCGCAAGTGCTGGGGGTGGTTCGGGGGGGCCCGCTGCTGGCGTCAGTCCCACCCAAAAGAGCGAACCGGGTATCCCGGTGGCAGACAGAGCCACCGCGGGCACGACCGCCTCCGCCTGGTCGGGTACGACCTCGGGAGGCACGAGTCGCGCGCCGCTGATTGGAGGCATCGTGGCTCTCGGTGTCGCCGCCGGCGTGGCCTTCGCGTTCCTGCGCCCTGATGCTACCGCACCTCGCGAAGGCGAGGCTGACGCGGCGGAGCTCGCGGGTGCCCCCACCGTCGTGGAAAGGGAGTCCCCTCCCACGCTCGAAGGCAGCACCCGCGAGACGCCTCCCCCGAGCACCGACGAAGCGAGCGATGAGGACGCCATCGAGGAAGGCGAGGACTCGGCAGCCAAGGAAGCGGCAAAGGACGACGAGAGCGCCTCAACCCCACCCTCAGCGAATGCCGCCGCATCGAAGCCGCCCCCGACTCGGGCGGCGTCCAGGCCCCCTCCCCGACCTCGCCCCCGGCAGCCCGAGCCGGCGCGAACGCCGCCCGACGCTGGTGGCCTTAGTGACTTTGGCGGTCGCCGCTGAGCGCTTTTTTCGCGCTTTGAGCTCGCGAACCGGCCCTTAGGGCGCCGGGCGCTCTCGACCGCGACCCTTTCCTGACACGATCACCCGACAAAGTACGCTGCCATGACCCAACCCGTTTCCGCCCGCCTCTGGGCCCGAGCCCGACGACGGGTCACGCCGTCGCTCACGGCCGGCCTACTCGGCTTCGCTGGACTCACCGGAGCCACCTCCGCCAGCGCGCAGGCGAGCGCGGCCGACAAAGCCGCCGCCGAGACGCTGTTCGACGAGGGCCTGTCGCTGATGAAGACAGGCAATTACGCCGAAGCGTGCAAGCGGCTCGAGTCGAGTCAACGCATCGACCCCGGCATCGGCACGCTGCTCTACCTGGCCGAGTGCTATGAAAACGTCGGGAAGACGGCGAGCGCTTGGGCCACGTTCCGCGAGGCCGCTTCCGCGGCGAACGCAGCCGGTCAGGAGCGCCGCGCCGCGCTCGGCCGGGAGCGAGCGGAGAAGCTCAAGCCCCTCCTCTCCAAGCTGACGATCACCCTCGCCGCTGGGAACGAGTCGATCGAGGGCCTCGAGGTCCTGCACGGTGGTCGACCCGTCGCCAAGGGGCTTTGGGGAACCCCGATCCCAGTCGACCCGGGTCCCCACGAGCTCGTGGTCCGCGCGCCGGGTTACGAGCCCTTCACGACCGAAGTGACCGTCGAAGCGGGAGGCAAGAGCGCCGAGCTCGAGGTTCCTCCCCTGACGAAAGCGCCTGAAGCAGCCAACCCAACGCCGACGGCTCCGGAGACAGCTGCGGCATCCCATTCGACTCCCGCGCAGGTGAAGCTCGATGCCCCCGTGGCGCCGGGGGATTCCTCGAGTTCCGGAAGCACCCAGCGGACGGCAGGCTTGGCCGTAGCGGGGCTCGGAGTCGTGGGCCTCGGCGTGGGCACGTTCTTCGGCCTCAAGGCGCTGTCCAAAAGCGACGAAGAACAAGAGCTGTGCGAGACGGACGCAGCTTGCCCGGAGGAAGATCGCGAGACTGTCCTCGAGTTGAACCAAGACGCGCGCGATGCAGCCACGCTGTCGAACATCGGATTCATCGCCGGTGGAGTCTTGGCCGCGGGCGGACTCGTTCTGTACCTGACGGCACCCGACGACGAGGACGCAGCCCGACTCGTGGTGACACCCACGGTCGGGGGCGCCCAGATCCGCCTGGGAGGCGCATTCTGATGAAACGAATCTCGAGCATCTCCACCACGCTGCTGTGCGGCTTTTTGACCGCCCTCGGGTGTCAGAGCATCGCCGGCATCGAAGAGCGCACCTTCGAATCCGAAGAGGACTCGCTGCCGCCGCCCACCGACCAGTGCATCGAGTACTGCGATCTGGTGATGACCAACTGCACCGACGAAAACGAGGTCTACACCACCGAGCAGACCTGCCTCGATGCGTGCGGCGCACTGCCCCCCGGAAGTGACGTGGAGCCCTTCGGCAACACCGTCGCCTGCCGGATGGAAGAAGCCGAAAAAGCAGCTCGCGAGCCCGGCGACCACTGCAAGCTCGCCGGCCCGGGCGGCGGAGACACCTGCGGCAGCGATTGCGAAGCTTGGTGCACGCTGATGGAGTCGGGCTGCGCGGACGACTTCGCCAAGTTCGACGGGCGCTGCTTGGAGCTCTGCAGCGGTCTCCAGGACAACTCGGACTTCGACCTCGACTTCTACTACTCGACCGACACTCTCGAGTGCAGGCTCATTCACGTGAGCGCGGCCCAGCGGGATCCGGCCGAGCACTGCGCCCACGCGGCCCTGATTCCCGGTGCTCCGTGCTTGGAACCGGAGGACGACACCCCGCAGTGCGAGGACTTCTGCCGGTTGGTTCAGGTCGCCTGCGAAGGCGACTTGGCCGTGTACGAATCGACGGAGCAGTGCATGGCGGCCTGCGAAGTATTCGATCCGGGCACTCCTCTCGACCAAAACCTGAACACGGTGGGCTGCCGAAAGTACCACGCCTATTCGGCGATGGCTGACACCAAGCACTGCCCGCACACCAGCCCCAGCGGCGACGGTCATTGCGCTGCGCCTGCCGAGTCCGAATCGGGGTCGGGCAGTTGCGATTCCTACTGCCTGCTGCTCGAGGCCGCCTGCGGCACCGAGTTCGGCACGGAGTTCGGTGACCAGGCCACGTGCCAGGCAAACTGCGTGGAGGAGTTTGCCGACAAAGGCGCTCTCCTCGACACCGGCTACACCATCGAGACGGCCTCGAGCGGCGACACCCTGCAGTGCCGGATCTTGCACGCGGTGCGCTCCCTGGAGGACTCGATCCTGTGCGACGCCGCCTTCGGCGCGCCGCCGTGTGAGTGAGCACCGCGGGGTGGATGCCGGGGTCGACGACTCGCGCATGGAGGAGTAGAAGCCGGGCGTCATGTTGGACGCACGTTACGTCGCCGAAAACCTGGAAGAGGTGCGCGCGCGCCTCGAAAAGCGAGGTCCCGAATGGGGCGACGCCGTGGCTTCCCTCAAGGAACTCTCCGAGGAGCGCCGTCGCCTGATCGGGGAAACCGAAAGCCTCGCGGCCCAGCGCAACGCCGCCAACAAGGACATGTCTCAGCTCGCCAAGAGCGGCGACCAGGAGGCGTTCGCCGCGCGGCGGGACGAACTGAAGAAGCTGTCGGACGAAGTGAAGGAGCGGGAGGCGAAGCTGAACGCCCTGCTCACCGAGCTCGAAGAACGACTTCTGACCCTCCCGAACATGCCTCACGCGGCGGCACCGGAAGGACGGGACGAGACGGCGAATCGTCTGGTGCGCGTGTGGGGTGAAGCGCCGAAGTTCGATTTCGAACCGAAGGCGCATTTCGACATCGGCGAGGCTTGGGGGCTGCTCGATTTCGAACGCGCCGCGAAGCTCAGCGGCTCGCGCTTCAGTGTTCTCTGGGGACCGTTGGCACGCCTCGAGCGCGCCATCACGAGCTTCATGCTCGACGTGCACACCCGGGAGAACGGCTACACGGAGGTCGCTCCTCCGTACCTGGTGCGGGCCGCCGCCCTGCGAGGCACTGGGCAGTTGCCCAAGTTCGAAGCCGATCTCTTCAAGACGGCGCGCAGCGAAGAAGATCCGGAACCGCTCTACCTGATTCCCACCGCTGAAGTTCCCATTACGAATCTGCACGCCGACGAGATTCTGGAGGGCGAGCGCCTGCCCCTGGCCTACACCGCCTACACGCCGTGCTTCCGGAGCGAAGCGGGCTCCTACGGCAAGGACGTGCGCGGCCTCATTCGTCAACACCAGTTCGACAAGGTCGAGCTGGTGCGTTTCGTCGAGCCGGAAAGCAGCTACGACGAGCTCGAGAAGCTCACGGCGCACGCCGAATCGATTCTCCAGAAGCTCGGCCTCCACTACCGCGTGATGGAGCTCTGCGCCGGCGATCTCGGCTTTTCGGCTGCCAAGACCTACGACCTCGAGGTGTGGCTTCCGTCGCAGAACGCCTTCCGCGAGATCTCGAGCTGCTCGAACTTCGAGGACTTCCAAGCGCGCCGCGCGCAGATCCGCTACCGGCCTGCGCCCAAGCAGAAGCCGCGCCTCGCGCACACGCTGAACGGCTCGGGGCTCGCGGTCGGTCGCACTCTCGTCGCGATCCTCGAGCAGTGCCAAAACGCCGATGGCAGCGTGACGGTGCCCGAGGCGCTGCGGAGCTACGTGGGTGCGGACCGGCTCGCAGGCTGAGGCAGTCCACGCGCGTGAGCGCGGAGCGGTTCGGAAGCTGATTCTCCGCTCGCTTGAATGTGGCCTCCCGCAACCGTTTTGACCCTCACCCGATGTGGGCCAACGCGGCGGTGGAGCGGTCGACGCGCGTGGTCCCCGCCGTCTTGCCTTAATCGGATGCGGCTCCCGCCGTTGCTCGGCTCCAGTGTTGAAACTCGTTTCTAGACTGGGAGGCTCGATGCGAACGGAAGCTTTGGGAGTTGCACTCGCTTTGACTTGGGTCGTCGGGTGTGGTTCCGACCAAGTCCCGGACTCGCAGACGACGCAAGGCACGGGCGGGGCCGGTGGCAGCGGTCCCGAAGTAGCTGTCGACTGCCTTCCGCTTTCGGAAAACCCGACCGAAATCGCCGAGGCGAAGCTTTACGTCGAGTACAACGCCACGGATGGCGACGTGGGGGTCCACGGCAGCTTCGGCGACGAAGGGTGGAGCGAGCTCTGCATCTTCGCTCCCGAGGGCATGCAAATTCTCGGTGTGGAGCCCCGAGGCAGCCTCGGTGTATTGGGTCTCGGCACGATCTTCTTCGAGTCCCGCGAACCTCCCGAGGACGAGTTCGGCTTCGACGAACTCGAGGCGGCTTTTCCCGAGGGTCAGTACAAGGTGCGTGGCCTCTCGGTCGACGGGGGCTCCTTCATCGGCACAGCCAACTTCACCCACGACGTGCCGGCGCCGCCCACAATCACAGCTCCTCCCCTCGTCCCAGATTTCGAAGAGGAAATGCCAGAAGTCGTTGCTGCGGGCGACCTGGTCGTGGAGTGGGAGGAAGTGACCGAAACGGTTGCGGGCGCGCCCGCAACGATCACCGCCTACGAGGTCATCATCACCAAGGAGGAGCACGAGGACCCGGACGCATTCTCGCAGCCGATCTTCGACGTGCACGTCGGGCCCGACCAGCGCTCACTCACCGTCCCCGCAGACTTCTTCGAAACGGACACCTTGTACGAGCTCGAAGTTCTGGCCATCGAAACCAGCGGCAATCAGACGATTACGGTGGGATTCTTCCGATCGGAGTAGGGCTTCGCGTCGCGCTCGACCGTTCTCTCTGTGGGGGCCTTTGGCGCGCCTGGAGCGCCATTACTCGCGCAGGAAAGCCGGAGCGATCCATCGCACACTCCCACCCGAGCGCCCGAGGGACATCGCTCGTCCACGTCGGCGCTGAGCACGCAGGCGGCCCCTCCCGCAAGCTCTCCGCAGGTAACGTCGCACGGCCGCTCGTCCACGACAAAGCCACCGACGCAGGAAGCCAGGTTGTCTCCGTCGCATGCGGTCGCTTCCCCCTTCTCCGGGCAGTTCGGGTGGGGCGTCGCGGAAAGCGCGCATTCGGCGCCTTCCGAGGTGAGCACGCAGACGCCCCCGTCGCATGGGGTCGTCGACCGTCGACTACCATTTTTGCACACGACTCGAGCACTCCCCAGACAGCCGTCGCCGGTGCGAGTCGAGAGCGATTCGTTGCCTCCGCGGTTGGAGAACGAGACGTCCTCACAGTCGTCCTGGACGCACGCGACGCCGCCCTCCGAGTCCACACACGCAACAGCGCATTGTCGCTCGGTGACCCGGTGCCCTCGTCGGCATTCGACCAAGCGTCCGCCCTCGCAGTGCGATCCGCTGCCGCCTTGGCAGAGCGGATCCGGTTCCGCGCCCAAGGCGCAGAAGGCGCTCGCGCCGACCTCGACGCAGTGTCGCTCGCCGCACAGCTCGACGAGTTCCGCATCGCACTCCGTGCGCGGCACACACGCCGGACCCGAATCGGTCTCCGCACACGTCCCCTCGCCGCAGGTTTCGTACACGCTCCAGGAATGCCCGGTGTGCTCCGAGGTGCACTCGGCGATGCCGTCACCCCAGCACTGGACTTCCCCCAAGCTGCAGCCCAGCACGGCGGAACAGCCCGTCGAGGCGAGATAGCTACAGAGCGCGACGAGCGTGAGCATCACGGCGCTGGGCGCGAAAGCATGCGTCTGGAGGGCTCTAATCCAAGTCATGCTTCCGGCAGGCAAGCTGTGTGCCGAGTGACGGGTAGTCTCCGGAGCGAGAGAAAAACGGTTGCGCTTCTAGGATCACCACGGGATCTGCGCACCGTTGCGTGGCCCTGACGCGACGGGTGTGGTCATGACGCTACAGCTCGTCGGTTGCGGCGAACCGACAGGCGTTGCAAGTGCCGGCCAAGGTCCGCACATTCCCCTTCGCAGCAGCGCATGCGCGGCATGGGGTTAATCCGCGACCCACGTGTCCGCTTGAGGGGAAAAGGCTCGAGTGTCTCGCATCGAGGCAGGGAGTCGGGAGGATCTCGGTGGTCGACTGCCGGACGAACGACGGGAAGGGAGACGAAACGCGGGGCGGACCCACGCGCGTCACGGAGCCCCGTTGGGGTGCGAGACTCGGGCGCCGGGGCGCGTCCGTGCGCCGGGGCGCGTTGGCGTTCCTTTTCGCGAGCGCCGCCACCCTGGGTCTCGGGGGCGCTCGGTTCGTGAGCGACGCTTTGGCTGCCCCTGCGGGCGGAAACGAAGTCGCGCACCACGGGGCCGCTCCCACGAACCAGCAAATGGCTCAGGTCACCCAGCTGCTCGGCCCGTACCAGCCGGGAACGAGACCCTATGGGGTCCCCGTGAGCTACTGGGCCACGATCGTCCCGAAAGACAACCAGATGACTCCCGGGCGGGTCGCTCTGGGCAAGAAGCTCTACTTCGACACTCGGCTGTCGAAGGATGGCACCGTCGCCTGCGCAACCTGTCACGACGTCGAACGCGGCTTCACGGACCAGCGCTCCACCTCCGAGGGCATCGCCGACCAGATCGGCAAACGCAACGCGCCGACCACGATGAACGCGTTGTTCTTCTCGTCTCAGTTCTTGGATGGGCGCGCCGCGACCCTCGAAGACCAGGCCAAGCTCCCCATCGTCAACTCGATTGAGATGGGCCAGCCGAACGGGAAGGCCGCCGTCGCCGCCATCCGAGACGACGCCGAATATCAGAAGATGTTCAAGGAGGCGTACGGGCGCGCGCCCAACTACGAGGACATCGGCCGCGCCATCGCCGCGTTCGAGCGCACGCTCGTCTTTCTCGATTCGCCCTTCGACGATTTCATACGCGGCAATCCGAACGCGATCAGTCGAAGTGCTTTGGCAGGTTGGGCCCTGTTCAACGGCAAGGCGCGTTGCGCCAGCTGTCACCAAATGAACAGCGTGAGTCCCATCGGAACGGACAACAAGTTCCACAACATCGGCGTTTCCGCGCGACACCAAGACTTCGAAAAACTCGCCACCGAGGCCCTGGCAGCCCTCAAAAAGGACGCGTCCGAACAGGCCATCGACGATCTCGCCCTGCAGACCGACTTGTCTGAGCTCGGGCGTTTCGTGGTGACCCGCAACCGCTCGGACATCGGCGCCTTCAAGACGCAGCAGATCCGGAACGTCGGGGTCACCGCTCCGTACATGCATGACGGCTCGCTCCCCACGCTGTGGGACGTGATGGATCACTACAACAAGGGTGGCGAACGGAACCTCTTCCTGGACGGCGGCATCGAGCCGCTGGCTCTCAGCGAGGAAGAGATCAACCAGCTCGTCGACTTCATGTTCAGTCTCACCGACAAACGCCTGGCGACTCAGAACGCGGCTGAAATGAAGAGACAGCGCGCCCTTGCGGCCAAACAGCGACCTTTCCGCGACGACGCGATTGCGCAGCGCAAGGTGCTGGTCTTCGAGAGTCAGCCGAAGGGTCCACCGCAGCAGAAGGTACCCCCAAAGCAGCTGCCGCAGAGCGGCGCACCACGCCAGAAACCCGCGCCGGAGGGGAAATGACCATGAAAAAGCCGCTCGGGTTCCGCAGCATCGAGACCAAGTACCTGGAGGAGCGGGCGGACCTATTCCGCGCTCTCAAGTCGCTCGACCGTCGTTCCTTCACCAAGGTGGCGGCGGCGGCACTCGGGGCCGTAGCGGCGCAGAGCCTCACCAATCCTCACTCGTTTCAGCCCGTCAGCGTGGCGTATGGCCAGACCAAGGCGGGTAAGCCCGAAGGCTTTCGGTTCGCATACATCTCGGACTCCCACCTCTACGAGAAGAAGCTGAACGATCGCTTCGTCAACGCGCTCCTGCGCGCCGTCGACGACGTGAACGCCATGGATCCCCAACCGGACTTCGTTCTTTTCGGCGGAGATCTCGCGCAGCTGGGGCAGGTCAAGGAACTCGAGCTCGGGGCGCAAATCTTGAAGAGCCTCAAGGCTCCCGTGCGCATGATGGTGGGCGAGCACGACTGGTATCTCGACATGGGCGAGAAGTGGCGCGAGCTCTTCGGGAAGGACGTGTATTCGTTCGACCACAAGGGTGCGCACATCGTCGTCCTGAACAGCGTGGTGGAAAAAGACTTCTGGACCGAGCGCGGCTTGACTCCGATGGAGCGCATGCGGACGGTCGCCGGTCTCGACAACGGCAACCAGAGTGCGTTTTCGGTCGGTGAAAAGCAGCGCGCGTGGCTCGCGGATGACCTAGCCAAGGTCGCACCGACGACGCCGGTCATCGTCTTTTCGCATTCGCCGCTCTACAAGCTGTACCGACCGTGGAACTTCTGGACGGATGACGCCGAGCCGGTGCAGGCGCTCCTGAAGCGCTTCCAGAAGGTCACCGTGTTTCACGGCCACACCCACCAACTGCTCACCAATCGCATCGGCAACATCTCGTTCCACGGGTTTCTCGCGACGGCGTGGCCCTGGCCCTACGCGCCCGAAGGCCTTCCCGAGATGACGGTGCAGATGGCACGCCCCGATCCCTTCGATCCGAACGACGGGTGCGGGGACGGATCGGCAATCGTTCACCCCGACGGTCTCGCGGACAAGGTCTACAACCTGTGGAATCGCAATCCGGTGACGATCACCCGGACGTACATGACCAGCATGGGGAAGAAGGACCGGCCCCCGGTACCGAAACTCACGTCTTACTGAGGGAGCGCACCATGAAATACCCGTCGTCGATTCTCACGGCCGGACTCACCTTGGTGTTCGGTGTCGCCGCCTGCGGTGGAGCAAAGGAATCGCAAACTCCTGCCGCACCGACGTCAGAGCCAGCCCCGGGGAAGCAAACGGCAAAGCGAGGCCCCTCGGAGACCGGAGTGGAAGTCCTTTTGTGCGACGGTGAGACCAAAGTCACCGTACCTGAAGGAACCAGCGGCACCACGATCGCCGGCGCGCTCATGGGCGAGTACTTTCGCAAGAACCCGAACAGCAATTGGGCTGAAGACGAACGAAAAGCTCATACGCTCGAGCCTTCCGCAGACAACTCGCACTTGATCGGCAACGTCAACGGCCAGACCTACGGCAAGGTCACCAAGGACGACGTCGCCCTGTGGAAGGCCGAAACCGAGCGCGTGGCCCTCGCGGGCTCGACGGTCTTTCACGATGCCGATCAGCTCGGCAGCACCGTGGGCGTCTCCTGCGACATGTGCCATCCGCACGCCGCGAACACCCATCCCGAGACCTACCCGAAGTACCAGAGGCAGCTCGGCCGCGTCGCTCTTTTGCGCGACATGATCAACTGGTGCATCGAGCATCCGGTGCGCGGCAAAGCCCTCGGAGCCGAGGATCCGCGCATGCGCGCGCTCGAGGCGTACATCCTCGCGCAGCGCAGCGGTAAGCAAATGCAGTACGGCAAGATGTGAAAGACCGCCGCTAACGAGTCCGCATGCTCAAGCGCAGCGCGCCGGCTCGCCGAAGCGTGGACATCGCCGACCGAACAGCTGCGCGATTCCCCAAGAAAGCTCCGGGACGACGAAGAGCCAGAGGGTGCCGACGTCGAACGTCAGCGCGTAGTAGAGCATCCAGGTCGAAAAGAGCATGCGCGTCCCTCCGTCGGCGTACCCGTAGATCACGCGAGGCTCGAGCAGGCGCAGAATCGACCACGTCGCCACGACGGACCCGAGGAGGTTGGCAAAGAACAGCGGAACGCCGACGAGCTCGATGGTCGTGCCCGGCAAACCGAGAGCCTGGTGAACCCCAGCCAGAGCACCAAGCATCAGCTGCGCCGTCCAGGGCGTGGCGAGGGGGAGAGTTACCACCAGATCGTACAGGGCACTGGCTCGGACGAGCTTCAAGTAGTTCGTGTCGTTCATGAATTCAGTTCCTTCGTCGGTGATGCAGCGTCATGGATAACTGACGGGTGACGGTGTCGAGCGGAGTGACATCCCGTTTGGCCCGACACAGCAGGATCGCCCCTTCGAGACAGGTGAAGATCATCGTGGCGTCACTCCGCGCCCGGCGCTTGGTCCAGCCGAGGCGTCGTAGGAACGCTGCAAGACCCTCCACCCAAGAGTCGTAGACGGCGTCGACGGTATGTCGGAGGGACTCCGAGCTCCCCGCCATCTCCAGCGTAGTAGCGGCGAGGGGACACCCCCGGACGAAGTCGCCTTCGATCATGCGGGCCGAAAGAACGCTCCCGACCGCTTCGAGGCCCTCCTTCACGGACGTGGCCGACCCCACTGCCGTTTGGAGGGCTGCACCAACGTTCTCTCCAGCCCAGAGGAGCGCCGCCCCAGCGAGCTGCGCCTTACCCTCCGGAAAGTGAAAGTAGAACGAGCCGCGCGGCGCCTCGGCGCGGGCGAGGATGTCACTCAGACCCGTCGCGGCGTACCCCCGCTCTTCGAGCAGAGTCGCCATCGCCTCGACCAGACGGCGCTTGGTTTCGTCTCCCTTCTGCACGGAGTCAGAATAGACCAGTCTACATAGTTTGCAACCACGCGTCCACCGCCGGGCAGATCATTCGCCACTGCTGCTGCACGGCGACGGCCACGAATGGATCGACGATCGCCCTTGGCCGGCCTTCACCGTCGACCGGCAGCCGCTGAGGTAGCGCGCGGGACCACTGCGCGAGTGAGCTACACTTATCGTGCGGGCGGCGCAGGCCGCCCTCTCGAGTAGCAATCGTGTTCGAGTAGCAATCGTGGGGGAGGGAGAACCGAGTGGCCCAAGAACGTATCGTCGTCGCTGGTTCGGGAACGGGCGGCATCACCGTCGCGGCGCGGCTTCGTCACAGTCGCCCGGACGCCGAAATCGTCGTGATCTCCCCGAGCGAGGACCATTGGTACCAGCCCCTCTGGACGCTGGTCGGCGGCGGACTCGCGAAGCTCGAGGAGACCCGGCGCCCCACCTACCAGGTGCTACCGGACGGCGTCGAGTGGGAGCGCGCACGGGTCACCGGGTTTTCGCCCGAAGAAAATCGCGTACACACCGACGGCGGGCGCTTCGACTACGACGCCCTCGTCGTCAGCTTGGGCCTCGAAATTCGGACGGACGAGGTTCTCGGTCTCGACCAGGCGCTCGAACACGATCCACGTGTTTGGACGAACTACCTCTCGAACTTCGTCACGAAAGGTCCGCAGGCGATCGAGACGTTCCGTGGGGGCAGTGCCCTGTTCACCTTCCCTCGGTCCCCCCTGAAATGCGGAGGCGCTCCGCAGAAGATCATGTGGATCGCCGAGGAGACGTTTCGCTTCAACGGCGTGCGAGGTGAGGCCAACGTCGAGTTCGTCGTGCCGGGCGACAAGATCTTCGGGATTCCCAAGTACCGCGAGGTGCTCGACGAGATCGCCGAGGAACGCGACGTGCACCTCGTGCCTCACCACCACCTGATCGAAGTCGATCACGAAGCGGGCCGGGCCGTGTTCGAGAACGTCGAGGACGGCACCGAGCTCACCAAGGACTACGCCCTCCTCCACGTCGCCCCGCCCTCGCGCGCCCCGCGGGTGATCGCCGAGAGTGCCCTCGGTACGGCGCCGCTACCCGACGACACGCGCACGCCGGGAGCCAAACGCAGAAACCTCCCGCAGGGCACCGATCGCGGGTTCGTCGAAGTCGATGCGGCCACCACGCAGCACGTCCGCTACCCGAACGTCTTTTCGCTCGGCGACTGCTCGAACCTCCCCACCGCAAAGACGGGAGCCGCCATCCGCAAGCAGGCGCCGGTCCTCGTGGAAAACCTGTGCGCCGCCCTCGACGGGAAGCCGCTCGCCGCCCACTACGACGGCTACGCCTCGTGTCCGCTGGTCATGGGACACAACAGCGTGATGCTGGCCGAATTCGACTACGAGGGCACCCCGAAGGAGTCCTTCCCCTTCGACCAGGCGAAGCCCCGCTACAGCATGTGGCTCCTGAAGCGCCACATTCTGCCGCTCATGTATTGGAAGGGGATGCTCACGGGGCACGCCTGAAGCTCAGCGACGTCGCCCAGCTCCCTTTCCTCGCTTGGTCTTGCTCCCACCACTGCGCGGACTCACGCGGCCTGCGCTCTTCGTCGTT
>JBNKGC010000160.1:0-13936 GCA_050289625.1 Polyangiaceae bacterium | reverse complement strand
CTGTCGGTGGGCGGCGACGAGCAGCAAGCGGTCATCCGCCTCGGCGACTGCTCCGAATGAGGCCGACTCTCCTGCACCCTCGGCAGGGCTCGCCCCGGCCCCGTTCATCCGAAAAACGCGCGAGCGAACCGGCACCGGCCCCCTGACCAAGGGTAACCACTGCTCATTGCGGACGGTCGGGGCCTTTTTCCTTGGCGCCGAGGTTCGACTGCCTACACTGACGTCAGCGTCACTGACGCGGATGTCAGCGGGATCCGGAGGGCCCAGGAATTGTTTCCTGTTTGGGTCAACCTGGTCGGCAAGTCACTTGGTAGGGAAGTGAGTCGATTGGGGGAGCGGATCTCGCGGCCCCCGTGGGCCAGGGCGAGCATAGAGGCTGAGCATGAGTGAACGCGAACTGGTCATCGGGATGGACGTCGGTTCGACCACGGTGAAGGCCGTCGTAATCGATCCGGAAACGAAGGAAATCCTCTGGAACGACTACCAGAGGCACCACACCAAGCAGCCGGAGAAGTGCCTCGAGCTCCTCGAGACGATTCTTGCGGCCTTCCCCAACCAACCCGCCGACAAGTGGCGCATGTTCGCCACGGGATCGGGCTCCGGTCCGATCTGTGCGCCCACGAACGCCAAGTTCGTCCAAGAGGTGAACGCCGTCACCCTGGCCGTCGAGCACAAGCACCCGGACGTGCTCAGCGTGATCGAGCTCGGTGGCCAGGACGCCAAGATCATCATGTTCAAGCACGACGAGGCGACCGGTCAGAAGACCGCGACCACGTCGATGAACGACAAGTGCGCGAGTGGTACTGGCGCAACCATCGACAAGTGCATGATCAAGGTGGGCGCGGAGCCGGGCTACGCGACCGAGCTGCGCTTCAACGACGAAAAGCTCCATCACGTCGCCGCGAAGTGCGGCGTGTTCGCGGAAACCGACATCGTCAACTTGGTGAAGACCGGCATCCCGAAGGACGAAGTCCTCAATTCCCTCGCCGATGCCATCGTGATGCAGAACCTGAGCGTCCTGACACGAGGCAACACCTTGAAGCCGCGCGTCTTGCTCTTGGGCGGCCCGAACACCTACTTGCCTTTCTTGCAGGATTGCTGGCGACAGCGCATCCCCGAGACCTGGCGCGACCGCGGCTACGCCTACCCGAAAGACGTGCCCCTGGACGAGTTGATCTTCGTACCGGAAAACGCCGAACTTTATGCGGCGTTCGGTGCCGCAGTCTTCGGAATCGCCGAGGGCGGGGAGGCGGGGCGTTTCGCCGGACTCGACGATCTTCGCAGCTTCATTACCCACGGACGACGCGCGCGTCTCGGGGAGCAGGCGGGTCCGCCGCTCTCGGCTGACCAAAGCGAGACGACTCAGTTCGTCGACAATTACTCGATTCCCAAGTTCGTACCTGCGACGTTCGAACCAGGCCAGAAGGTCCGCGGCGTGATCGGCCTCGACGGCGGCTCCACCTCGTCCAAGGCGGTGCTCGTCGACGAAGAAGGCACGATCCTGGCCAAGGCCTACCAGCTCTCGAAGGGCAACCCGATCCAAGATACGAAGGAGCTCCTCGCGAGTCTCCGCGATCACGTCGAAGGACAAGGAGCGACGCTCGAGTGCCTCGGCTTCGGCGCGACGGGCTATGCCGCCGACGTGCTGGAGGAGACGGTGCTCGCCGACGTGAACATCGTCGAGACCGTGGCTCACATGATGAGCGCCGTGCACTTCTTCGGCGACATCGACGTGATCTGCGACATCGGCGGACAGGACATAAAGGTCCTGTTCATGAAGAACGGTGACATCCAGAACTTCAAGCTGAGCAACTCCTGCTCGGCGGGCAACGGCATGCTGCTGCAAGCCATGGCCGATCAGTTCGGATTACCGGTGACGGCGTACGCCGAAAATGCTTTCAAGGCCGAGCTCGCCCCCAAGTTCAGCTACGGATGCGCCGTGTTCCTCGACACGGATCGGGTCAACTTCCAGAAGGAGGGGTACCAGAAGGAGGAGTTGCTCGCCGGGCTCGCCCAGGTGCTGCCCAAGAATGTGTGGCAGTACGTCGTGCAGATTCCCCGTCTAGCGAGCCTCGGACGCAAATTCGTCCTGCAGGGGGGCACGCAGTACAACCTGGCCGCGGTCAAAGCGCAGGTCGACTACATCAAGCAGCGCGTGCCGGGTGCCGAGGTGTACGTCCACCCGCACACCGGCGAAGCAGGCGCCATCGGCGCGGCCATGGAGACCCTGCGCCGCTACAAGCGCTCGGGAAAGACGAGGTTCATCGGCGTCGATGCGACGTTGAACCTCGACTACAGGACGAAGAACGACGAGGAAACCGTCTGTCACTTCTGTCCGAACGAGTGCAAACGCACCTTCATCGACACGACGAGGCCCGACGGCTCGACCAGCCGCTACATCTCCGGATTTTCCTGCGAGAAGGGCACCGTCGAGAGCAAAGACGCGATGCTCGAGCTGATGGCGGAGCGCAAGAAGACGGCAGCCGCCTACCCCAACCTCGTGACCCACGAGGCTGAGCTCGCCTTCAAGCACTTCTACCAGCCCGAGGCGATGCCAGAAGCCGGCGCGCCCATCGAGGACGTCCGAGTGAAGCAGGGCCTCTTCCGCATCAAGCGGGAGACTTACACGCGCCCCTTCGAGCGTTCGAGTGCCGAGGCCGTGCAGCGACGCAAGAAGATCCGCGTCGGCATGCCGCGCGTGCTCAACATGTACTCGACGGCCCCCTTCTTCCGCACCTTCTTCGAGGTAGCGGGGCTCGGTCGTTCGAACATCGTCTTCAGCGACGAAACCACCGAGGAAATGTTCGTCGAGGGCGCCAAGTACGGCTCGATCGATCCGTGCTTTCCGAGCAAGGTGGTGCAGGCGCACATCCACAACCTGCTCTTCCACAAACACAATCCGGATCGCAGACGTCCCCTGAACTACGTCTTCTTTCCGATCCTCACCCGCGTCCCTTCTTTCGTGGAGGACACGCAGGACAACACCTCGTGCCCCATCGTCGCGGGCACACCGGACGTCATCAAGGCGGCCTTCACCAAGGAGGTCGACTTCTTCGGTGAGCGCGGCATCGACTACCTCGCGCCGGCCCTGTCCTTCGCCGAGCCCAACCTGCTCAAGAAGGTCATGTTCGAGACGTGGGGCAAGCGCCTCGGACTCACCGAAGACGAGTGCGACTTTGCTTGTGCGCAAGGCTTCCGCGCGCTCGACGCGTTCGATGCGGATCTGCAACACAAGGGGCGCGCCATCCTGGAGACTGTCGAAGCGGAGGACCGCATCGCCATCCTGGTCTTGAACCGCCCCTACCACGGCGATCCAGGGCTGCACCACGGGATCCCGGAAGAGTTCCAGGTGCTCGGGTACCCGATCCTGAGCATTCGCTCCATCCCGAAGGGGCGCGAGTACCTCGACCGCTACTTCAAAGAAGAGCTGGAAAACGGAACCATCAAGTCGCCGCTCGAACTGAATCACGTTTGGCCGGAGAACTACTCCGCCAACAGCGCGCAGAAGGTGTGGGCGGCGAACTTCGCCTCACACCACCCGAACGTGGCAGTTTTGGATCTCTCGAGCTTCAAGTGCGGCCACGACGCGCCCACCTACGGGATGATCGACACGATCCTCCAGACGGCGAAGACACCCGCTGCCGCGTTGCACGATCTCGACGCCAACAAGCCCGGTGGCTCCATCAAGATCCGAGTCAAAACGTACGCTCACTCGCTACGGCTGCAGCAGGAGCGCCTGGAAGACCTCGGGCAGAAGCGTCGTGACCTCGCGTTCGCGGTCGAGAAAAAGCGCCTCGAGCTCTTGCGTCTGAAGCAGGCGCAACTCGCCGGTCTCAAGCAGACCGACGAGAGCATCGAGCGGCAGATCGCCGAGACCACCGAACGCGTTCTCGCCTACGAGACCCGGCGCGCCGCCGAGGTCGAGCTCCCGAAAGGCGTCGTGCGCCTCGGAAGAAAGACGGAGGACGGACGCGTCGTCCCCGTCCAGTCCGATTCCCGCCGCGAGGCAATCCCCGCAGAGTGAGAGCCCTCGCAGCTGTCCCCGCGTGCACCGCTAAAGCGGCCTCCCTCGCCCCAACGCTGGCCACCGACTTCAAAAAGCCTCCTCAAAAGCGAAACAACCCACGAGAAAGCACCATGACTCAGAGCAACCACGTGATGCCCGACAGTGCCAAGCGCAGCCTCCCCATCGCCGGGCAGGCTTCGATCGACATCGACAGAGAGCTGCGCGCGTTCGAGGACCAGGAGCGCGCCCGTCTCGGTTTGGAGAAGACGGAGCAGTGGGTCGAGGACATGGCCGACTTGAGCTTCACGAAGAGCGAAAAGTCGAAGATCACGATGCTGATCGGTGGGCTCACGGTCGCCCACGACTACATCGTCGCCGGTGGCCTCCGGAACTGCGGCTATGACGTCGTGCCGATGGATGCACCGAATTACGACTCACTCCGCGTGGGCAAGGAGTTCGGCAATCGCGGACAGTGCAACCCCACGTACTTCACCGTCGGCAACTTGGTGAAGGTGCTCATCAACCTGCGCGACGAAAAGGGCATGAGCACCGAGGAGATCATCGAAAAATTCGTGTTCCTCACGGCGGGCGCTTGCGGCCCGTGTCGCTTCGGCATGTACGTGACCGAGTACCGCAAGGCCCTGCGCGACGCGGGCTTCGACGGCTTCCGGGTGATGCTCTTCCAGCAGCAGGGCGGCCTCAGCCAAGCGACGGGTGAAGAAAGCGGGCTCGAGATGAACCCGAAGTTCTTCATCAACATGGTCAAGGGCCTCGTCGCCGGCGACATCATCAACGGCCTCGGATACCGCATCCGCCCGTACGAGGTGCGCGCCGGCGCCACGGACGCCGTGATCGAGCAGTCGAAGAAGCTCTGCTACGAGGCGCTCCTGAACGGCCGGAGCATTCTGCTCGCCCTGATGCAGTGCAAGCGCCTGTTTTCCGGTATCGAAGTCGACCGCACCATTCCGAAGCCGAAGGTCGCCATCATCGGCGAGTTCTGGGCCATGACGACGGAGGGAGATGGCAACTACCGCCTGCAGCGCTTCCTCGAGACCGAAGGCGCCGAAGCCGACATCCAGTTCGTGACGGCCTGGCTCCTGTACAACATCTGGGAGGTCGCGCACGACACGGAAGATCGCAAGGCGCTCCGCCAGGAAGACGGAGGCACCCTCGGCATGCAGGGCAGCGGCGAGTACGCAGCGTTCACACGCAAAGTGTCGCTCTGGGCTGCCGACAAGGCCCTGCGCGTCGGCTTCCACACCTTCGCCTACGCCGGAGGGTATTACGACTACCACCTGCCGGACATGCGCGCCGTCGCGAAGGTCGCCGCGCCCTACTACGACAACAACCTACGCGGCGGTGAGGGCCACATGGAGGTCGGCAAGCTGATCCTCAACGTGGTGAAGAACAAGGCCAACATGACGCTCAGCGTGAAGCCCTTCGGCTGCATGCCGTCGAGCAGCGTGTCGGACGGGGTGCAGTCGCTCATCACCGAGAAGTATCCGGGCACGATCTTCTGTGCCGTCGAGACGAGCGGCGATGGGGCGGTGAACTTCCAGAGCCGCGTGCAGATGTACCTGTTCAAGGCCAAGCAGGTGGCCCAGCAGGAGTTCGACCAGGCGCTCGAGAAGACGGGGCTCACCATCGAGCAGTTACGCGACTTCCTCGAGAACAATCCTCGCTTCAAAAATGCCCTCCATCGGGCTCCTCACGCGGCGGGGAGCACTCCGGCGGACCTGATCTACGAGGTCGCCCAGTTCATCAACACCACCAAGGCCGAGCGTCTTTTCGGTAGCGTTCGCGCAGGAGCCCGTGGCGCCCTCGACTGGGCGCGCGGCGCCGTGCTCGGCGCACCGACGAGCGCCAAGAAGACGATTGAACTCGGACAGCAGCTCGCCGTCGAACTGGCCGAAATTGCCAAAGACCATGGGCCCGGCTTGGTCCAAAAAAGCGTGGAGTCGGCCAAGGCACGGATGGCCGAAGTTCTCCCGTTCAAGAAGTCGGCGGACGACCGCGTGCTGGAAAAGGCGAGCTGACCCGACAGGGCGAAGGAGAACGAACGATGCGCGCTTTCTGGATCGCAGCCGAATCCCTCGACCTCGCAGTCATCAAGACCCTCGACCGAATCGATCGAGTCTTGGGTCGCAAGACGGCGAGCGAACGTGCCGCCGCCGCCACGGAGAACACTCGGGAGCCGGAAGCGGCACCCAAGTTCGAGAGCTGAGGAGCCGGTCACTCGAGCCTTCAGACACCTCACTGGAGCGACAAACGGGAAGCCGCCTGTCGCTCTAGTGCGCTCGGAGTAGCCCGAATAGGTCCTCCCTTCGGAACGGCGTGCCTGTCCCTCACTCCGGCTCTGTGCACGATGCGATCGACGTCCCAGTGAGCGAGGAGGCTCGAAAGACCTCGAAAAGGTGTGTGCCGGTGTGGGGACTCGTCTGGACCCGCCCTACGAGAATTCACCCCGAGGGCTTTCCAAACCCCTACGCATGCCGCATCATGTATGGGTCCGGTTTTGCCCGGACGCCCTCATCCGATGCACACCTCGCCGACCTTCCACGACGCGATCTTCCTCGGAAAGGCGCGGGTAATGCGCAGATCTCGCTGGCGCCAGGGTCTGGGCTTCGTCGCGGTGCTGGGCTCTCTGCTGGCGCTCGGCTGTGGCACGCAGGGGGACGGCTCTCCGCCGCCCTACATCAGCACGGCAACGAACAAGTCGCCCTACCCCCCTCCGGCCACGGGCGCCTGCGATACCGGCGCTAAGCAGTTCTGCTCGATCACCATCGAGCACGCCGACGGGCTCCACAGCTGCTGGCAGGGCGTCCAATACTGCGTCGACGGCTTTTGGGGACCGTGCGGCGATCTCGAGGAAGCTCCGCCGAACGGCCTCGGTGGTGCAAGCAGTGACGACGCAGGCTGAGCTCCGACCGAGCTGACCACCCGTGCTTCGGTGACGGGGCGTCCCGCGGCGCAAGGCGCGCGAGGCCCAAACCATGAGTGAGGGCTCGCTGCGCGAGCACCCTCACTCGACGAGAACGTCGAGTCGATAGGGGAAAGTCGGTCGCCCCGATCCAGCGATGGCCCGAGTCCGAACATAGTAGGTCCCTGCTTCGAGCCCAGTCGCCACCACGCGGGCGCAGTACCCTTCGCCGCTGTCGTCATCCGAAGCCACGACCGTCGTTTGGTCCGGTCCGATGACCTCGAGGAAGGTGTCCATCTCGCCCGAGGAGCACAGGCCGATCCCCAGGTTGTTGGCGGCAGCCGTTAGCGTGGCGCCAGAAGAGGCCACCTCGATGGAAACCACGTCGACGTCGTCCTCAGGAGCGATCTGCGCGTAAAACGGAGCGCCCCAGGGATTCGCCGTCGCAGGTGAGTCGTTGGGCTCGGTCTCGCTGGACTCGAGGGTGCACGTTGCATCACATCCATCGCCCGGCTCGAAGTTTTCGTCGTCGCATTCCTCGCCCTGGTCGAGGAAGCCGTCGCCGCACACGTCGTTCGGGCGAGAATAGACGTCCAGTCCGAAGAGCCCGCCGTCAACCGACTCAAAACCGTCCACTACGACGTAAACGGTTTGCCCCAAGACGACCGGCATCGACGCTCGCCTCCTTCCGCACGCCACCTCGGAATCGTCGTCACCGCAGGTGGTGCGGAGCGAAACATTCAGGAGCCGACTGGTGTCGAGCTCTGCTTCGAGAGTGCCCGTCATGGCGGCCTGGATCTCGTAAACGATCTCGGAGGCAGTCGACCCGATCGCGCCGCAAGAGCTCGCGAGGTCGCTCGGACCTCCCCACGTAGCCCCCTTTACGGACGCGGGATCGCTCAGAGTCGGCACTTCGCTGCAGGACGACGCGCAGACCGCCGCGCAATCATCCGTATCGAGGCAATCGACCAGGCCGTCTCCGTCGTTATCTTTCCCGTCGAAGCACTGCTCGATTCCCTCGCACCCAGAGACGTCGAAATCGCATGTCTCGTCGCATGCCAGGGTTCCCGAATCGAAGCCGAACGCTCGGCAGTCCTCACCAGCGAGCGCCGAGCCATCGCAGGCTTCGTCGTCGTCGACGACTTCGTCGCCGCAGCTCGTTGGGCCGGCGCCGGCGACCCCGGTGCCCCCACCCGTCGCCACTCCTCCGCCACTGCCCCCCGCTCCACCGCTCGAGCTGTTTCCTCCAGTTTCGCCAGAAGGAGCTCCACCCGTCGCGCCGTTTCCACCGGTTCCGAAGCTCATGTAAGCGGAGTCGTCCCGCTCACCCGAGTTGCACGCGGCGAGGGAGGTCAAAAGAGCGAGGCACGCGGCCTTCTGAGCATTCATTCTCCGGGTGGACACGAGTACCTGATTTCCCAGTCGTTGAAGGAAGGGCTCACGCCAAGGGAATTCGGATTGAGTGTGATCTGAAGCTCCAAGAAGTCCCGGCGAGCATCCAGGTTGCCGAGCAGAGCGTGAAGATCGATGGGGCAGTTTCCGTTGGGGAACATCGTGCAAATCGCGTTTGCCGACGTCACCTGCGTCACCGGGACGAACGTCTTCGACGCGAGACCTGCCTGCGTGTCGGCGGTTCGGACCGCCAGATCGATGGTTGCATCGCCCGGAATGGTCGAGTCGTAGGCCAAGAAGGTCCACTTCGGCAGGTGTCCGTCTTGGCACTGCTGCTCGTAGACTTCCGAGAAGGTCGCCGTCTCGGCAACCCGAGGACAACCGAGCTGCAGGAAGACCTCGGTTCCAGGATCTGCGTGTACCGCCGTGCAGCTCGATGGGCACAGCGTGATCCGAGTCGGATTGCTCGGGTCGTCGAAGTACCACGAGTCGGCTGCGCACGCGCTGGAGCCAGTGACCTCGCTCAGGCTGACATGAACGTCAGCGCTCGTGGTGTACGCCACGGTCACGTTGCTCAGGTCGTAGCTGGAAGCGCTCGGCAAGGCGAAGTCGCACGAATCGTGCGATGAGAGGATGGCTTCGTCTGCGATGGACCCGAGGATCGTCTCGTAGTTCGCTGTGTCGCAGATCGGGTATCGATGCCCGCCGGTCAGGGTGCTCAGCGCCTGGTAGCCCGTACCGGGTCCCCGCGAGCTTCCGCCGCAGCGGGTCGTTTGGATGCCGTCCCCCGGAAGCCACGGATCGCTGGCGGTAGCCTGCTCGGCCAAGCCAACGACGCTGTGGACCACGTAGCGGCGGTCGGTCGAAGTGCCGAAGTGCGCCGAGGAGAGGTTCAAGATCTCCGCGTCGAAGGCCGCGGCGACCTTGGCCCCACCACTTTCGGTTTGCCCGTCGTCGAGGTCGTAGCCGTAGTCGCTGCAGTCCACGTCGTCGTTCGAAAAGACGATGAAGGACTTCATCGATTGGGGGCGAAGCCACTGGGCCCAGCCGGCACTGGCGGCGGTAGTCCACCCGCTGCGAGGGGTGTCACCGAACTCGTCCGGTTGGTCGAAAGAGCCGAGGAGGACGCAGAGGGCGTCCTCGCTCTCGATGTCTGCGCTGTAGTGATAGAAGCGCGGCGGGTTCTGCCGCAGAGACTCGAAGGGGCTAGTGCAGGCGTTCGAACCGAGGGGGAAACCGATGCACATCGGATGATTGCTTTCGCCGACGGGCGTGGCCACGTCGCCGAAGCGGGACACCAGGACGATCCGGTAGTCCACCCCCGCAGCATCGAGGGGCGCCGCCAATCCCGAGTACAGCGTGTCTTCCACCTGCTGGATCTCGGCGCCCATGTCGCTCGAGTTGTCCACGACCACCACGATGTCCACGGGTCGAAACACCTGGTAGGTCGCCGTACCGCCGCCTCCGCACTCGGGCTCGCCACAGGTACCGTCGCTGTAGAGCGTCCAATTGTCGAGACAGCTGCACTCGTCGATGAGGTTCCCGGGGTTGATCATGATCTCCCGATTGCCCCCCAGCTGGTCGGCGCAATCGTCGACGGAGATGCACTCGCCCGGCTGGATCGTCACGTCCTTGACGATGCACTCCTCCATCTGCGGGTGTGTCTCGTCTGGGGCGCACAACGGGTACTGCTGCGAGTTCGCCGGGAAGTGGATGACCCGAATGTCCTCGTTCTCGACGGCGACGGTCCCGTGATTGCAGATGGGGATCACTCCGTCACAGGGAACGCCGCCAGCCAAGTCGGGCTTCGGGCAGCTCGCGTCGATTTCGCCCGGGTACCACGGCTCGCACAGACCACCACTCAGGCTCGGGTCATCGGGATCGCACTCGACGTCGCACACGCTGTCGGCCAAAGCAACGCAATCGGCCGTCCACTCGTAGACCGGCGTGGTCGATCCCTGGATTTTCGTGGGCGGGCCCTCGCAGATGGACTCGTTGCTCTTGGTGCCTTTCTCCGCACCCCAGGTTCCGTCGGACTGCATTATCGCCCCAGCGTCCGACCTATCCGGTTCACCCGAGGCGAAGTTCGTGTAGGTGCTCGACGTGAAGTTGCCAATCCAGCGCTCGTTGGTCGAACCGTAGTCGGCCAGGAAGGCGTTCTCGGTCGCATCATCGATCTCGACCAAGTCCCAACGCGGGCCTCGCGCCTGGCAACTCGCCCGAGCGCTGTCCAGCTTGCGCGAGTTCGAATCGTGGAAGTAGCAGCTTCCGTTTTCGAGGGTTTCCCCCGTGTCGCAACCGCAGCTCAAACCGCAGGTGGTCGCGACGGCATCGATGCAGGTCTGGTCCCAACTGCCCGCTGTATCGCAGCAGTGTCCCAGCACCGGATCGCTCGGATCGGCGCAGATCTGATCGACGCACGAGTCGCAACCGAGCCGCAACGGGTCGCCTGCTTCGCAGGGATCGTGCTCGCAAGAACTCGTCGATGCCGCCGCCGGATCGCAACAACTCGAATCCGCCGCGCACACCATCGTGACGCACTCGTTGCAATCATCGCTGAGCGCGACACCCTCTTGGCACACGCTGTGGGAGCACGCGCCGTTCGACGGCTGGGTGCACTTCGTGTTGAACTGACAGTCCGCGCCCGTTTCACACGGTTCTTCGAGCCCCTTCTTCACCAAACCGCCGGGAAACGTCGACAGATTTCCGACGACCCAGTCGTAGATGGACTGGGACGACGAGGGCGGCGCCACGAGTGGATCAGAGGGTTCTTCGTCGTGCTGAAGACAGTACGGGTCGCAAGGGTTTCCGATGCAGGTCCGCGCCACACTGATGGAAAGCGTCTCGTAGCCCGCAGCGAGCGGCGGCGCCTTTTGCGTGGTCACCGTTCCGTCAGTACAGGCGCCCCATGTCTGCCCTTCGCAGTACTGGACACCGCTGTAGCACTGGAGCGTGGTGTCGGTCCGCGACAGGGTGAGCCCGCATGCCCTGACTTCCCCAGCAGAGCATCGTTCCTCGAAACCAGACGGCCCCTCCAAGCCACTGCAGGCGATCGCCAGGGCGATGGTTGCGAGCCAACCGCCAAAAGCACCCAGGCGTCGCACACTTGGGGAGGTGGCGGCAGCTCCGGGACGCTGACGGAAGGAGAAAGGCATTCCCCGTCAGGATAGGTGATGCGTCGAGGACCCAGTAAGTGCGGATCGCCACGAGTGGAAAATTTTGTGGGAGCTGTGCTTACCGTGGGGTGCTTCCAGCGACCGTCGCCGGTGAAGGTCGCCAAATGAAGAGCCGACTGGACCGAGTCGGCGTGCAGCGGTCGAGACAACGGGTCACCACCGGACGCGTCGCAGGCGCTCGGATTGCGACCCGAGCTTTTCGATGGCACCCATCGAAGCGACGTGACTTGGATTGCGCAACTCGAGCACGCAGCCTACCGCGCATGGCCCGCGGAAGAGACCATGGAGCTTCGAGGCTGGCGTTTGCGCGCGACCCGGGGCGTGACCCAGCGCGCGAACTCCGTCTGGACGAGCTCGGGGGGTCGGGTCGTCGCTCTCGAAAACCAGATCGCGACGATGGAGGACTTCTACCGCGACCGCGGTCTCCCTCCCTTGGTTCAGTTGACTGATTCTTCCCAGCCCGAAGGCCTCGACGAGACCCTGGCTCAGCGGGGCTATCAGGCGAGATCTCCCGTTTCGATTCAAACCGCCTCCGCATGCAAAGTGGTCGAGCGCACTTCGACCGACTCCGCCGATTCTCTGGTACGCGCCGTCGTGTACGAAACCATGCCTGATCCTTGGTTCGACATCTCCGGACGCCGGGGGCGCTTCGAGCAAGTGCAAGACATCTACCGAGGCCTTCTGAAGCGCATCCCGGGTCGCACTGGCTACGCCCTGGCCGAAGTCGGGGGACAACCCGCCGGAGTCGGTCTACTCGTGAGCGATGGACCGTGGGCGGGCGTGTTCTCCATGCTCACATTGCGAGCCTTCCGTCGGCGTGGTTGCGGGCGGGCCCTGCTCCACGCCATGGCGCGCGCTGCCGACAGCTGGGGCGCGCGCCGCCTCTATCTCCAACTCGAGCGTGATAACGAGTCGGCGGCCGCGCTTTACCATCGGGCTGGGTTCCGCGAGGCCTACGGCTACCACTATCGGCTCGGTTCCCTACACGAGCCGTAGCCACCGGCATTCGACGTCAGACGAAGCTGGGAGCCTCGGACGCTTCGACGAACTCAGTCGCAACGGCCGAGCTCCCCCGCACGAGCATCTCGAAGCAGGGCCGTACCACCTCGCTGAGCGCTCGAGCCCGCACCGAGGCACGCATCACCTCGGGGAGCACGCCGAGTTCCGAAAGATCGGTCTCCTTAGTGGTGGCGGAGACAGCGCTCTGGGACAGGGCTTCCTCGAAGCACCCGCGAACCGAAGGCACGAGCTCCGGACGTTCACTCACGATCCACTGGAGGAACTGCCAGGCGAGCTCGGCGTGGCGACCTTCGTCGGTAGCGATCCGGGCCAAGATGCTCCGCACCTGGGGGTCCGTTGTGCGATCGCGGGCCTCGGCCGCTTCCAGCGCAGCTGCGGTTTCGCCGATGCAGCCTTCGAGGATCGTCGTTCTCACGATTTCCGCGACGTCCGAGGCGGCAAGAGCACCCTCGATCCGAAGCGGTCCAGGGCCCACTTCGTGGCCGCGGTAGGCGCTGGCGAGGGAGAAACAGAGCCGCGCGTGCTCGGTCTCGTCCGCCATGGCGCGTTGAGTCGCTTCAATCAAGCGGGCGGGAGCACCCACCGAGAGCAATTGGAGAGCGAAGCGCGCGAACGCCGCCACCGACGCATGCTCCATCTGACCCGATCGCTCCCAGTGCTGGGCGAGCAGCACTCGCTCTTCCGAAGAGAGCCTGTCGAGTTGGAGCGCCCTCACCGAAAGCTCCTGGTCCGTGCATCGCCCGACCTCGGGCTCCCGACCGCGACCGCCCCAACCCGCGCGGCGGACGACGGGTGCCACCCGCTCCGCGCCCTCCACCAAGAAGGGGCGACCAATCGCGCAAGTCGCCGCCTGGCAGCTGCGTGCCTCCCCCTGGCCATCGAATCCCAAAGTGCACGCCCCGCCGGCACATTCCGCGTCGCCGGTGCAGGTATCGGCTGGGGACTGACAAGCGTACGCAGTCGAAGGGCAACCAGCGTCAGTCGTGTAGCTTGCGCAGCGCAGCGGGCCCTCGCAATCGGCATCGGACTCACAGGTTGCGGCAACGCATGTACCCATCGGATCACCGCACTCACAGATCTGTCCTTGACCGCAGTCGGAGTCCGTCAAGCACCCGCTAGCGCACCAGTTTCCTGGCAGAATCTCGCCCCCGGTCGCCGCTCTGCAATACTGGAGCGGCCCTTCGCAGTCGGAATCGCTGAGGCAGGCGTCCGCATCACCCAGCGGGGGAAGCGGTTCGTCCCGCGGAACCTGCGAGGGACAGGTGCCCACGAACTCCCGATGGGTGTAGCCCTCGGCACACCGGATGAATCCGGAATCCCCAATGGGCTGGGGATCGGTACAGGGCGGTGCATTGCCGGCACCTCCGGTCGAGGTTCCGCCTCCGTTGGCACCTCCGGTCGAGGTGCTGCCTCCGCTGGCTC
>JBNKGC010000159.1:0-14002 GCA_050289625.1 Polyangiaceae bacterium | reverse complement strand
GGTCGAGGGGCTCGAGGTCGATGGCGCGGGTGCATCCCGCCAGTGAAAAGGGAACGATGCGCTCATCACGAAACGCCACCGATCGCGGAAGGCGCCGCTTTCGGTGAGCGAGGCAGCGCGCCCAAAAGAGCAAGTAAGACGCACGCCCCATAGAGTCCCAGCTTCAACACGGTAAGAGCCGAAGCTACCTGGACCAAGAGCCCATCGGGTGCGGGTCCACCGAGCAACAGGAATGTCACGGCAAGGTTTTCGAAGTAGTCGAAAGCGCCGGGTGCGAGAGCGAGCGTGCGCCAAGCTCGAAGACGCCCCAGGGCCACGAGCCGAAAGAGCGCCGAGGAGAAAAGAGCAGGCAGGACGAGATCGATGGTCCAGAGCAGGGTCAGATAGCGGCTGCGACCTAGAGCGCCGAGGGCGGTGAGCAGCTCGCTCACCTCTCTTGTTCCGTACCCGGGTCGCATGTCGAGAATGGAGCGCCCACCCGCGAGTTCCCGCAGTCCGGGGACACTGAGCGGAACGGAGAAGGCATTTTCCGACACGAGTGCGAGGAGCGCGATGCTAACCAATGCCCAGGTCCAGAAGTTCTTCGGTCGGCGCGCGGCACCTGCTCGATACCCGAGGTCCTCCAAAGTCGGGGGAAGGCCCTCGCGGGCCGTCGGGTACTGGAAGCGAAATCCAGTGTGCGAGAGGGCCTCCGGCTTCGCAGCGAGATCACGCGTGAGCGTTTCCACCAGGGCGCGCCCAATCGCGAGGGAAAGCAACCACGCGGGGAGTCGAGCCGGTGGTGCCACACCCAAGAGGCGCGCGGCCGTGTCGAAAAAGGTGCCCAAGGGAGCGCCGCCAGACTCGTCCACCAACAGCCATGACCGCCCAACGAGGGACTCCCGGGGTAGCGAGGCCAGGTGCACGAGGGCGCGGGCCGCGTCTTTGACATGAATGACGGGAAAACGGCTCTTGGCCGGTGCGGGCAGCGCAAAGCGACCTCGCATGAGACTGGGAAAGACTGTCGCTGCAAAACTCTTGCCGGGTCCGTACACCGTTCCCAAGTAGACGTGAGTCGCAGCGACACCTGAGCCCTCGATGATGCGACGCACGAACACTCCGATACGCCCGAATCCCTTCGGGTCGGGACTGAGTTCACTGCGAACGCTCACGTTCCCCTCGCGATCCGGCACCAAATCGTCGAGACCGCTCGCACTGACAAGCAGCGGGCGAACGTGGATCGGAACCTGCGAGAGGGCCGAGGTGAGGGCCCGGGTGATCGCCTGCCGTTGAAGCGACACGCTCTCGATGTCCGCCACCCGCACCCGGCGCGGCAACTGGGGCTGGACCAGATCCACGATCACCGAACAGCGTTGCGCTTGCTCGAACCAGCCGTCGACTTCCTGTGCCGTTCCGAGGACAGGCACTGCCCCGAGAGCTCGAAGCGCAGCCGCGTCAGCCTCCCGTCGCACGAGCGCAACCACTTTCCACCCGCTTGCTACGGCCTCACGCACCGTCTCCGAACCGATGAAACCCGTCCCGCCAAGAATGAACATCTGTTTTTCCGTCATGGAGTGCCTCCCTTAGTTAGCAATCGCTAATAGTTAGCAATCGCTAACTCCAAAAGCGCCGGACCGTCGGGCCGGCACCACGGGGCTTAGCGCCCCAACATTCGTTTCAACGTCGAGGTGAGTTCGCGCCGATGGTGGCTGGCCGGGCCCGGAAGCTCCCGAAAGTAGAGCATGCGTCCGAGCTGGGCCAAGGAGCCCACGAGCACGGCCACCGAAACCCCCACCGATCGATGGCCATGTACCCTCCCCTCTCCGATCCCCCGTTCGAACATCGCCGAAAGGGTGCGCAGGATAGAAGCATTGCGCGCCGGGCCCGTGACTTTCGGCCACAGCTCCCTGAGGGTATCTTGCACGAACAGGAGTGCTTCCAGATCTTCTTCCATCGCCCGGAGGAAGGTATCGATGACGCGCTCGAGAGCTTCATCGAACTTCGGCGCCGAAGCCGCTGCGTCGACGGAGGTGAAGAGACGCAAGTAGCAGCGCTCGAACAAATAGACAGCGAGCGCCTCCTTCGACTCGAAGAATTTGAACATCGCGGGGTTGGAGTAGCCCGCGGCCGCCCCGATCATGCGGACGTTCGTCCCCGCCAAGCCATGCTCGACGAACAAACCGAGAGCAGCCTCCAAAATGGCCTGCTTGGAGGCGGGGTCGCCATCGGAGAGGAAAAATCGCGTCGGGTTGCGCTCCATGGTCACGGGTTAGCATTTGCTAACCGCGAGTCAACTTGACCGAAAATCGGGCGTTTTTCTCGGCATTGCCTCTCCGAGACGGGGGGTGCCAGAGCCCGCAGGGGCGTTTGCCACCGAGCGGCGGGTGCTGGCGATCCGGGGGTGTTCGGGACTGGTCTGTGATCGGAACGAGCTCGTGCTCGGCGCTGCCTCGCACTGGCAGCAGTGGGCCTCCGCCAGAGGCAAGCACCTTCGCCACCTGGGGTCAGCTGGAGCTCGCGTTCGGGACGCCGTGCCTCTTCGACATTTGCATGCCGAAGCTCGATGAGATCGCGGCCACCGAGCACTTCGAGCTGCTGGCTCGGCCCCGTCTGACAGAACCCGATGGCCACAGCTCGCAGGACTCCATGGTTGATGCCCCCTGTATTCCGATCACGCTCCAAGCTTCCAGCGCAACGGCGACAGGCGGGTGGACGTTGAAAAAACCTGGTCTGGCTCCGCGCCGCCGCGCGTCTATCGGCATGCTGCGGCCGCCCGGCCGTGCCGCCGCACGGTGCGCGCATCGTGCGCTGCGCCAGAAACAGAACTTGAACCACGAGACCTGCATCATGAACAACGCCCCCAAGAGGCTCTCTGACGACACACCGCGTGCCACGCCGGCGGCACCGCTGATCAAGCGCTCCTTCATCGGCGCAGCGATATTGCTCGTCGCCATGGCAGCCGCCTGCGGGGGTGGCGGGGTCGGCGAGGACGGCGGGGCGGACGGCGGTGCCTCCGGGGGCAGCGGTGGCGGAGGTGGCAGCGGTGGCAGCGGTGGCGGAGGTGGCAGCGGTGGCAGCGGTGACAGCGGCAGCGGCGGTGTGCCCGGCGGCAACACTGACCCCACCGGTGGCACCGACACGGCCGGCACTGCGCCCGTCCTGTCGGTGCCGGCCAGCCTGGACGTGCACGAAGGATTGACGGCGGTGTTCCTCCAGCCGTCGGCCAGCCTGGCGGCAGGGACCGGCGCCAGCTGGTCCATTGCGGGAAGCGACGCGGCCCGCTTCAGCATCGATCCCGCGACGGGCGCGTTGGCGTTCCAACAGGCACCCGACACCGGGATTCCGGGTGATGCCGACGGTCACAACGACTATGAACTCACCGTCCAGGTCAGCGACGGCGAGCGCAGCACGCAGGCCGCGCTGACGGTGCGCGTGCTCCCGTGGAACGCCGGCGGTGCTGCCGGCCTGCCGCTGCCGCTGGTGCCGCACGAGGTGGCCCGGCCCGCCGGCAGCACGGGCCAGCCCGGGCTGCGCGTGCTCGACTGGGCGGGCTTCAAGGCCGCGATGTCGTACACCTTCGACGACTCGCAGCCGTCGCAGATCGACCACTATCCGGCGCTGAAGGCCCAGCGCGTTCGCGTCACGTACTACATCAACCCGACGGCCAACTGGTATCCGCAGGGGGGCGATCCGACGCAATACGATGCGATCTGGAAGGACGCCGTCGCGCAAGGTTCGGAAATCGGCAACCACACCACGCATCACTGCCGGGCCGCAGAGCTGACCGACAACGACGACAGCACATGCGAGAACGGTCTCGGCAGCGCGGGCGCCGAGTTCGACGACACCAACGACTACATCCGCACGAAGATCGGGCAGGCCGCGGTGTGGACCACCGCCTATCCGTTCGGCGACACCGACTACCGTGCCGCCGCGGCGTCGCGCTTCCTGATCGGACGCGGCGTCCAGCCGGGCATGGTGGCCCCGGGCACCGCGAGCGACGCGCTGAACCTGCCGGTGGTCGGCACCCCCGGCACCGATCGGCTGGCCGCCTTCAACACCGCCGTCGACAACGCGGTGGGCCAGGGCCGCTGGATGATCTACCTGTTCCACACGCTGCTGCCGACCACGCAGGACTGGGGCGGCGGCGAGGACATCGACGTCGTGACCGGCAACATGGCCTATGCCAAGACCTCCGGCACGATGTGGATCGACAGCGTCGTCAACATCGGCGCCTACTGGCGCGGCCAGCAGCTGCTGCAGGCGGCGACGCCCGGCACCAGCGGCGGCGTGACCACCTGGCAATGGACGCTGCCCGCCAACTTCCCGCCCGGGCGCAAGCTGCGCGTGGTGGTGGATGGCGGCACGCTCTCGCAGAACGGCGCGCCGCTGCCATGGAATCTCCGGGGCTACTACGAGGTTTCGCTGGATGCGCAGTCGCTGAGCTGGGCACCGTGACGGTTCAGACCCGCTCGCTCTCGAAAAGACCGACCACTTCTTGCAGTGTGGTGGCCTGCCGTAGCCGTTTTGGCCCTCACTCGAAGGGGCCAAAACGGCAGAGGGCAATCAACGCAAGTGGCTACCGCTGTAAGCGCGGCTCGAGGCGAGCGCCCTCGTCACGCAAGCTCGTCTAGGGCCATGTGGTAGCGCGGGTCCTCGACGACGTTGACCGTGACCAGGTCACCAGCTTTGTCGAGGAGGCGTTTGCAGTCCGAGCTCAAATGGGTCAGATGAACCCGCTTGCCGGACTTGGTGTACCGCTCCGAGACGCGCTCGATGGCGTCGAGACCCGCATGTCCGTAAACGCGGGAATCCGCGAAGTCGATGACCACGTCCTCCGGGTCGTCCGCGGGCCGGAAGAGGTCACGGAAGCTGGCGATCGAGCCGAAGAAGAGCGGGCCTTCGAGGTGATACACTTTGGCGCCGTCGGGGCGGATGCTCGTGCGCGCCGTCATGCTCTTGGACTTCTCCCAGGCGAAAACCAGCGCCGAGGCGACGACCCCGACGAGAACGGCAACCGCTAGATCGCTCAGGACGGTCACCGTCGACACGAGCACGATGACGAATGCGTCCGCCCGCGGAATGCGTCGCATTACCCGGAAGCTCGACCACTCGAAGGTGCCGATCACGACCATGAACATCACGCCCGTGAGAGCCGCGATAGGGATCTGCTCGATCAGCCGACTGCCGAAGAGGATGAAGGCGAGGAGCGACAGGGCAGCGGTGATGCCCGACAGGCGACCTCGGCCCCCCGAATTGATGTTGATGACGCTCTGCCCGATCATCGCGCAGCCGCCCATGCCACCGAACAATCCGGTGAGCATGTTGGCACTGCCGAGAGCGAGGCACTCCTTGTTGCCGCGGCCACGCGTTTCCGTCATCTCGTCGATGAGCGTGAGGGTCATCAACGACTCGATGAGGCCGACGGCGGCGACGATACCGGCATAGGGGAAGATGATGCGCAGTGTCTCCAGGGTGAGGGGCACCTTCGGCACGTGGAAGGTGGGGAGGCCTCCAGCGATGGATGCGAGATCTCCCACGGTGCGCGTGTTCAAGCCGCAGCCGATGACCATGAAGCTGACCACGAGGATGCCGGCGAGCGGCCCCGGAAATGCCCTGGTGAGCTTTGGTAGGCCCCAGACGACTGCCATCGTCATGGCGACCAGCCCCAGCATCAGCAGGAGCTCGGAGCCCTGCATCCACTGTTGGACGGGACCGGCAGGGGTCGACACCGTGTTCTGAAACGACGCCTTCTGAGCGAGAAAGATCACGATGGCCAGCCCGTTCACGAAACCGAACATCACCGCTTCTGGGACGAGACGAATGAACTTCCCGAGCCGAGCCACGCCGGCGAGAAACTGTAGGAGCCCCGCCAGGACGACAGTGGCGAACAGGTACTCCATGCCGTGGTTCTTCACGAGGGTGACGATCACGACTGCCACCGCTCCGGTGGCTCCGGAGATCATGCCAGGGCGTCCGCCGAACACCGACGTGATCAGCGCGATGATGAAGGCCGCGTACAGACCGACCAGCGGGGGAACACCGGCGACGAAGGCGAAGGCAACCGCTTCGGGAACCAGGGCCAGAGCCACAGTGAGCCCGGAGAGGACGTCGGCTCGGGTCTGGGCCGGATCGAGGGAGAGTTTGTTGGTGAGGGTCGAGAGGAGCATGCTGAGGAGGAGAGTCCGGTGGTTGGCGGATGCACCGCGTCAGGCGTGCCACGCCGGGTAGAGCCTGGGTCGTTTGGGGGACTCGTCGAAACGCCGGCGTTCACGTCACATGCGTGGACGCCGGTGGAAGTCCCGGGGGGGAGGCGCACCGTATGGACAGCCCGTGGGATTGCAAGGTGCCGGAGAAGAAAACTCTTGGAACTCGACCGGAGGCCCATCGACGCGACGTTCTTCCTCAACCGCCCGCCTTCCGACGTGACCGGGGGCCACCGTTCCTCGTCGCCGAAGCAGCGTTTGGCCTGCGTGCGCCGCACTCTGGAAAATCGACGAGGCGGGTACCGCGAGGGGTTGAACGGCCGTTCCTTGACCCCAAACAAGTGAAACGCGGCCGTTCCTTGACCCCAAACAAGTGAAACGCGGCCGGCATTGTCCGCTCGCGTCTTCCTTGGGTGGGACGAGGTAACGTTTGGTCGTCGCCTCGTCTTTGGGACCCAATCGTGAATCAGGAGGGACCGATACCCTTCCGTATCACGTGGTGTCGACGGGAGCCTCGTGCTTTCGTGGCGCGCCCGCCGGAGGTCCAGCCGGTGGGCGCGCATTTTTTTGTCAGCCCGGGCTTGCCGACGGAAGCGGGAGCGCTACCGAAGCGGTGTGCGGTTGTACGATGGGAGCAGCAGGCCACCATTCGCGATCGCTCCAGGCCCCGGCCAGGAGTCCGTGTGGGACTACCCTCGGCCGCCGGTCGTCGAGCCCGTGTCGGAACGGCTTCGTGTGGTCTTCGGAGGACAGATCATTGCCCAAACCGAGTCGGCAGTACGGGTGATCGAAACCGCCGGCGCGCCGGTCTACTACTTTCCGCGAGAGGCGGTGCATCCGGCCGCTCTCGTGCCGACGGCAGGCTCGACCTCTTGCGAATGGAAGGGCCACGCTTCGTACTTCGATGTCGTGGTGGGTGACAGGCGCGCGGGGCGTGCCGCGTTCACGTACCCGAACCCGAGCCCGAGGTTCGTCGCGCTCGCTTCCAGGGTGGCGTTCTATGCGCGGCCCATGGACGCCTGCTACGTCGGGAACGAGAAGGTCCGTCCTCAGCCGGGCGCTTTCTATGCGGGCTGGATGACTTCGAAAATCGTCGGTCCGGTCAAAGGCGAAGCGTGGAGCGAAGGGTGGTGAGCGGCCAGACCGCGCGCCGAAACGAATCGATCCAACGCCGAAGCTCCGCCAGGCGTGATATTGAGGTCCGCGTGGCCCCAGCGGCCGTCGCCTGCCGGGCGGCTTCCCACCGGTAGGTGACCGCCCAAGGCTACGTAGCTGTAGGTATGCAAGGACCGAACGTTCCGTGGCAGTTCGGGAGGGTGGAACAGTCGGTCCTGCGGAACCTCCGGTGGTGGTAGCGCGTGTCTTGGTGCGCGATGATGTCCTTGGCGAAGAACGCGCCCGTACCTGTTTCCTCCGCATTTCCTCGCAGGGACGGCCGCTCGGGCTCACGGCTCGAGCAGATCGAGCCCGAGCACCCGACGATACGCCTCTCGCACCGACCGAGTCACCTCCTGGTACCTGTCCATCAGTGCCCGTTCGGGCGCCCGCTGGGGAGACGACTGGAACGACATGCGCCGGGCGAGCTGCGGAAGTCCCGGTTGGCTCTCGTCGAGGATGCTGTCGCTGCGTCCACGGAGGACGTGGATGCGCTGCTCGAGGCGTCGCAGGAACCGGTAGCCATCCCGCAGCACCTCGTAGTCGCGCCGCGTCACGTAACCTGCGGCGCTCAGTGAGTCGAGGGCTTCGCCGATGTCGGTCGTGCGGATCCTCGAGTCGTTGCCGTGGCTCATCTGCAGCCACTGCGTGGCGAACTCGATGTCCAGGAGCCCTCCGCTGCCGATCTTCAAGTCGTACCGACCGGGTCGCTCATGAGCGAGCTCGCGCTCCATCCGCATGCGAATGTGGTTCAGGTTTTGGGCCAGCGGTGGACCGCCCTCGTAGGCTGCCTTTTGAGCGATCTCCACGAGCTTTTGTCCGAGTACCCGGTCGCCTGCGCAGTAGCGGGCACGCAGAAGAGCTTGACGCTCCCACGCTTCACCGGACGACATGACCGAGGGCCGCCCGGCGATCTGACCCAGCCCGTGGTAGCGAGCGAAAGACTCGAGGGACGTAACCAGCATCCCGGCGCTGCCCGAGGGGCGCAGCCGGGTGTCGAGCTCGTAGCCGGGCCCTGCGGGGTGGGGTTCCGAGAGCAGGCGGATCACCCGCTGCGCTGCCTTCGAAAAATAGTGCGCCGCATCCTCCTCGGGTGGGGCCGCCTCGGGATCGAAGACGAAGAGGACGTCCAAGTCCGAACCATAGCCGATGTCGCGGCCGCCCAGCTTGCCGACGGCGATCACCGCGAGACCAGTACTCTTGCCGTGGAGCGCAAAACGCACGGCTTGATCGACGATTTCGTCGGCCAAACGCGACAGGAGTCGAGTCGTCTCGCGAATCCTGAGGCCTCCCGCCAGATCTAGCACTGCTACCTCCACCATCGCGCGGCTCTTGGCGCGACGTGTCCCATCCAAGAAGCGTTCCCGGCGCTCGTGCGCGTCCATTTCGTGGGGCGCGCCCTGGAAAGCGCGCGCCAACTCGACGGCCACGACCTCTTCAGGGACCACCGTGCTCCCTACCGGAAACAAGATGACGTCTGCCAGATCGGGACGGCTGGAGATGGCGTCGCCCACGAAGGCGCTCGCACCGAGCACCGTGACGAAACGCTGCAAAGCGCGCGGGTCCTTCGCGAGGACGGACACGTAGGGCTCGTAGCTCGTGAAACGAGCGAAGAAGCTTCGGATCTGCTGCGCGGCCAGCTCGGGATCGGAGGCCTCCCGGATCGCATCGAGGAGCCCGTCGGCGAGGTCGGGGTGGCGCTCCTGAGTGAGGTCCCCCAAGAGCCCATCCGGCCGGCGAGCGAGCGCGGCCAGGTGTTCACCGATGTCCGCTTTTCCAAACTCTTCGGAGACCGAACGCTCGATGACGGGGCTGTCGTCCGTGATCAGAGCAGCCAGGAGCACCTGATGGCGAGACGGGGGCCGGGGCGCCGCCGGCATGATCGAGTCGAAGAGCGCTCGAATCCGCCCTCGGGCATGGGCCAAAGCCTCGACGAGGCTCACCCCATCTTCGTATCCCATGCTTCTCGCCAGCCGGTTCAAGTTGGCTTCGTCCTTGGGGAGCAGGTGGGTCTGCAGACCGGTCATCCATTGGATCCGGTGCTCGACACGGCGAAGGAACAGATAGCCGCCCGCGATGTGGCTGGCCTCCAAATCCGTCACCAAGCCCTCAGCGCGAAGCCGAGAAAGGCCCATCAGCGTTCCCGTGACGCGAAGCGAAGGCACTCGCCCTCCCCAGATCAACTGCAGGGACTGCACGAAGAACTCGGCCTCGCGGATCCCTCCGTTGCCGAGTTTGAGATCGCGCTCAGGGTTCGTGCTGAGCTCGATCCGCGAACGCTCGACCATCTCCGCCATGCTCGTGGCAATCTCGGGTTCCGCGTCTCGCCGGTAGACGAACGGCTGAATCACTTGCTTGCGCACGCGATCACCGAGCTCGAGATCCCCGGCGATGGGCCGTCCCCTGAGCATGGCCGAGCGTTCCCAAAGGCGACCCCAGGTCACGTAGTAGCGCTCGGCCGCAGCGACGGAGTTGACCAACGGTCCTCGGGAACCTTCGGGACGAAGGCGGAGATCCACGCGCCAAACGTTCCCGTCGGGAGTGCTGTCCTCGATGGTGGCGACGAGACGGCGCGCGACCTTCGTCCAGTGCTCGTGAAGTGAAAGATCGCTCTCCCCTTCGTCGGTGTCGTACATGAAGATGACGTCGACGTCGGAGCCAGCATTCAGCTCGAAACCACCCAGCTTGCCCATCCCAAGCACGAAGAACGTGGAGAGCTCGCCGTCGTTTCGCTTCGGGGGTCCGTACCTGCCCGAAACATGAAACGCAGCTTCCGCCAGAGCGACTTCGAAAGTGGCGTCTGCGAGCTCGCTGAGCTCGCGGGCGGTGACTCGCACCTCCGCTCCGCCCATCCGCAGAGGGAGCAGCTCGCGAAGCGCGATACGGACCTTTTCGGCCCAAGTCGCCCGACGAAGCCCCCGGCGGACCGCCTGGGGATCGTCGAGCGGACCGGCCGCCCCGAGCAGCCGTTCGACGAGCTCACTTCGCGTGCGGCGCGCACGAAACCCCGTCCGTGAAAGCGACGCGATCGCTTCGAATTGCCAGTCGACGCGTGGGGTGAGCCACGGAAATGCTGCCGCCAAGAGGACCGCGAGCTCGGCACCCTCGATGCCCCCGAAATCCGAAAGCGCACTTTCCACCGCCGAGGCGTCGATCTGCCGGGCGAAGGCGAGCAGGGAATCGGTTGAGTCTCGCATGCGGTGCCACTTTGGGTTCCACGATACAGTTCAGCCTACCTCAGGACGGCCGTACCGCATCGCCCCAAAGGGCTTGCAATCGACTCACCGCAACCGTAGTGCGAACTCCGCATGCGGTTCCTCTGCATCTCCGACATCCATGGGCACGCCGACGCGCTCGACCGCGTACTCGAGGAGGGCAAAGCGCGCGGTTTCGATCAGCTGATCGTGTGCGGTGACATCTGCTATCCGGGCCCCGAGCCACTCCGCGTGTGGAAGACCTTGGTCGACCACCGCGCCCTGTGCGTCCAAGGCATCGGAGACCGCGCCCTCGCTCTCATCGATCCCAAGAAGCTCACTGCCACCGGCGAGGCCGAGCGCAAACGCATCGAGCGCCTGCGGGAGGTCCACGAGGAGCTCGGTCAGCTCATCGTCGCTCGCCTGGGGAAGCTACCACCGCTGGCTCGTCTCCCTCTGGAATCCGGGCATACGATGCTGGTCGTTCACGGGTCCCCGGCTGATCCGAGCGAAGCCCTGACGCGGGACATGGAAGAAGACGAGTTGGTAGCTCGCCTGGGCGACGAGGCCGGCGACTTGATCATCTGCGGGGCGAGCCACGAAAGTTTCGTTCGCGACGTAGCCGACGTGAAGATCGTGTCGGTGGGCTCGGTGGGTGAGGCTCCAGGCGGAGGCTACGCCGAAGGAGCAATCGTCGACTCCGCTCAGACGGGCTACCAGGTGACGCCGTTCACCGTGACGTTGAGCTAATTCCCGGCGCGTGCGTCGGGCTCGGACGGCGATTTCTCGTCGAACCTCTGCCAGGGGACGAGCCGGAAGGGTTCGAGACGACACACCAGAGCCGGCCTTTCGAAGTGGGCACGAAAGCTCCCGTCGGGGTTTCGCTCCTCCTGCCAAGTCCGCACGATGGCCATCCGAGCCGGTCCTTCGCCCCGCTTCGGAAGGCGATAGTCGAACAAGACGTCACCGTTCCGCGCCGCCCCGAAGGAAGCTTGAAACACCCACTCCTCGCCTTCCTCGAAGCTGTTCACGATCACGAGGGAGTCGTATCCGGGCTCGGTCCGAACGAGGGCCAGGCGCCCGTCGGCCCCCTCGACCAACCAGGCGCGAGCGATCCGCAGCCCCGCAGGCTGGCCCACACCGTCCACACAAGCATCCGGTGCGTACCCACGCTTCACCTCGGCGCGGGGCTCGAGTCCGCGAGGTTCGACGAACGCTCCACGCACTTCGATCGAGGCGCAACCCGTCGCGAGCGAGAGGCAGCAGGCGAGCATCCGGAGCGACGCAGTCGACCGCCCCAGCGTCTCTCGAACCACTACGAAGCTCCGGCGGCAGCACGGGCTCGTTCGACGAATCGACGCACGAGCTCCGGATCCTTCCGACCGGGGCTGGACTCCACTCCGCTCGCCACATCCACCCCCCAAGGCTTCACTTCCGCGACTGCTCGAGCCACGTTTTCGGCGGTCAAGCCTCCCGCGAGGATCACCCGGCGAGCCTCGACGAGACCTCGCACCAAAGACCAATCGAACGTTTGCCCCGTTCCTCCCAGCTCGCCCGTCACTTTCGCGTCCACGAGGAGGCGGTCCCCACCGAAGGCCCGAGCGGATTTCACGTCGGCGGAAGAGGCAATCGCGACGGCTTTGAACGCTCGAGGCAACAGGGGTTCGAGCGCTTTCGGCGGTTCGTCCCCGTGCAACTGCAAGAAGTCGAGGCCGATACTGCTCCGGAGTTCTTCGAGATGCTCAGGCTCCTCGTTCGCGACGACACCGACCCACTCCACCGCATCTTCCAGTTCTTCGACGATGTGGCGCGCCATCACCGGAGAAACGAAGCGTTTCGACTGAGGTACGAAGTTGAGCCCGATGGCGTCCGCCCCAGCGTCCACCACGGCGCGCGCATCCTCGAGGTTGGTGATGCCACAGATCTTGACCCAAAAGGACATGGTTCGACGCAGGCAGCGGCGCGGCGCTCACGACGGCTTCAGGCGCACGGAAAGGGGACAGGTGCTCGCTCAGTCGATCTTCAGGAGCTCTTTGACCGTCGCGATCACCTGGGGAGCCTGGATCGGCTTGGTGATGTAGGCGTTCGCTCCCAGCTGAAGCGCTCGCTGCCGGTCTTCCTGCGACCCCTCGGTCGTGATGATCACGATCGGCGTGTCTTTGTGGGTGGGATCACTCCGCACCCGCTTCACGAGCTTGAGCCCATCCATGATGGGCATGTTGATGTCCGTGACGATGATGTCGTAGCGAGCCGACGCCAGCTTGCGGAGGCCGTCGACACCGTCGTCTGCCTCGGTCACACGAAGATTCTTCACGCGCGCCAGCGCGAACACCAGAAGCTGGCGCATCATCGGAGAGTCTTCGACGATCAGGCAAGAGTATTCCGACATGGGATGAGATGCTCAGTCGAGGATCGTTCGGAGGTTACACGCTGAGGTCGAGGAAAGCTTCCAATCCGGGGATCTTTCGCTCGGCCTTCGAAAAGAGTGATGCGCTCACGAGCGCGGCGGCTGCATGTTGGCCCAGGAGCTTGAAGAGTTCGAAGTCCGTCGTGTTGAAACGAGTCTTCTGGGCCAGGGTTGCAAAAATGGCGATCGCCCCCACGGGAGCGTCGTCGATGACCAACGGGATGACCGCCGCCGGGGAGCTCATGTTCAGCTCACTAGGGTTGGTTTCCTCGTTCACGTGAGCCGCCCCGTTTCGGAGGACCTCGCCGATTCGCGATTCGGCCACCGGGACGGGGGTCAGGCGATCGCCAGGGAGCCCTTCGGACGCGATCGGGACCAGCTCGGTCCCGTCCGCGTTCAGGAGGTACATCGCGTACGCTTCGGCTCCGACAAGCTGGGCGAGCACCTCTTTGATCCGCCGAGTCACCCCGCGAGGGGTGAGGCTGGCATGGAGCTGATTGCTCGCAACGAACAAATTCGCGAGGTTGGCGAACTCGTTTTCGACTTCGGAGGCCCGCACGCTGACCTGGTCGCTCGCGGCTTCGGCCTTCTCCGTACGCGAGAGAAGCTCGTTCTTCTCTGCCTCGAGGATCTCGATCTTCTCGAGAAGCCGACGGACGGCATCGTCTGCCTCGACCTGAGTGCGAAGCTGCGCGTTCTCCTTCTCCAGATCGTTCAAACGATTGCGGAGTCGCTGATGCTCTTCCGCGAACTGCTCCGTGAGGCGCGCCCCACGCGAAAAGCTCTGAAGGACCTCATCTCGCTCCTTCATCAGATCCGGTGGCGGACTGCTTTGCCCAGGTCGGACCGGCGGCTTGGTTCCCTCGCCCATGCGTACTCCTATCCTCAACACCACCGTATCACGACGAGGGCCGGGATCCACGGTGCGGACCACAGTCATTTCGGAGACCTGTCACTTCGTGAAGCGCGGTTGGCTGTTGTAGTAGGGGGGCGGACCCGCCCCCCTCGTCGTCGCGGCAAAGCCGCGACTCCTCACCCCACGGTCCCGCTGCGCTCCGGCG
>JBNKGC010000158.1:0-14145 GCA_050289625.1 Polyangiaceae bacterium | reverse complement strand
AGCACTACGCAAGGCTACATCGCTACGGCGGAGCTGCTCCACGATGGGTTCGGGGAGACCTTCCCCGAGCTTCCTACCAGCCTGCTTCGCTCGAATTCAGATCAGGAATTCGGATCGCAGTTTCTTGGGTCAGGGCTTTTTGGCTCGGATGTGGTGGACGCAACAGGACTTGAACCTGTGACTCCCGCCGTGTGAAGGCGGTGCTCTACCAACTGAGCTATGCGTCCGATGGCCTCCGGAAAGGCCGCGGTCCCGTCGGGGCGCCAGGCCCGTTCGAGGCCGCGGTACATACCTCGACACCCCCGAACGCGCAACCGTGTTGACTGGTTGGTCCGCGCGCGAGTGCGGACCGAGTCGCGGGCGCGGTCGGAGCGCTTCGTCGGGCCGCGCCCACTGTGGGCCGGGGGGCGGCGTGCTATACGGACCCGCTCTGATGGTGGAAATCCCCGTAGAAGATCGAGAGGCCCGCAGGAAGGACCGGATGATCGGCCTTGCGGTCGTGGTGGCGGCCTTCGTGGGCTGCATGGGTCTGTCGTGGTGGGCAAAAGACGCCTCTCGCGGAGAGATGCCAGAGCCCCCGGCTCCACCCACCACCGAGGGGCTCGTCGGCTTTCCGGAGAAGCTCGATCCCGTCGTCACCTTGAGTCGCGCTCGCGAGCTCACCGACCGCCAACTGCTTCGCGGATTTGCGGCAGATGGGGTTCGATCGGATGGCACGATCGATTTTTCGAAGAAGGGTGCTCGTCTCCGTTACTCGTTCCAGAGCGCACCCGGTGAAGGCCTCCAGCCCCAGCGAGAGCCCGGCACCATCCCGACGCAGACCTACTGCGGCAAGCAGAGCGTTTGGGTGAAGAAGGAAGGGATCACGGTCAGCCCGGACGTGCCGAACTTTCCGTGCTCACCCCGGAAGGAAGAACCCCTTCCCGAGCCTCGATGCACTCTGGCGGACGTGTGGAAGCGCGCGCGAGCCAAGGGTGCTCCCGGTGACCGCGTGGCGCGCATCGAGTACTACCGTGCCAAGGGCGGCCCCGCCTACCGCTTCAGCGTGCCGGCCACTCGTCACAAGCTGGTGCTTTACGGCGATTGTGAGAGAGAGCTCAAAGGCAAGCAGGCGATGGGCCACGTGCCCTGAACGCATCCAGCGCAGGGTAGGGGAAGGAGCCCGCGCCAAGCGGCCTCATTCGGGCGTTTCTCCCGCTGGGCTTTCCGGAGCGATGCCCGCGACGCGCCTCAAACGACGCCACAAAGGAATTCGCCCCGTCCCGTCGTGAGCCGAAAAGCCAAGCACCGGCACTCCTGCCTCCTTGGCGAGCGTCGCGAGGCGAGTCTTGTGTTGCGCGCGGCTCAGCTTGTCGAGTTTGGTCGCCACCAAAGTGATCTCGAGGGGCTTTCGGGAGACGCGCGCCGGGCTCGACAGCATTTCGAGAAGCTCGAGGTCGTCGGCTTCCATGCCGCGCCGGACATCGACGAGCACGACCACCCCGCGCAGCGTAGGACGCCCCAGGAGGTAGCTCTCGATGAGGTCGGCCCACGCGCCGCGCTCCACCTTGGAGCGCTTCGCATAACCGTAGCCGGGCAGGTCGACTAGTTCGAGCTGCGCACCGTCCGCCGCCTCGACGCGGAACCAGCTGATCTGTCGCGTGCAACCCGGAGTTGAGCTGGTCCGGACGAGGGATTTCCGCTCGACCAACCGATTGAGCAGGCTGCTCTTTCCGACGTTGGAGCGGCCCGCGAAGGCGATCTCTCCAAGGGTCGGGGGCGGGAACTGGTCGACGGCTTTCGCTCCCGCGGCGAAGTCGGCGTGGACGATCCGATCGCTCGCTTTGGTTGGGGCGCGCTCGTTCTGCTTCTTCACGGGGGCTTCGTAGGGGGCGCGGTGTGCGAAAACAAGCCTCGGAGGCTGGGCGCGCTCAGCGGCGGTGCAGGCGACGAACGATGGGACCGGCGATCACACGGAGCTCGGGGCTCTTCAGAACGATTGCTGCCAACAGGAACACCAACGCGAAGGTGATTGACCCGGCGAGCGCGGGAAGGCTGCGGGCGAGGGCGGCGGCCTCAGAGGGCGGAGTCAGAGCCCGGGCGACGAACCATGCTGCAGCGCCGCCGGCGAGCGCCGCCAGCAGGCTTCGAACGGCCGAGCCGAGTATCTCGGCCCCGTACGTCGCTGGGAGGCGCTTCTTCAGCCAGTGCCAAAGCAAGGCAAACTGGGCGATGCTGGCTCCGGCCACCGCCAAGCTGATCCCGACGTGCCCGAACACGCCGCGAAGGCCGAGCGCCAGCGCGACGAACACGCAAAGGTCGGCGGCCGAAACGAGCACGGGAGTGCGTGTGTCGCCAAGGGCAAAGAAGACCGCCACCAGTTGTCGGACGCCTGCTACCGCCCAGATCCCGAGGCCTTGCGCCATGAGCGCTCGTCCGGTTTCCTCCGCCGCGACGGGCCCGAACTCGCCACGCTGAAACAAGAGCACGACCAGAGGTTCGGCCAAGACGACGAAGAGCACGCTCGCAGCGAGCCCGACGAAGAGGGCGAGCTGGAGGGCGAACGCGCAGGTCTTCGCGACTTCGTCGAGATGCTTTCGCGCCACGAGTAGCGCCAGGCTGGGCAAGGTCGCGGTTTGCAGGGCCATGATGAAGATGCCCTGAGGAAAGTCACAAAGGCGCAGTGCGAAGCCGAAGTAGCTCACGGGGCCCTCTCCCAGTTCCGAGAGCAAGCGGCGTCCGATGATCACGTCCACGTAATAGACGCCGATCCCCAAGAGCGTCGGCCCCATGCGGCGTAGCGTTTCGCGTACGGCGGGGTCGCGAAACTTTGCGCTGGGAAGCTCCAAGTAGCCGATGGCGCGAAGACTCGGCCACTGAGCGACCACCTGCAGGACCCCGCCGAACAATGCTCCGATCGCCATCGCGAGGATGAGAGGCATCCCCCGGGCACCCAGATACACGGGAAGGGCGAGGGCGCAGCCGATGAAGCTCACGTTCAGGAGCGCCGGCGCGAACGACGTCACCACGAACCGGCGGTACGTATTCAGAGCCGCCACGCCGAGGGCGAAGGTCCCCATGAAGAAGATGTAGGGGAAGAGCCAACGCGTCAGCTCGACGGTGAGTTCGAACTGCTCTGGTCGTGCTTCGAAGCCTTTGGCGAACAGGCGCACGAGCTCGGGCGCGAAGAGCATCCCGGCGATGCTCACGAGAGCGAGCACGGTGAGCGAGAGTCCACGAACTGCGCGGAAGTATTCGCGGGCGCGCGCTTCGCCCTGCTGCTCCCTGGTCTGAGTGAGCACGGGCAGAACGGCGTTCTGCACGGCTCCTTCTGCCAGGAGCTGCCGGAGCAGGTTCGGGATTTGGAATGCGATCATGAAGGCGTCGGTTGCCGCTCGACTGAACACGGCGGCCAACACCAAATCGCGACCCAGCCCGAGCAGGCGGCTTGCGAGCGTTCCAACGGCGACGATGGCCGCGCGGCCCGTGATGCGCTTGCGCTCGACCGCGCCGGAGCTCGCGGCGCTGCTTTCCTCGGGAACCTCTCGGTTCAATCGTCGCTCGGCAGTCATTCGAAGCCCATGTGAGCAGAGAGCGCGCGCTCGACGATTTTGAGAGCGACGTCCAGGTCTTCCGCAGGCAGAGTCTGATCTTCGCCTCGGACGGCGGCGACCAGGGACGACCGGAGGCTACCGCTGATACGCAGCGGTCCACCGCCGCAGGCGCGGCATACCAGACCGCCTCGCTCGGGGCTGACGAGAGCGGCTTGTTTTTCGGGGCAGGCCTTGCCGCAGCGAACGCAACGCATCAAGTCGAGTCCCCAGCCAAATGCTTCGAGCAGCTGGAATCCAAGGGCAACGAGGCGCGGGCGACTCTGTTCCGGCGCCTCGTCGATGGTGTCGAGGAAGCGATTGATAGCACTCCAGGCGAGGGGCTCAGCCGTGCGAGCGGGTGCTGCCTTCTTGAGCCAAATGAGCGCGGTCCCGGCAGCGTCGAGCGCATCCAGATTGCCGGTGAGACGGTGCCGCGCGCGATCGAGTGTGGCCTCGCGCAAGGCGAAGAGATCACCTCCCGGCCGTTCCTCGATCCGCACCTGAAGTGTGTGCATCGGTTCGAGCGAACCGGCGAAGCGACGACGACTGCGTCGCGCACCGCGCGCCAGAGCCGACACTCGACCGAGCGAATCGCTGAAGAGGGTCACGACGAGATCTGCTTCGCCGTAGTCCACGCGAGCGAGCAAGAGCGCTCGGACCTGGTGGATGTGCCCGGTGCGGGCGCCGCGAGTCACGCCACGGTGGTGACGCGTCCCGCACTCGAGGGACTGTCGTTTCGAGACAGCTCTTGGGGCATGTCGTTTCCGCGCGGCTTGAGCACGATGCTGAGCGCCAGTGTGAACAGGATGAGCAAAAGCACGAACGCAATCGCGACTCCGAACCGGCGGCCGCGCGCCGGCTTCGCAGCGCTGGACAGCGGTAGGGGAGTGACCCATGCCACGCGCCGGCTCGACGTGTAGCGCGCGAGCACCTCTTCGGAGGAAACGCCGACCGCCTGAGCATAGGATTTGAGAAAGCCGCGAACGAAAACTTCGGCGGGGAGCTCGTCGAATTGGTCGGACTCGATGCGCTCGACACTCGACGCGGGGACCCGCGTTGCGCGCGCGATCTCCTCGACACTCATGCGCCGTTCTTCGCGCTTCTCGCGCAAGAATTGTCCGACCGAAGCCATCGTAGGGGGATTCGGTTCCGCGGGGGGTGGGGGCGGAACCGGGGTGTAGCCTACCGAATCGAATTCCAAAAACTACAGGAAAGAAGTAGTTCGTGGTCCGATCGTGACCGCGGTCGAAGACCCCACTCGGGCCGTGTTGGAAGCACGTGCGAGGGGCTTCGAGGGATTGCCCGAGATGGGACGTGCGCCCGTGTGTGGCAGGAACGGATCGCACCGTGCTCGTCGAAAAGTTCAGTTGAGCGACGCGAGGAGTTTGCGGCACTGTTGCCCTGCGGGAGTGCCCTTGTGCAATCCGACGCAACGATCCAAGTCGGCGCGAGTCAACTCCAGCTGACCCAATTCGAGATGCACCCGAGCACGCTCCAAATAGGCGTCTTGGAGGGAGTCACAACCAGGCGCGTCGGTCTCCAACGCTCGATCGAGCGCATCGCGCGCTTCTTCCAGCTGCCCTGCACGATGCTGGGCTACTCCGAGTCGGAAGTTGCCCACGCAGAAGCGGGGCTGAGCCGCCACGGCCCGCCGCAAAGCGACGACGGCCTTCGGGTAGTCGCCCTGTTCCAGGTAAGCCCAGCCCAGGTTGCCCCAAGCAATCTCGGGCGTCTTGTAGAGGATGTTCTCGGTGATGGGTTTGAGGGTTGCGATCCCCTCCGCGAGCTTTCCTTGGTGGATGAGCGTGACCGCTAGCGTGTTCTGAGCTTCGAGATAGTCGCTCTTCGCGGCCACGGCGTTTCGCGCGTGTTTCTCTGCTTCCTCGAGGCGGCACTCGTCTGGGCTCAGACGACAAAAATCCAAGTAAATCAGGGCAGCTAAGTGACTGGCGTCGGCGTTCTGTGGGTCGAGCTCCACCGCGCGGAGGGCGTGCTTGAGCGCGTCCCGAGGCTCATTGCGCCGGGTCCACAGGTCGGCGGCAACGTCGAACTCACTTTCGCTCATCCTCTGGTCCTTCAGAGTCGAGCCGGCCGTTGCGCAACCCGTGAGGGACCAAGCTCCGACCGCGAGCCAGGGCCACAGCCTGACCCGGAAGCGTTGAAGGCAGTTTCGGAGGCGGTAGGAAACGTCGAGGTGCGGAGACATGGCGCTTTGTGGCCGTTACCGCGGTGTTTTCGTTTGGGCCAACTTCCGTCGAACCGGAGCTCGTTCAATTTGCCTTCAACGCTCCACGGCCAGCCGGCCGGTGGGGGCCCGAGTTGCCGAGCCGCGCCGACCGGTTTCGAGCCTCAGGCGGAGCGGGGCCCGGCGAGCGGTGAGGGGGGAAGTTTTGGTTTGATGGCGTTCGGCCCGCGGACGTACTGAGGAGCCGCCGGGTGGTCCGCGGGATCCCGCCCCGCCGCCAGGCGGGCCGTCGCCGCAGCGTCAGGCTCGTGGAGGCCCGCGGGCCCGGCGGTGGGCAGGCCCTCGACGATGCTGCCGATCACCACATACTTCTCGGCACCGAACTGGGCGCGGACGGTTTCGACCGCGGAAGCTTGGGGGATGGCGTGTGGGGACACGATCTCGTTTCCCTCGGGGTCGTATGCAGCCAAGAAGAACTCGTCGCGGCGCGCGTCGCGAAGTACCACGCGAAGGCGCCGGTCCGTCCCGGGCAGGTTCGCCGCGATCGCGGCGAGGGATCCGATCCCGACGGCAGGAATGCGGAGGCCTAGGGAAAGTCCGGTTGCGAGGGCGATTCCGACGCGCAATCCAGTGAACGAGCCGGGACCCACGCCGACCCCGATGCGTTCGACTGTCGAGCGATCCCACCCGATTTCGGCCATCGACTCGTCGATCAGCGGGAGAATGCGTTCTCCGTGCCGATTCGGTTCGTCGTGAACGGCGTGAGCGACGACGTGGCCGTCCTCGACGAGGGCGACGGATCCGCGCTGACAGGAGGTCTCGATTCCCAGAACTCGCACGCCGGGCATCTAGCATAGGCGGGGGTCTTTCGGTGCAAGCTCGAGTGATGTCGGCAGGTCTTGAAATCGCCGCGCAACTCGGTAAGTTCCGTCGGCTTTCGCCGAAGGCCTCCCCCAGGGGGCCTTCCGGGAAGGGCCGGCAACCCCTCGTTACGAGGCCCGCCGGCACCCCCGCAGAAAGCGGTCCGGGGCGTAGCGCAGCCTGGTTAGCGCACTTGACTGGGGGTCAAGGGGTCGGTGGTTCGAATCCACTCGCCCCGACGGAACGAAAAAAGCCTCCCGCAAAAGCGGGGGACTTTTTTCGTTCCATCGGGACAGCGCCGTGGACTTACCCACACCAGTGGTTCGCCCCGGAGTGGACGGAGGCCAGCGAGCTGGCCACAGTCCGCGGTTTCTGAGGAAAAGCGGTAGCTTGGGGACGGTGAGGCGAATGCTGCCCCACCGGCAGAGGGCGAGCTCAAACCGCTAGTGTTTGCCCGGCGACTCGGCGCCGACGACGCCACGCGAGCAGTCCGACGCTCAGCAGAGCCCAGACGCCTCCCGGAGCGGGTTGCCCGGCTGCTCGGCAACCGCACCCGGAGTCGGAGCCGGCGCCTCCGCCCTTTTGCTCCGGGGCAGGCATGTCGCTGTACACTGGGTTCTCGGGGGCCTGGTCGATACAGTCGGGGGTTTCGTCGCCGTCCGTGTCGGTCTCGGCCGTCCCGCAGCCGCAAGCCTCTGGCTCCACCTTCGTCGGGTCCGCCGGGCACTCGTCGACACAGTCCTTCGTTCCGTCCGCGTCGGTATCCGTTTCTGCGGCGCCGCAACCGCACTCGAGGGGCTCGGTCTTCTGGGCGTCTTCGGGGCAGTAGTCGATGCAGTCGGGGGTTCCGTCGTTGTCGCCATCCGTATCGGCGACGCCGCAGCCGCAGACTCCCGGGCCCGTCTTGGTGTCGTCCTCCGGGCATTCGTCGAGCGAGGAAGACTCGACGCACACACCGCCGGAACACTGCATCCCCAAGCCGCACCCGATGCCTTCGTCGAGGGTGTCGCCTGTCAGCGAGATGCAAATGCCAGGTGCTTCGGTCTCGACGCAGTGCACCGCCCCGCACTCGAGGAAAAATTCGCAGGATTCATCGGGGCCCGAGAAGGACGTCAAGTAGGCGGGTCCGAGCCGTTCGCACTGATCCCCCCGCGACCAGCAGCTCCCCGCAAAGCACGTCCCTGAATTGCCGGCCTCGCTGGTGCAGTCTCCTCCACCGGTGGGGAACACGTCGCCCGGGCAGGCCACGCTGTACCCGGAACACACTTCCTCCGTGTCGCAGGCGTCGCGGGCGGGTCGACAGACGATGGCATCCTCCTTTTTCGCCATGCGACACTCAACGCAGCACGGGGTGTCGCCGTTCAGCGGGCTGCACTCTGCGCCGGGAGAGAGTCGGCAGGTGGAACCGTCGCAGCACGGATCGAGCTCGGAGCAGTCCGACTCGCCGCAGTCGCATTCCTCCGCTCCCGTGGTCACACCGTCACCGCAGAGATCGGACGCGACGACGTTGGGGTAGTTGTCCATGCACGTCGGGGGGAATTCCCTCTCCATGAAGGCTGCGTAGTCTTCGTGGCTGCAGGGCGAAAACTGCGGATCGACCGCACCTCCCGCTTGCGCGACGGGAGCCATCAAGAAACCTTCACCGCAGGTGTTCTCCTGACCGTCGTGCACCATCCCGAGGGTGTGCCCGATTTCGTGGGCAGCCGTGTCGGCCACGGTCGACGCAAAGCCTTCACGGAGCTGCGCGATGAGCCCGTTCCAGGGGGGAGCGCACATGCCGCCCAGCGGAGCCTTGCCCGCGACGTTCTCGTCGAAATCGAAACCGCTGAAGAGCGCGTGGAGATCGTGCCGAGGCAAATCGGTTTCGGCCGCCCACGCGTTGAACAGGGTGAGAAGATCTTCGCTGTCGACCTCATCGTCGCCCACTTCCGCCGGTAAGTAGGGGTCGACGTCGAAACTCACCTGCCCGGTGAGCACGACCCGGATCCGAGGGTTGAGCTTGGTATTCGCGATGACGGCATTCAGCTCGGCTGCCTTGGCGACGCTGTCCGCCATCGCCGCGTCGAGGCCTCCCGCCTGCTCGACCCGTCGGGCATCGTTCACGACCAGGAGCTCGATGTACTTGGTCTCTTGCGGCGTCCCTTCGAAGAGCGATGACGTACGAGGAACGAGCGCGTCCACTCGGGTGACGGTGGTGGTCTGCGTGAGCTCCGCACCGCGACCGCTCTGCACGGCCCGTGTCGGAACGATGTCGTGATCGACACCGTCGCTGAAGTCAGTGTCGCCTGCACGCGGGGAGATCGCCCACAGTTGCCCTTCGAGAGAAATCGTTCCCCGGAGAGTGGGGGCCGCTGGATCACTGCCCGGAGCCAAACACGTGTCGACGGCAGCGTACGACCCCTGCACGGGTCGATGGTTCTCCGGAGTGACGATTTGCCCCTCGTACAGGCAGTCGGGCAAGTTCGACTCGGTAGGCTCGATGCTGCCGTCCGCCCGCAGTCGATAGGCACGGTACGCCGAGGCAGCGGGCGCGGGCCGCTTGTAGAGCGCCAAACGATACGGCGTGTCCGAGAGCTCGAAGTCGACCACCAGCTGGGTCGGTGCCGCGTTCGACGTCGCGAGCGCTGCCGTCACTGCTCGGACCTCCGCCTCCGGTGGTCTGTCTGGACCCGAACAGGCGGGCATGCCGCCGAAGGCGGCAGCGGCGCAGGAGGCAGGAAGGACGTGGAAGGAAAAGTGAACGGGATACGGAATTTTCATGTTCGCCAGGCGACTCCGAAGGGGAGACCACCGGCCGGTACGAACGAAAACTCGTCGTTCTTCCTCCCCCAAAACCGAAACCCAAACCGGGTAGTGCGTGCGTCACCTTAGTTCATCGTTACATCTCTCCCCAAGCACAAATGGATCATTGGAGGGGCTGTCCAACGAACTCCCTCTCGAACTTTTGACCGTGGAGAGAATCCCGTTGCGGGGCAGCCGAAGGTGAGCTCTTCGTTGGGTGACCTTCCTGCAAAGATCGCACGACGACGGTCGCATCGAGTTCGAACTAGCCCACGCAACTTCCGACGACGGTCGCATTGAGTTCGAACTAGCCCACGCAACTTCCGACTGTCGCGTGGAGCGCAGCGCTGGCCGCGCAGCCCTTTCGGCCACTGTTTCGAACCGTACCTGGCCCCGAAAGACGACTCGCGGTTCGGATCTGCTGGGCACGATCGGCAAACGTGGCTCCCCGGAGTGAGGGGTGCGCCGGAACGCGAAGGCACCGGGTGGCCTCACTGTCAAGCGGGTCGCGTGCCTACCCAGCCCGGACTCGATTCCTCCAACGAAGGCGGAGCTCACTGCGGCCATCCGCGAGAAGAACCTACGCTCGGTGTCGACGGTGTTTGCTGCTCTTTCCGAGGAGCGAAGGGGGCAAATGGGCCTTCAGAATGACGGGCTGAACTTGCCCGACGTGGCGAGCAGGCCGAGGAGGTACACGCCTTCCTGGTAGTAGCGGTACTGCCCGGACTGCTGCGCGACGTTCCAGAGGTTTTCCACGTAGGTGGCGCGATTTTCCGCGTCGGAAGCGAGTGCACCGGCCGCCAGGGTGGCGGTGAGTGCCGTCGAGCCGCCGCCCGTGGGGTTGGAGCCATCCACTGCGAAGAGGGCAGCGGTGACGTTGTTCGTTCCAAGGTAGTTGGTGAAGAAGGCGTGGTACTTTTCTACCTGCCCCTTGAGGCCGGCGTCGTGACTGCCCCAGGCGTAGTCGATGGCCATGTTCATCACGACGCGCCAAGCGTCGTACTGGAACTCGTCGTGCTGCTCGTCGGGTGCCTCTACCTTGTTGGTGGGCACGCCCGCGAAGGTGGCGTAGTCGGAATGCAGCCCCGTCGTCGGGTGGGCTGAGGCGACGAGAAAGCTCCGGCTCGTCGTGGCGATGGTCTGCCATCGGCTGGCCTCTGCCGCCGGGCCGTAGTCGGCGAAGAGCTCGTAGAACGCCGGCAGGTGGTAGCTCGGATCCGTGAAACCGTTCGAGTTCCCGAAGGGGACGAACGCGATCTGGTTTTCCGTGGAGTGGAAAATCGGATAGCGGCCGTCGTTCGTCGGGGCGTTGTTGAGCAACGCAGCGGCGATGTTGTCGGCCTCTTGCTTGTAGTTGATGGCTCCGCCGTTGCCCCAACGCTGATCGGCGAGATAGAGGGCAGCCGCGAAGTATTCGTCGCCGTCAGGAGCGGGTACGGTGGTGGCGCCGTAGTTGACGGGCCAGTTGCTCCCGTTCGAGTAGTCGACCGTCCCCCGCCACTTGAAGTAGTACTTCCAAGCGGTGGTCGCGGTGTCCTCCGGGTACTGCAGGTACGTCTTGGAGAAGTTCCAGAGCTTGTCGAACTCGGTCTGCATACCCATCTGCACGGCGATCATCATTCCATAGGACATGCCTTCGCTGCGGATGTCGTCGGAGTCGGCAGCCCAGATGAAGGCCATCGACGGATCTTGTGGGAGTTCGTAGTAGCAGCGATAGCCGCCATCCACGGTGGGGGTCGTTGGGTCACTGGTGTCGATGCCGAAGAAGCGATTGACCCCTGTGGTCACCTTGTCGTCGACTTCGCTTTGGGAGCGACCCGTGAGGGTCACGAACAGGTTGTCCGTGCCCACCAGGGTGTCGAGTGCAGTGCCCCCGCCCGTGCCGATGGCGCCCCCCGTGCCAATGGCGCCCCCCGTGCCGATGGTGCCCCCCGTGCCAATGGCGCCCCCCGTGCCGATGGCGCCCCCCGTGCCAATGACGCCCCCCGTGCCGCCGGTCGCGACCGCTCCGGTGCCGCCCGTAGCGACACCCCCCGTGCCCCCAGTTCCTCCGTCGACGCCGCCCGTGCCGAAGCCGGGTGAGCCGCTGGATCCCTCGTCGCTGCAACCTGCGAGGAGAAGGAAGGAACTGGTGAAAAAGAAGGCTCGAATCCGCATGAAGATACTCACGGACAAGCAATCCCGAGGGGAAAGGATGGAAAACCGGAAGGGCTTCCAGTCGCAACGGCGGGTCCGCGTTTGGTGGGCTCGCAAGGCTCCTCCGGAGCGCGTCGTGCACGCGAGGAGCGCTTGCCCGCCTGCATCCGCTGATGGCTCGCGGCGGCGAGCGGGTTCACCGATTGTCCACCGACGTCCCAATTTGTCTGCTATGTCCCGGCCCCGTGGCCGCGGCGGTGTGCCATCGAATGCACACGAGGTGGAATCTTCCTGTGTGAACCGATCAGGCGCCGCTACTGCGTCTTGCCGCGAACGTCGTCACAAGAGGCCGTCAAGGCGATCGAGCGTGGCGTAGCCCTGGGAAAGCCAGCGCTCCGCGCGGCGTCGCTCCATGGGTGACAGGCAGAGGTCGCCGTCAGCGCAGTTCACCGCTGCCCAGAAGCTCGAGCCGAAGCGATCGATCTTGTACATGGTCGCGCCATCGAGTGCGGGTAGCTCGACGGCGCGTCCTCCCAAGCTGAGGATCGCGGCCATTGTCTCCGACTCGTCGAGCTGACTGAAGTCGGACGACCTTCCGTAGTTCTTGACCACCACGTACGTGACCGCGTCGCCGAAGGTGTCGAAGACGCGCTGGAGCTCATTCACCGAATCGAAGCCGCCATCGCTCACGTGCCAGAACACGAGGTTCACATCCATGTTGCGGGCGAACGTCACGACGTCGCCGGCTTCCATCCAGCGCTTCAAGAGGCGGGCGCTTTGGGCAGGAAGGTCGACGAGCACTCCGCGATCGGCACCGAGGGCTCGGTCCATGATTTGGTCGGCGCTCGGAAACGACTCGAGATCCGCCGGGTGGCTGTAGTCCCGGTAGTACCTGAGGAGCGCACCGTGTGACGTGTCGGCGTCCACCGCGACGAATTTTCTGTCGCGATCGATGAAGTACTGCGCCAAGACCCGTGCAACGACCGATTTGCCGACGCCGCCCTTTTCACCGCCCACGAAGTGCACCGTGCTCATGCGGGGCGATTTCGGACACTTCGCACCTCCGATCAAGCAAGAAATGGCCACGAAGGGGAGCGTTCGGAGCTGGAGTCGTGGCCCGACGACCGGCACGTTTCGGGCGGTTTCCACGGTGCGTTCCGCGTGTTCCGTCGACCTTACGGTTCGGTTTCCGTTCGGGGTGAGCGGAAGGTGACTTCGACGTGCTCGAAGCCGAGCGAGTGAAGGAGCAACGTCACCGTGCGCTGAACGTTGATCTCGCTGCGCCGGAGGATGCCTCCCTCGACGGCGGCCTGCTCCAGGGTGGCTTCGGCGCGGGCTCGTGCCTTCGTTTCCAGATCTTCCTGCCGCACGGCGAGCGCGTCCGTCTTGCGCGTGTGAACGTAGGTGCGGCTGCTGTCGAGGCGAGCCGAAAACACCTGGGCTGGGGGAAGACGGAGCCTCACTCGCTTCCCCGACTCATCGACCACGACGTCCGCCTCGATGAGTTCCGACAAGTCGACACCGGCCACGACCTTTCCCACGGCCACGAGGAGGATCGCGTCCTCGGCTTCGATGAGCCCGTGGAGTCGCGACTGACGCTCCTTCAAGTCGACGACGCGCTCGATGTGATACTCGGCCCCCTCGAGGCGCGCGAGCCCGCGCACGGCCACGATGACGTTGGGCGAGTGCCTCTCCACCACCTCCGCGGGCGGCGGCTCCTCTTTCTCGGGCTTCCAGGCGGTGCCCAGAAAGAAGCCGACGACAACGGCTGCGACAGCCAGAACGAAGGGAACGAGGAATCGACGCATGGGTCTCGGACAAGCTTGTCTGACTGTCGGGGGTCCGACAACGACAGTTCGTTGCGGGTTCAGGCGAAGCGAGTACCTTCCTGGGCAGATGGTCTACCGCATCGACGAACACTACCGGTTGGGATTTCCGACTTTGATCTTCGAGCGGATCTTGCCAGACGTCGGAAGTATCAACGCGGGGCTTCGCGAAGCGGTCTTGGGTCGAGAGCTCACGAGCGAGGGTCTATCGCGAAGCAACGAAGGCGGCTGGCATTCGGAGCTCGACTTCTTCAAGTGGCCGGAGCCCGAGGCTCAGGAGCTGACGAAGCACCTGCGCGCCGCGGTCAAGCAGTACTGGGGCAGGGATCAAGGGCGCGATCCGAGCTCCGTCAAGCTTCTCATGCAGCTCGAGGGATGGGCCATGGTCTACCGCCATGGAGATTCGGCCAAGCCGCATGTCCATCCAAACAGCCACGTGTCGGGCGTGTACTACATCGACTCCGGCTCGGAAGCGCCCGGCAGGCCCCACAGTGGGGCATTGAGCTTTCTTGATCCGCGAAATCGCCCCGGCATGTTTCACACCGAGGCTTGGAAGAACGCCGACACGTTTACCCTCACACCCCGGGCGGGGCTCCTCGTCCTCTTCCCATCGTGGATCTACCACTACGCCCATCCCTACGCGGGCGAGGGCGAGAGGTTGGCGGTCGCCTTCAATGCCACGATTCACCGAGTCGCGCCCGCGGACGAAAGCGCGCCCTAAATCATCGTGCCCTAGAGCGACAAACGGTTTACCGTTTGTCGCGACCAAACAAGCAACTAGAGC
>JBNKGC010000157.1:0-14386 GCA_050289625.1 Polyangiaceae bacterium | reverse complement strand
TCCTTGAGGCGGACAGCAAGGAAAGTGATCAGGGTGCGGCGGTTTCCGCGGCGATGTCGTTATGAATGAACGATTCGCGAGTCGCGACCGCTTACAGCGAGCATCGCTTGCGATGATCGAAGAAAACATGAGCGGCACGTGCAGTCGAGACGCTCGTTCCGCCTGCTGAAGGCGACCATGGACGAACGAGCGCGTCGCCTGTGGGCGGGCGCCGAAGCAGACGCAATTGGGTACGGTGGGGTAGCCGCCGTGGAACAAGTCCGTAGAGGGCGCGCAGCATCCAGACCGGAACAAGCAGTTCGACGGTCACGTCCATCGAAGCGTGGTGGAAACAGGTCGGTTCGAAGCGATACCCTGACGCACGCGAGATATTCATCACCGCCGGTGCGGACGGCAGCAACAGCTCGAGGTCGAAGGTGTGGAAGTGCGAGCTACAGCAGCTCGCCGACAAGCTGGCACGATCCGTGTCAGCCATTGCGCGCCCGGAACGAGCAAGTGGAACAAGATCGAACATCGGTTGTTCTCCTTCATCTCGATCAACTGGCGGGGCAGGCCGCTGCGGACGTACGAGACGGTCGTCATCTCATCGGGAACACGACCAACCGAGGTGGACTCGTCGTGCGCGCACGCCTCGACCGCCGAAGGTCCGCGAGCTCCAGCGGACAGCCGGTGCGGAGGGTTCAGAGCCCGGAGGTACAAGGGGCTCCAGCCCGCATCGGTGGTGGTCACCGAGGGGAGGCTGTCAGCACTGCGAGGTCCGACGGCGCCGCGGGACGCCGTCGAACGTGCATTTTCCTTGCTAGATCAGCGCTTACGGCGTCGGGAGAATCCTGATCTCGGTCGCGAGATACGGCGGCTCGAGCATCGGCTCGCTGATCGCGTCGTTGAGCAGGGGATCGCGATGCTGCTGATTGGAGACCACCAACAGTGTCGAAGGCTCACCGCCCGTGCCCGGGTTCGGAACGAACGCGAGCGACGAGGGGAAGTTGAAAAGCCGCGGGTCGTCGGCCACGACCTCGCGCTCGCCCGTTCGCACGTCGATGCGAATCACCCGCAGCTGCAGGCTGTCCGCCGCGTAGAGGTAGGGATCATTGGGCTTGAAGGGATTGAACGTCGTCCCGAGGAGCTGCTCCACGGCAACGCCCGCCGGTTTGGCCGACACGAGCTCGATGTCCGCTGCGCGCTCCCAGGGCTCCCGGTCGTCGAACAGGCTTGCCAGCGGGATCGAGAACACAGCTCCAGCGCAGGCGGACGAGAAGTACAGATTGCCTCCCCGGGCGGCCATACCGCCAATCCCGGGAATGGTGGTATCCGTGAAGAGGAACGGAATATCCCCCACGTGGATCAGCGGCATCGTGGTGCAGAACGCGGTCTCGGGAATGGCGTTCGCCAAATCGAAGTCCTCGGGCCCGAGGACGAGACGGACGTTGCCGCTCGGATCAGCCGCCCAGATCGACCCGAGCACGGTGTCGTCCAGGAGGTAGCTACCGTCTTCGAGCTGAATGGCGTCTTCGGCGAAGACAATCGGACCCGCATCGAAGGGAATGGCGCGAACGAGCTGCGCCTGGAACGTATCGGGCCCCTCCCCCATGGTGTAGGAATACTCATACACCACCGGGACGGTCGCTCCGGAGGTGGGATCTGGGAACCCGCCCGCGTCCATGACTGCTACCCGCCCATCCATCACCGACTTCATGATGTAGGGCAGAACGAACCCTTCGGGAGGGGGGGGCAGGTCGCCCATTGGCTGCCGCAGCTCACGTGAGTAGGCCACGACTCGACCCTCGAAAGGCGAGCCGACGAAGATCGCCTCGTCATCGCCCGCGACACCCGCCGGGAAAACGAGGTCGAGCTCCATGTACTCGTGGGCGGTTGCGATCGGGGGCTCGCAACCGAGCTCCTCGACCGTAGTCGCAATGCTCTCCTCGGTGTCCGCCACGCCCCCGCAGGCGGGCAGAAACGCCAAACCGAGGAACCCGAGAACCACCCCACACAACCGCTCTGACATCAACATAAGACCTCCCTGTTTCAAGCTGGCGTCGTCTTTGCCAACCACCAAATTTCGGTCAGTCTATCACAGTCATTTAGTCAAGTGGTATGGCATTTCGCAAACTTTCCACCTGACGTACGAAAGCGCTCACCGAGTGGATATTCACCTTGTCCTGCATCCACTCGGCGGCCGACGTTGGTGTGTCGAAGTACTTAACGGGAGCAGGGCTCCGGACTAGGAGCACAATTCCCGACAGTACGCTCCGGGTGATCGCCGCACGGAAGCCCGTCCCTTCGATCACCAAAGCCATACACCTCAGGTTCGTGCCATGGGCGCTCACCATCTCGGACGAGGCCTTGCGGACGTCCTCGTCCGGCGGCTCGGTGCCAGGTTCTACGATACAGAGGAAGGCGACTTCCCCCGGACGTGCCCGCACGGCATCGTCGAGGTACCGCTTCTGGATGCGGAAGCGCTCTACGGTCGGCTTCTTGCGCCACAAGGCAACGCACACGTTGCCGACCTGGGCCATGACCAGGCCATCGTGAGCGGAAAGGATCTGGGCTTCGGGAGCACGGGAATAAGCAGTCATCACGGTGGCCGGGAGGCTACAACAGGAGCGGCTCCCTTCCTAGACAACTTCCCATGCGTCGCCGTCGATCGTCGCTTGCTCTCGCTCCGCTGCCCGACGCGGCGCGTCGGGGCGAGAGGAATAACGGAACGCTCTGTTTCAGGAACGCTTCATATCGTCCGCTCGCGTCTGCCGCATCCCCCCGTGTCTCCGCCGGGACGCCGCACGTCGCTGGGGCTCGAGGACCTCCTTCGCGGCCATAGTCGTGAGCCGCTGATGAGTTGCTCCCCTGGCGGCGGGGAACGGCCCCACACCTTGTCATTGCCGCAGAGCACTGGCCGCTTGGTGCCGCGAATTCGCTGAAGCGGCACGAAAATGGCACGGGCGATGATCTCCCCCACCTCGATGGTGTAGCGGCCTTCGCCCCGCTCACACGCGAGGGTGATGGGCCGCTGTCGCGGAGCAGAGCAACTTGTCTAACAGGCTGCTGAAAAAGTCTTTTCAGCAGCCTGCGGTGCTGATCGGCGCCAGGGAAGCAAACGCGTCCGGAAAGCAAACCCCTTGAAAGCGAGGGGTTTGCTTTCCTCCCCGGCTCGGGCCGTGTGCGCGGGCACCGGTGTTGCTCATGGGCAGGGTGCTTTTTCAGCACCCTGCTGTGGCGAGCAAGGCGCGCAGCCTCCACGGTAGGGAGCACACCTACAGGTGGATCATCGTCTTCGGCGAGACACTCTCGGCGAGGGTGCTGCGAGCGTTCACTGACGCAGTGCAGCGGTCGCTCAGCCGCCGCGCAAAGGAGGCGCTCGTCGACCCGGACCGAAAGAACCGGCCCCGCGTGAAGAGGAAGACGCTATCGCTGTTGTCGACCGCCAGGGTGCAGCGCCCAGTGTCGCTTTCACATCGCCGTAGTAGGGAAATCGACCTCGGGCGACTGAGACCCCTGCACGCTGGTCGTGTTCGACGAAAGGGTGACTCCCGCGCTCGCGCTCGACCACCCCTGAGCCGTTGTCACCTCCGCCGCTGGCTGGTTCTCGACTTCGCGCTATTTCTCGAACTCCGCGGAGCGTGCCCCGGGAAACGGCGGCCCCTCGGACATACCTGTTTCCGCCGCATTTCATCGAAAGACTCCAGCCCCGTGGTTCTCGACCGTTTCGCGGAAGAAGTCGTGACTCCAGCGCATCACCTGGCCCGAATTGCGGATCCCGGGGCGGAGTTGGACATCCCGACGAGAAATTCGCACACGACGACGTCGCGTGAGCCGGGCCACCCGAGCGCATGTTTCCAGTACCTCGAGGCCCCGTGACTCGGGGCGTCATCGGCACCCGGCAGCTTCCGTAAGCAAATCCGCCTCTTGCCCCACCCGGCCTATCCGAGATACGTGAGTCACTCAGGGCTGCGAGTCACTCAGGGCTGCAGAGTCTCGAACACCGCGACTCGCGCCGAAAACCGAGCGGCTTCGACGGGATGATGGGACTTCCGACAAGGCAATTGGCAGGCTGGCGCAAGTCGACGTGGAATCGCTGGCTCGTCTCTTACCTGCAGCCGGAGGCGGCCCACCCCACGGAGCCCCCGGGGTCAGAAGAGCGCCCCTCGAAAGAGAAAACGAACGCGTCGGAGAACGGGACCGCCAGCGTCGCCGAGAGCGGCGTGCACGAGACGGCACACGGAAGCGCCGCAGCGACACCAGATAGCGCTCCGCCGAGCACCGAAACACTACGGCGCCTCGAGTCGATGCCTGTGTTCCGAGGTCCGGCCGGACGCGCCTTCGAACGCATGTTCGAAATGCTCGGAGCCCTCGAGGACGGGCTCGAGGCGATCGGTCATCGCCTCGCCCTGAGCTCCGCACGAGAGAAGAGTCGCGCGAGCCGCATGAACGATCTGCTCAGTCAGAACATCGGGCTCGCCGAGCGCGTTCTGGACGAGCAAACCCGAATCAGAAAGCTCATCGCGTCACTAGACACACGTGTGGCGGATGTCGAACGGCACCTGGGCGTCGCCACGCCGGCGCGCGAATCGTATCACCCGGGCAGTCTGAGACCCGGACGTCTCGACTCACCAATCCGTGAGACCGTTCACCCGCCCGCGGTCGAGCAAGTGCCGGGGCGCCCCAATGGCGGCGAGGCGTGGAGCGGCGATCCGCTCGGCTCACTCGACGACGCCGAAGCAGGTGTCATGAGCGGGGACGTCGCCGATTTCTCGCTGTCGACGTTGCTGGCGATGTTCGAGCTGGAACGCCGCACCGGACGACTCACCGTGACCACGCCGGGCGGCGCGTTTGGGGAATTCGACCTCGCCGAAGGCTCAGTCACCTCGGCGCGGCTCTCCGGAGAGGTGCGCGATCCGGTGGACGTGTTGCGCACGGCGCTCACCTGGGCGTCAGGGCGCTTCTCATTTCGCCAACGGCCGGTTCCGCAGTTCGACGAAGCGCCCCGATCGACGGGTTCACTCCTCCTCGAGGCAACGCACAGGAACGACGAAGGCGCACGCCCCTGATCCGACGCGAATTGGGACCTCCGTTGCACCCAGTATCGCCGGCTGGCGGTGACCTTTTCAGGGTCTTCGACAAGGACCCCGCCTCGCCGCTGCGCTGCGAGTTTCGCCCGAAACTAGCTCAGTCGTAGCGAATCGAGACGATTTCGAGCTCGATCTCGCCCGCGGGTCGCTGCACCACCGCGACGTCGCCCACCCGCTTTTTCATGAGGGCGCGGCCGAGCGGCGACTTGAAACTCAGGTAGCCGCTCGCTGGATCGGATTCGTCGGGACCGACGAGGGTGTAGGTCTTCTTCACCCCCTCCTCGTCCTCCACTTCGACCGTCGCACCGAAGCGCACCTCGTCCGTACGCACTTCATCCGCTTTGACGATCACGGCAGCGTCGAGCTTCTTCGAGAGAAACCGAATCCGCCGATCGATCTCCCGAAGCCGCTTCTTGCCGTAAATGTACTCGGCATTTTCCGACCGATCGCCTTGCGCCGCCGCGTCGGAAACCTCTTGAACCGTCTTCGGGCGCTCGACAGACACCAGCCGTTTGAGCTCCTCTTGGAGCTTCCGAGCTCCCGCGGGCGTCAGGTAGTTGGGACCAGCCATGGGCCCCATGACTATCACCGACGGTGACTCCAGAGAACGAGGCACGGTCCCGAACCACCCTGCAACGCCCCCCACCACGGGGGAGGGACGTGGATTGCGGCTTCCGAGACAGTGCACTACTTCCCCAAGGTGGCCGTCATCACCGTTCTCGGGGCAGGCATGATGGGGAGCGCCCTCTGCGTCCCCCTGATCGATCGAGGGCACGAAGTACGACTCGTCGGAACCCATTTGGATGCGAGCATCGTCGAGCGCCTGCTGAAGGACCGCGTTCACCCGAACATGGGCATCGCGTTTCCAGCAGAGCTCCGCGTCTACCCGTTCGAGAGGTTCGATGAAGCCCTTTCGGGAGCCGAGCTCGTGGGGCTCGGAGTCAGCTCGGAAGGGGTGCGTTGGGCAGCTCGAACTCTGGCTCCCCATTTCGGGACCACGCTGCCGACAGACGTACCGATCCTATCCATCGCCAAAGGCCTCGAATCCGGCGCCGACGGGCTCGCGATTCTCCCCGACGCGTTTCGGGAAGAACTCCCGGCGCCGTTGCAAGAGAGGATCCACCCCGTAGGCGTCGCCGGCCCTTGCATCGCTGGCGAGTTGGCACGGCGCGTGGATACCTGCGTGGTTTTTGCGGGGCGGGATCGGGCGCCAGTGGCTCGATGTGCAGCGCTCGCGCGCGGCGACTACTATCACGTGTTCGAGAGCACGGACGTCGTCGGAGTCGAAACCTGCGCGGCACTCAAGAACGCCTATGCGATGGGCATCGCCTTCGCAGCCGGGCAACACGCAGCTTCGGGCGGCAAGCCGGGCAGCATTGCACGGCACAACTACGAATCGGCCGTGTTTGCCCAAAGCGTCGTCGAAATGCAGCAGATCGTAGCGCTGCTCGGCGGCGACCCGCGGAGTGCCGCCGGCCTGGCCGGCGCGGGCGATCTGGACGTCACGACGAACGGTGGTCGGACGGGTCGCTTCGGCGCACACTTGGGATCAGGCATCGGAGTCGCGGGAGCCATCCAAGCGATGCAGGGGGCCACCCTGGAGTGTTTGCACATTCTCAGAACAATGCGTGATGCGGTCTCGCGCCTCGAGGCCGCGGGTACCATCAGCCCCCACGACCTCCCCCTCTTGAGGCACATGGCGGAGGTGGCCCTCGACGACCGACCCGTCGCCATGCCGTTCGACAGATTCTTCGGAGCCCACCCGTGACCGACGCGCCGCTCCTCGTTGCCATCGACGCCAGCACCACCTCGTGCAAGGCAATCGTCTTCGACAGCGAAGGGCGCACCATCTCCGAAGGCCGTTCGCCGCTCAGTCTCGAAAACCCCGAGCCCGACGGGTACGAGCAGAACGCCAACGCGTGGTGGGAGGCGACCGTGCAGGCGGTCTCGCGAGCAGTGCTCGGCGTGAAACCCAAGGCACGCGCGCGCCTGTTGGCAGGTGCCGTAACCCACCAGCGAGAGACGGTGGTCGTCACCGACGCGGCAGGAGAACCGCTCGCCCCCGCGCTGGTCTGGATGGACGCCCGCTGCCGAGATGAAGTGGCCGCTGCCGCACGCAACATCGGAGCGATTCGACTCCACGCCCTGAGTGGAAAGGCAGCGTGCACCACGCCTTCCCTCTACAAGCTAATGTATCTGTTCCGGCACCACCCGGAACTCGTCGGCGCGGCCCACGTAGCAGACGTTCACGGGTTCTTGGCTCGCCGGCTCGTGGGGCGCTCGGTCTCGTCTTTCGCTTCGGCCGACCCCATGGGCCTCGTCGACATGCGGAAGCGACGTTGGGCAAAACCCCTGCTGAAGTTGCTGAACCTCGAGAGTCATCAGCTCCCCGCGCTCGTCGAACCCGGAGCTCCGATCGGAGTCGTCGAGGCCGGCGCAGCGAGACGCTTGGAGCTCCCTCGAGGCTTCATGTTCTACGCAGGCGCTGGCGACGGGCAGGCGGCGGCGCTCGGGGCGGGGCTCGTCTCGCCCGGACGCGCCTACCTGAATCTGGGAACGGCCGTGGTCTCGGGTGTACTGCAACCGGACTACCAAATCGATCAGGCGTTCCGAACCCTCTACGCGGCGAACCCCGGCCAGTACTGCCTAGAAACGGATCTTCAGGGGGGCACCTTCACCATCAACTGGCTGTTCGAGAAATTCCTAGGACACCGCACCAAGTTCGAAAACCTCGAGGACTTGGAGGCTCGGGCACCCGCGGTCCCAGCCGGGAGCGACGGACTGGTTGTCCTCCCCTACTGGTGCGGCGTCATGAACCCTTACTGGAACGACGATGCCACCGGTATGGTGCTCGGCTTGCACGGAGGGCACGGACCCGAGCATTTCTATCGCGCAGTGCTCGAGGGGATCGCCCTGGAGCAGCGGCTCCACCTCGAGGGAGTGGAGGCCGTCACCGGAAAACCGAGCCGCGAAATCGTGGTGATGGGCGGAGGCTCGCGGAGCGAGCTCTGGTGCCAAATCCTCGCCGACGTGCTCGGCCGGGTGATCGTTCGTTGTGAGACTCCGGAGGCAACGGCCCTCGGCGCGGCCATTTTGGCCGCGGTAGGACATGGAATCCAAGAGCTACGACGTTGCCGTTCGGAAGATGACCCGCACGGGCCTGCGGTTTCAGCCGGGCCGCGCCCGTCCCTTCTACGATCACCTCTATCGAGAGGTGTACCGGGGTCTCTACTCGGGAGTCGAATCGCGCCTGAACTCGCTCGCGCGGATCCGGCGCCTCCGCGGCCATTTGCCGACCTCGACCATGCCCCCGGAGGAGTGACGAGCTCCCCCCCTCGGTTCACCGAGCTGTCGGGTCGATCACGTCGAAGCGCAGCGAGTAGCTGAGAACGGTCGGCTTGCCCGGCGGCTCGAAGTCAACCGAGCGGAACGCATCGTTCATGCAGGACTCGAAGTCTGAATCACCGAGTCGTTGCCGAGCGCCCCGCACTTCCGGGCTCTTCCCCCGACGGCCGACATACAGGTCGACGCCGTAGGTTCCCCCCGCCATCGGTCGGTCCACCTGGCGGTAGCAGCCAAGAAAACGCTCGTTCCGGGCCTCGATTGCCCGCAGAAATGGGCGCTTGGTCTCGCCGTCGTTCGGGCCGCCTCCGATGTGCATCCCGATGTGGCGCACACGGATCTCGGGAAGCCCGCGCTTCGGCTCAGGGCGCCGCCCGTCGAGGGGACCGCCGGCAGAGTCCGATCCCGCCGCCTCCCGTCCCGACGATTGCGCTGGCGCCGATGCGGTCGCGTCCGGAGGCAACGGGCTGACGGCCGCGGACGCATCCGATTCGGGGGACACGTCGGGTACGGGGCCCTCCGCTGCTTCTTCCGAACCGGTTTGAGGAACCGGTGCCACTTTCGGCCCTTCGGCTCCCGGCGCCTTGCCCGCTTGGCAGCCAGCCGCGGCGCAGAACACCAAGCTCGGTACCCAGAGCCGGATCGCACGTCCCATGGGGCGACTTTTCCAGCAAAGGGACGCGAAGCCAAGTCCCGGTCCCCCCAGGCCTCGTCGCGCTCCGCTCGAACGAGCCTCCGCGGGAGAGTCGCGTGTGCCCTGGGCCGAGTTGTGGCACATGTCGGGCTCGTGCTCGCATCTCACCACGCCCGTCCGTCGGCCCTCCTTCTGACCGGACTCGTCCTCCTCGCCGCACTGGGTGGCTGTTCGCGCGATCGAAGTCTCGGTACCGGAGGCGGAGCTGTCGGCACCGGCACCGAATCCGCACCGAAGAACGAATTCAAGGCGAACGACAAGGCAGCCGCAGGCGAAGCGGAAGAGACGCCGCCATCCACGAGCGCGTCACCCGCGGCCCCTCCCGAACCTCCGCCGAGCCTCGTCGCCGGAAACACCAAGTGGAAGCTGGGGGAGCTTCAGGACATCGCGCCAGCGGGCCCTGCCACGGCCACGCCCCAAGGCATCGTCCTGGCCACCAAGGACAACGAGATCGTCCTCGCCGCGCTCCGGAATAGCGGCAGGTTCCAGGAGCTCGAGCTGGGTGCCACCGAGTTCGCCAAATACGGTCGCGGTCCGTCCGTCGTGGGCGAAAACGCCTATTGGATTGGTTCCGACTCCCGGCTCCACCGCCAGAAAGGGTTCAGCTCGGAGAAGTCGGAGGTCCTCGTCGAAGGCGCCCAACCCGGCACGCGCACCTCGGCAATCCGAGTGGGTGATCGGGATCTCGTGGCGTTCGTCGGCAAGCAAGGCGACCAGCCCATCGCCATGCTTTGGGTCGAGGGACAAGAGCCTCACATCCTCTCTCCCGACGGCTCGACTGCCACCAGCGTGATCCTCGTGCCCAACGGCACCACCCCTCTGGCCCTGACGCTCGCCGGCCGCACCGGCATGTCACCGGTGCACGCCCGTCGGATTCGAGTCGCCAAGCGTCGAGTGAATCTCGACCCCGATCGAGTCGTGTGGGTCGGACCCGGATCGCACGCCCTGTCCGAGCTCACCGCCGTGAACGTCGCGAAAGGGCAGACGATGGGGTTCCTCGCCACGGCGAAGAACATCACCGAGTTCGGTCTGGCCCATTTCCTCCTGCCGAGTAATCCCACGGAAGTGGAGCAGGTGAAGTGGCGTCCCTACCCGAACGGTATCGATCCGGCCCCGGTCGTGGCGGAAGCCGCCTGCGGCAAGCGCTACGTCTTTTATGCGGTTCCCAGCTCCACGAAACCTCGGGCACCGCAACAATTGCAGGCCGCGCCGCTCGACGGCGACAGGATGGGACAGCCCGAGGTTCTCGCGAATTCGCGTGCGTTCAACGACATCTCCGTGGCGCCCACGAAGCAGGGCGCGGTCATCAGCTGGACGGCAGACCGGCGAACCTGGGCGACGACTCTCGGGTGCCCCGCTCCCTGACCTTTACGATCCGAAGGTCGACAGCTAGTACCTCCCCTCGATCCGGCCCCGAAAAATCCGGATCGGCAGAAGGAGCCAAGCGTGGCCAAGAGCGGAAAGAACGACAAGAAAGCGAAGAAGTCCAAGAAGGACTCGCCCAAGAAGAGCGCGAAGCGAAAGTTCACCGCCAAGACTGCGGATCGACACGAGCTGTATCAGCTGAGCGTTCAGGCTCCCGATGCAGAGATCGCGTTCATCGATCGCACCTTCCGTGCCACCTTCGGCCGCAAGCCCTTGTCGATGCGAGAGGACTTCTGCGGTACGGCGCTCCTTTGCAGCGCTTGGGTGAAGAGTCAAAAGGACCGAACGGCGACCGGAGTGGATATCGACGGACCCACGCTGGATTGGGGACGGAAGAACAACGTCTCGGTGCTGGGAAAGGCCGCCGGACGAGTGTCGCTGCTCCAACAGGACGTGCGCGACCCCACCTCCGACAAATTCGACGTCGTCAACGCGCTGAACTTCAGTTACTGGATCTTCCGCACGCGAAACGAGCTCCGCGAGTATTTCGCCTGCGTGCACGCGGCCCTGAAGGACGAGGGGATCTTCCTGCTCGACTCCTACGGCGGATGGGAATCACAGGAGCCCATGCTCGAGTCCCGCAAGATCCCCGCGGGCTTCACCTACGTCTGGGATCAGGACGCCTTCGACCCCATCGGGCACGAAATCGTCAATCACATTCATTTCGAGTTCAAAGACGGGACGAAGCTCGAAAAGGCCTTCACCTACGAGTGGCGCTACTGGACCCTCCCGGAGATCCAGGAGGTCCTCACCGAAGCCGGCTTCTCCGACGTCAAGGTGTACTGGGATACGAGTGAAGACGAAGAGGTCGAGCGCTACCGCGCGCGGCTGCGCGCCGAAAACCAACCGGGCTGGCTTGCGTACCTGGTGGCAAAGCGCTGACTGGCCCTTGGGTAACCAGGGCGGGCGCCACTCCTCGGTTCGTCGACGACGCAGGGGCTTTCGGTCACAATGACGCGCCCGCGTGACCGAGCTACCGACACCACCATCCAACCCATCATCGCCTGCTCCACCGGCGAGCCGCGGACCCGATAAAGGGCGTCCAGTCGGCAGGCTTGCACCCAGCCCCACGGGCAACCTGCATCTGGGGCACGCTCGGAGCTTCCTTCTCGCGTGGTGGAATGCGCGCTCTCGAGGCGGGCGAGTCGTTCTGCGCTTCGAGGACTTGGACGGCGACCGCTCGCGGCCCGAACACGTCGACGCAGCCCTGCGCGATCTCGAGTGGCTCGGCCTGGACTGGGACGGGGAGCCGCGGCTTCAATCGGCCGGCCTCGACCGTATTCGGGACGCTGCTCGGACCCTGCACGGGCGGGGGCGAGCCTATCCCTGTGTCTGCACACGCGGGGACATTCGGACGGCGCAGAGCGCTCCCCAAGAAGGGGTGACTGAAATGCGTTACCCCGGGACGTGTCGCGGCCGCTTCGAGACGATCGAGCAGGCGACCGCCGGGGCCGGTCGCAGCGCCGGGCTCCGATTCCGAGTCCCCAGCGGCATGGTGACGATAGACGATAAGTATCTGGGCGCCGGCGCCTTCGATGTGGAGGCCGAAGCGGGGGACTTTCTGATCACGCGGCGTGATGGAACGCCAGCCTATCAATTGGCGGTGGTCGTCGATGATCTCGTCGACGGGGTCACCGAAGTGGTACGGGGCGATGATCTTCTCCCCAGCGCCGCGCGGCAAAAGCTGCTTCTGAACGCTCTCGGAGCACCATCCCCCCACTACTTCCACGTTCCGCTGGTTCGCGACGCCGAAGGGCGACGCCTCGCGAAGCGGGAGGACGATTTGAGCCTTTCGGAGCTCCGGGCTGCTGGCACTGATCCTCGCGCCGTGGTCGGCTGGGTCGCGATGTGCTCGGGTGTCCTGGAATCGCGACAAGACGAGGCGCGAATCACCGCCGCATCAGCCGTGCCGGTGTTCTCGATGGCCCGGGTTCCCCGTCGATCGGTTCGCCTCACGGAGGCGACGCTGCAGGCGCTCCGAAGAGCTCGCTGAGCCTGCTCGCTCAAACGAGTTTGGCACCCGCCCGCATGGGCACGAGCAAGGCGGCCTCCTCCCCTTCGCCCGGCGCCTCGTCCTCACCGAGGGGACGGGCCTCCAGCCGACCTCCGAGGGCCCGGCGCACGGACACGCGAATCGCGCCGTGGATCGGAATGGACTTGGAAGGACGGGGGGGCCGCGCCACCGGAGTGGGCGGTGTAGCGATCGTGCGGACTGACGGCTCCCGAGCCGACAGCTGGGGTGCGTCGTCCACGATCGTTTCATCGGTGAAATCTTCGTCATCGATGTCCGACAAGACCTGCTCCTCATCCGGTAGTGATTCGAACTTCCCTTCGAGTGTGTTTGCCGCGTCCCGCAGCTCGGCAGACCGGGCGGCTTCGCCCTTTGCCTCTGCGGCCACCGCGGCTTTGCGAAGCCAGCGTGCCGCGTCGTCCGCCGCGCCCCTCTCCAAGCGAGCGCGCGCCGTCTCGAGCGCAAACATCACGTCGTCGCTGTCCGAGGCTCTGGTGGCGGGGATCCTGGCGTCACTCATGCGGAGAATTCGTATCTTGAGGCAAGCGCCCTGGCAGACCAATGGCTGGGAACCCACTCCAGATGCCTTTCCACGTGACCGGTGTGGGGTGGCTCGATCCCGGCGGGGTTCGTTACGCCGGTGACCCTTTCGTGCCCTCGTCCTGTCATTCGGGAAATGCGCCCATTTCACCACAGCGGCAACAGTGGGCCAAAATGCTCCCTAAGTATCTGAAATTACTAAGCGGCACAGTTGGCACGCGGTTTGCTTAACCCGGCGCGCGGGCAGCGCTTCTGTGTACCCCCCCCCTCCACAGGAGCTGCTGCCCCCCATGGGCCTGGTCTCGGTGTTCCCCCCCCCTCCACCGAGGCCGCGGGCCCACCTATTTTGTTTTTCGCTCAATGCCTCGCCGGAGATGACCCGGAGTTTCCGGGAACCCGCCGGACGCCCGACGACGCTCGAGCAAAGGCCGAATGGTGAGAGGTCGGTGAGGCGTCGGCGCACCGCCTGCGTGGCTCGCCGCTCACCGACGTGCGCGGGAATCGCACTCAGGCCTAAAAACCCGCGAGGGAACGACGTAACTCCATTGCGCGTCTCAGCGCGAAGGTCGGTCGGATCGGGTTTCGCTCCCCAACTTTCCCCGGTCCGGCCGCTTTTTTCCACCGCGTCAGTGCAGCGACGGCTATCGTGTCGCCGATGCCCCGTCCCTGGTTTCTGTTCGCTCACGGCGCCGGAGCTTCATCGAGTTCTCCCTGGATGTGTCGATGGAAGGAGCTGCTTTCGGAACTGGGTGACGTGATCGTTTTCGACTACCCGTACATGCAGGCCGGCCGCCGCTCACCCGACCCATTCCCCCGGCTGCTCGAGGCGCATCGAAAAGCGCTGGTCGACGCCGGACGGAGGCGACAGAGCCCGGGCGTGCTGGTTGGTAAGAGCATGGGAGGGCGCGTCGGGTGCCACCTCTCGCTCGAACAGGACGTGCGAGCCCTCATTTGCCTGGGCTACCCGCTGAAGTCCCCCGGAAAGTCGGGAAAGCTGCGGGACGAGGTCCTCGTCCAGATGCGCTCGCCGGTACTCTTCGTTCAGGGAACCCGTGACCCGCTCTGCCCGCTCGACATCCTCGAGGACGTTCGGTCCCGCATGACGGCACCGAATGAGCTCCACGTGGTGCAAACCGGTAATCACTCTCTCGAAGCCACCAAGACCTACTTGAAAACGTCCGAGCAGACTCAAGAGGATCTCGACCGGGACGCCCTCGCCTCGATCCGTCGGTTTCTCGAGCTAGTAGGGGGGCGGCCCCGCCCCCCTCGTCGGCCAAAGTGAATTCGGCCTCCTCACCCCACGGT
>JBNKGC010000156.1:0-14392 GCA_050289625.1 Polyangiaceae bacterium | reverse complement strand
AGGGGGGCGGACCCGCCCCCCTCGTCGCGGCGAGTGAATCGCCGCTCCTCACCCCACGGTCCCGCTGCGCTCCGGCGCCTCCCACAAGGTCGGCGGCGGTGCTGCGGCGGCCTCGTCACTCCTCGGCCTTCGGCCTCGCGTGCCTCGGGTTGTTCCGCGACGAAAAGCTCCCCCCGACCGCCTGTCGCCCGCCCATATGCGGCTACGGCAGCAACAGTCTCTTCACCTGACTCAAGACAGTTGTTCACCCCACGGTCCGCCGGGTCTCCAGCGGCTCCTACTTAGGCGGCGGCGGCGACGCGGCGCCTCCTCACGCCTCGGCCTTCGGCCTCGCGTGCCTCGGGTTGTGTCAAGCTGTGACGGTCGTGGTTTTTGGGCGGCGGCCTCGCGTGCCTCGATTGGTTCCTGTGCGCTGAGGTCGCTCGCCTCGGTATTTCAGGATCGACCGAAATGAGCTGAAGCCAGAAAATCCCTCCCGACATCAGCTGCGACTGACCAGGCGCTTCGCCAGGGCAACGTACTCGTCCACGGCGGTCGGATCGGCGAGCGTGTCGCGGTTGATGGCGCTTTCAGGCGCCCTTCCCGAAAGGATCCTCTTCACGGGGACCTCACACTTCTTTCCACTCAGTGTTCGCGGGATTGCGCGCACCTGGACGATTTCGTCGGGCACGTGGCGGGGAGACAGCTGATCGCGGATCGCTTTCGCGATCGCCCCTCGCAGTTCTTCGTCGACCTCGAGCCCCGCGCCGACCACCACGAAGAGCCAAAGTTTGCCCTCCTGAGCCGGCCCGGTCGTGGTGTCGACCACCAAGCTGTCGACGATGCCATCGAGCGCTTCCACGGCGGCGTAGAACTCACTCGTGCCCATACGAACCCCGCCGCGGTTCAGGGTGGAGTCACTGCGTCCCGAGATCACCATCGATCCGTCAGGATCGATCTTCACCCAGTCACCGTGGCGCCAAACCCCTTCGTAGTCATCGAAATAGCTCGAGCGATAGCGAGCACCGTCCGGATCGTTCCAAAAATAGATGGGCATGGAAGGCATCGGCTCCGTGATGACGAGCTCACCTACCTTTCCGACGACGGGCTGCCCCCGCTCGTCGAGAGCCTCGACCTTGCAGCCAAGGCCCGCGCACTGAATGTGCCCGGCTCGGACAGGGAGCTCTGGACAGGAGAGCGCGAAGGCGGTGCAGACGTCCGTTCCCCCGCTCACGGATCCCAAGAGCAAGTCCGAGCCGACGTGCTCGTAGACCCATTGGAATCCGTCGGCTGGGAGCGGCGCACCCGTACTCCCCACGGCGGTGATCGCGGACAAGTCGTACGCGCGCCCCGGCTCGAGCCCCGCCTTCTTGCATGCCAAAAGATAAGGGGCGCTCGTTCCGAAGTACGTCACCTTCTCGCGCTCGGCCATGGCCCAAAGCGCGTTCAGATCAGGGTAGGCGGGGCTTCCGTCGTAAAGGACGATCGTCGCTCCGACCAAAAGGCCCCCCACCAGGTAATTCCACATCATCCACCCGGTGGTGGAAAACCAGAAGAAGCGACTGCCCGGGCCAAGATCCGAGTGTAGAGCGAGCGCCTTCAGGTGCTCGAGCAGGATGCCGCCGTGCCCATGCACGATGGGTTTCGGCAAGCCGGTGGTGCCGGACGAGTAGAGCACCCACAAGGGGTGGTCGAAGGGAACCGATTCGTAGACGAGCGGAGCGTGCTCGGACAAAAGCTCGTCGAACGATAGCCCGCGCCGCCCGGTGCCATCGATGCCCTCGACGTCCAGACCCAGGATGGACACGACGACGGTCGCTTCCAGACTCGGTAGCCCCTCGACGATCCGCATCACCTCGGCCGTCCGAGAGTGGCTCTTTCCCCCGTAGTGATAGCCATCCACGGTGAGCAAGACCTTGGGCTCGATCTGCCGAAATCGATCGAGCACGCTTTTCACCCCGAACTCGGGCGAGCAGCTCGACCAGATCCCACCGAGACTCGCGGTCGCCAAGAACGCGACGAGGGCTTCAAGTCCATTCGGCAGGAATGCCCCCACCCGATCGCCCCGCCCCACTCCGAGCTTTTCCAGGCCAGCGCGCGCACGCGCAACGAGATCACAAAGCTCGTCGCGCGTGACGGCTCGCCTTCCCCCGGACTCGTCCAGCGCCACGACGGCCACTTCGGTGCCACGCAGAAAGCACGCGTGCTCCGCGTAGTTCAGCGTGGCCTCGGGAAACCAGATGGCGCCGGGCATGGAGCGTCGCGCGAGAGCTTCGCGGGGGGGAGTGTGAGACTTGATCTCGAAGTAGTCCCACAGCGACGACCAGAAGCCCCCGACGTCGGACACGGACCAGCGCCACAAGTCGGGGTAGCGAGCAAAGGCGAGCCCTCCCTCCTCGGCGAGCCACGCCATGTAGTCGGCAAGGCGACTCCCTTCGCGGCGCTCGGCGCTAGGGCGCCAAAGCACTTTGCCTTCGAGAGAGGTGTCCCCCGAGGCGACGGAAGAGTCGGAAGGTGAGTCGTTCGGTACCACGTCGAAAGAACCTCCAGCCTTCCATGGTACCGCGCCATCTGCACGGCCGGCAACGCGACTCGGCGGACCCCAAACGTCGGCGAGCAGGCCTCGGCCAGCAGCAGCTCAGCTCAGCTCAGCTCAGCTCAGCGAGAGGCCGATGGCGCGACGTTGCGCAGGTCTCTCCCGCGCGTCGCGCCGCCTCCACAGTAGGCCATCGAGCAGGTAGTGCGTCAGTTGGGGCACGGCGAGGAGCGGCACGATCCAAGTCGTGACCGCCGGGGGAAAGGTGTCCTTCCCGCCGCCGAACAGCCACGGACGTTCGTGCCAAACGAATCGATCCCAGAGCACTTCTTCGAGCAGAGCGAGAAGCAAGAGAACGGCGACGAAGGCGCCGAAGCCTCGTCGCACGACCCGCGCCCCCGGTGCCTCCGGCGCTTCGTGCGCCCGAGCCCGCGCGTACGCCCAAAGCAATCCGGCGTAGGGAACCCCATGGATCAGAACGTTCGTCACCGTGAAGTCGAAGTCCGAATTGGTCGCCACGATGCCCACCCACCAGCACGCAGCAGTGGAAAGCACGACGACCGACTTGCCGAGTTCGACGCGCCCCTCCCTGCGACCCAGCTGCACTTGTCGGACAGCGAAGGCGAACAGGCAAAGGAGCCAGAAGGCCTTCGCCGCGGGCAGGAGCGCCCGCGCCAGAGGCTCGACGCTGGCGAAGTCGCCCTCCAAAAACCACGCGAATCGACTCTCCGACAGGTGAGCGTGCCAGTAGATGACGGGGTAGAGTGTGGCCCAATACACGGTGGCGTCGTCGAGCACCGCCTCCCAAGAGGCGACACGCTTTCGCGCTCGGTAAAGCTTCACCCAACCGACCTGTTGTCGGATGAAGTGAAAGAGCGCGAGGTAGGCGAGCACCCGCCAAAACACCAGCGCCCCCTCAGCATAAAGAGCGACCCCGCAGGCGTAGCCAACGAGGGGCACAAGAACGTAGCGGAGCGGATGGCGCCGAACCTCGTCGGGGTCCAGGTAGGTACGAAACAGCGTCGCGTAGACGTGAGCGACGTCGATCGCGACGACGAACGAGAGCCACGCCCACTCGGGAAAAGGTTCCAAGGTCCAACCAGTGAGGTGACGCCCCGCGACCAGGCCGAGCGCCAGTACCGCGCTCCCCCCGAACACACCGAGGTCGACCCCTGGGCTCCAAAGCCAAGGACCAGAGCGCTCGCGAAAGGGTGCCCTCACGTTCCCTCCGTGGGCGACGACCGCAGGCCTTCGAGCGCAGCGTACGCAGCGAAAATCCCGCGAGCCTGCGCCTCCTCGAACAGGGCGACGCCCGACAGATCCGAATGACCGAAATGAACGCGAGGCACGGGACCGCCCCCGAGAGGTTCAGCAGCCCGGCGTCGACTCGGCCCCCACACGAACCCGGGCGTCGGCCGAATCATGGCGTGACCCCACTTGCACACGTCCACGCGCTCGACGAACTCGCCGAGGTCCGGATGGGGTCGAGAGAGGTCTGTTAGTACCGCGTCGACGATCTCCCCGTGTCCCAACGCCGAGAGTTTGCGTCGGTCCTCGGCGGGGTCATCCGACGTGAGCGGCAGGTAGTACGTCCAGAGCGCCCGCCCGCGATCGCGCAGAGCCTGGTGGGTAGCCGACACGTATCCCAAGGAGGGACTGTCGTAGAGCACGTTGTCCCAAGCGGTTCCTTGGGCGCTTGGCGGACGCATCTTCAGGTGGAGGTTGGCGACCAGCCAGGCCCCGTAGCTGAATTCGCGCGCGTACGGCGGCGGACTCTCTCGGTACGGCCGGAGCACTCGGCGGGCCACGAGTTGTGGAGCTGCGAAAATCACCTGCCTTGCGCGGACACGCTGCAAACGACTCTGCGCGACGTCGAGCACCGCCAGTTCGACGAAATCCTCATGAGGCACCGCATCGGTAACGAGATGACCGAGCCGGAGACGCGAACCCACCACCGAGGCCAAATGTCTCGTCAGTCGCCCATTTCCCTCGGGAAAGGTCACGAACGGCGCCGAATCGCCCCCGGGCTTGAGCCGGCGCGACGCAAAGTAGAAGAGGAGCGCCCAAGCACTCGTTTGCCGCAGCAAAAGGCCGTAGTCGTCTCGGGTGGCGAGTTCGAGAAACCAGCGGAGGCGACCGGAACGGTAGCCTCGCTCCTCGAGCCACGCTTCGGCGGAGAGCTTGTCGAGTGCGGTGACGCGAGGATCATCGGAGCCGTGTTGCATGGGGATGGTGAACGCGCGGCGTCCCAGCGCATCGCGAAAGGCAACCCATCGATTCACCTCGCCGAAGAAGCGTTCGAGCTCGGCGCGATCCTCGGGGTCGGCCCCGTCCCCCGGAAAGAGCCCCGACTGCCAGCTCCCATTCACGAAGAGCCGTTCGTCGGGAGCACGGACCCTGTATTCCTCACGGACCAGGCGTTTTGACCGGTCCTCCCACAGCCCGAGCTCGTCGAAGAGTTCGGCGAGGGCGGCATTGTCGGGGCCGGGTGTCGGCACGTAGTGCGCACCCCAAGGGTGGGGCACGACTCCATGCGCCCCCGAGGTTGCCGTACCGCCGGCGTGAGCCTCGAGATCGAAGACCACAAGACGGTTCACCCCCTCTCTCACGAGGTGACGAGCGGCGCTCAGCCCGGAAACACCAGCCCCGACGACCACGACATCGAAGCGCTCGGGGCCCGGGACAGCTTTCTCGACAACCGCGTCGCCAAGCGCCCGGAGAACGTGACCCACCTTCTCGGAAGCCCCGACGACCTCTCCATCCACGCGGGGCGGTGGCTGCCGACGACAGGCGGCGGCTGCCAAAGGCCCGCCAAGGACCAGGCTCAGAGCCTCCCGCCGATTGATGGTGGACATTTGCCCCTTTCGTAACGCCGACCACCCGCCGCTTTCCACCCATGGAGCGCTGCTCTCCATGCCCGAGGCGGGCTCTTGGCTCATACGACCGGTAGACTGTTCTTCACCGAAGGACAATACGTTGCACATCGACGCGCGGACAGCGAAAGTCCCCCAAAACCATGTCGTCCACGAATCCTCTCACTCAGCTTTCGACTCGCATCCCCTTCGACGCAATCCGGGCCGAACACGTGGTGCCGGCCGCTGATGCGCTCTTGACCGAAGCCCAGAAATGCATCGACGACATTGCGACCGCGCCTCGCACGTACGAGGGCACGCTCGGCGCACTCGAATCCGCCACCGAGAAGGTGGAGTTCGCCATCGGCATCGTCGAGCACCTGGAAAGCGTCGCTACGACGGACGAGCTGCGCAAGGCGTACAACGAGGTGCTCCCCAAAGTGAGCGCCTTCTGGTCGAGTATCGCCCTGAACGAGGGTCTCTATAGGGCTCTCCGAGAGTTCTCGGAAACGGAGGAGGCCGGAAAGCTCTCCGGACCGCGAGCGAGACTCCTCGAGAAGACCCTGGCCGACTTCCGCCGCCACGGCGCCGAGCTGCCCCCCGAGGGGAAAGAACGCCTCAAGGCCATCGACCAGGAGCTCAGCAAGCTCACCACCCAATTTTCCCAGAACGTGCTCGACGGGACGAACGCGTTCGAGCTCATCATTTCGGACGAAGCGAAGCTTGCTGGCATGCCAGCGTCCGCGCTGGCTGCCGCTCGCGACAGCGCCCGGAGCAAAGGCATCGACGGGTTTCGCCTGACCCTTCAGGCTCCCAGCGTCGTCGCGGTCCTCACCTACGCCGATGACCCCGAACTGCGTCGCGACATCTGGCTCGCCTTCAACCGGCGCGGCGTGACCGGCAAGACGAACAACCTGCCGCTGGTCGCGGGCATCCTGCGGCTACGCCGGGAGAAGGCCAATCTCCTGGGTTTTTCGAGCTTTGCCGATCTGGTGACCGAAGACCGCATGGCCAAGACGGGTGCGGAAGCGCGCCGCTTCGTCCAGGAGCTGACCGAGAAGACCCGCGCCGCCTTCCGACGTGAGAACGAAGAGCTGCTCGCGTTTCGGAGGCAGCTCGAAGGCCCCGAGGCTCCCGAGCTCGCGCCCTGGGACGTGGCTTACTATTCGGAGAAGCAACGCAAGCGGGTGTACGACTTCGACGAAGAGGAACTCAGAGCTTACTTTCCAGCCGAGCGAGTGCTTCAGGGCGCCTTCGACCTCGCGCAGAAGCTCTACGGGATCACCATCGAAGAGGCCGACTTACCCACGTGGCACGAAAGCGTGCGCTCCCACCGCATCGTCGATGGATCGGGGACCGAGCTCGGCGTTTTCTACACCGACCTCTATCCGCGCGAGAACAAGCGCGACGGCGCGTGGATGCACGGCTTGGTCGCCTCCGCACCACCCAAGCCGCACGTGGCTTTGTTCTGCGCCAACTCGCAGCCTCCTGCCGGAGGAAAGCCCTCTCTGATGACCCATCGCGACGTCGAAACGGTGTTTCACGAGTTCGGGCACCTGCTGCACCACTGCTTGAGCCAGGTGCCGGTCCGCAGCCTGGCTTGCACCCGCGTGGCGCAGGACTTCGTCGAGCTGCCCTCACAGATCATGGAGAACTGGTGCTCGGAAAAGGACGCGCTCGATGCGTTCGCGCAGCACTATGAAACGGGCGAGTCGATCCCCGCACAGCTCGTCGAGCGGCTCATGAACGCTCGCAACTTTCGAGCCGCCAACGCGCAAATGCGACAGCTCGGCTTCGCAGCGGTCGATCTCGCCCTGCACATCGAATACGACCCGACGACCGACGGGGAGGTCAACGAGTTCGCCAATCGGATCTTGAACGACTACGCGGCCACCCAGCTCCCCGACGACTACGCGCTCGTCGCATCATTCAGCCATCTGTTTTCCCATCCGGTGGGCTACGCCGCCGGATACTACTCCTACAAATGGGCCGAAGTACTCGACGCAGACGCCTTCACTCGCTTCAAGGAGGAGGGACTGTTCAGCACCCTCGTCGGGGCCGAATTTCGCGACCACATCCTCTCCCAGGGTGACAGCGAGGACCCCTTGGTTCTGTTCGAACGGTTCATGGGCCGAAGCCCCCAACTCGAGCCGATGCTCGAACGACAAGGCTTGCTCCCCAAATCCGCCTGAGTTTGCGCCCCGTCCGCCCGACGGCGTCAACGGGGGATTTCGATCACCGTGGGAGCTCCCGCGAGATCGCTGGCGCCGTGGTCACTCGACTTCGCCAGGGGTGCGGACGTCGGGCGCCACCTACCGGCCAACGAAGAGTGCTCGAGGGCTTCGGCGAGAACACCGGCATCGGGGTATCGGTCCGCCGGGTCTTTTTGAAGGCATTTCATCACGATCCCCTCGAGATCAAGGGGCAAGGTTCGTCCGGAGCGTTGACTCGGAGGGATGGGCTCGTCGTGAATGTGTGCGTAGAGGAGGCTCCCCGTGCTGGTGAGCTCGAAGGGTGGCTTGGCCGTCAGCGCGAAATAGAGAACGGCACCGAGGCCGTACACGTCCGAACGAGCGTCCACCGACGCTCCACGTGCGGCCTCCGGAGAAATGTAGTCTGGCGTTCCGAAAATCGTGCCCGTCTGGGTGAGAGAGCTCGCCGTTTCGTCGGGCGTCTTCGCGACACCGAAGTCGAGGACTTTGACGAAGTCGTACGCGCCGCCGGCGTTGGTGACGAAGATGTTCTCCGGCTTGATGTCGCGGTGAAACACCCGCTTTCCGTGGGCTTCCGAGAGCGCCCGCGCGGCCTGAAGCATCAGGTGGAGGGCTCTCTCGGGCGGAAGGGGTCCACTCGACTTCACGACGGTTCCCAGATCGGATCCCTGGAGGAGCTCCATCACGTAGTACCAAAGGCCGTCGTCGGTCACGCCGTAGTCGAACATGCGCACGGTGTTCGGATGACTGAGGCGAACGGTTGCTTCGACTTCACGCTCGAACCGCCGCACGCGATCTGCAGTATTTTCTCCTGGCTTGAGGATCTTCACTGCGACGTCCCGTCGGAGACCGGGATGGTGTGCTGCCCACACCTCTCCCATCCCGCCGACCCCGAGCCTGTGTTTCAGCCGGTAGCGTCCAATCGAGCGACTCTCGAACAACTGGCGGCGCAATGCCCAGGAGGCGTGCCCGCTTGCCACGACCAAGGCCGCCATGCAGGCAACGAAACATGAATGAAGAGCGAGCGCGGCTTGCCCCCTGTTGGTTCCAAGCTGATGCGCCACACCAGGATCGGCCAGCGCCGCGAAGATCATCAATCCCGGATACGACGCCAAGACGACCGCATAGTTCCGCACTCCGGTCTTCCAATGGTCGAAGACGAACGCACCACGGCACACGATGATGAGCAGGACCCCGGCGAAGTAGGAACTGTGAACCCCACCCGCCAGGACTGCCAGAACCGAGACCGCCACGGCAGCAAAGGTGAACGTGAACAGGTCGCACAAACGAACCAATCGGTACGGGACGAGAGGCTTCTTCCAGACGATCGCAAGCGGCACAAGTAGAACTCCCCATGCCGAGAACCGCACGATCAGGAGCGCCGCCAGGGGTGTGTCCGAAGTTCGGGCAATCACATAGTCGGTCAGGCCGAAGAACGGCCACAGAACCACGGCCAGGGCAATTCCGGTTCGCAGGCGCAGGTGATACGAAACCCGCTCTTCGTGACACGCGTGCTCGTCCAGGACAGCGGCGTCGCTCGAAGCGACCGTTTCGTTCGGGGCTGCTGGTCGAGTGCGCACCTCGGGGGGTCGGGGTGCGGGTCCGATCGTTCGGGGGCCGCTCGAAGCACCATCCGTCTCCCAGTCGCGGCGCGCGCCCGCCCTGTCGAGCTCCACGTCGAGCACGACGGAGTCGAGGGTCGGAGAGTCGGCGACCGGATCGGTCGTCGGAAGGTCCCGCTTTTCGTCCACGTCAGCCAATGGATCGAAAACGCTACCACGCCTCGTTCGGCGCTCGGTGTCCCGATGTAGGACACCGGTCGATTGTGCGTAGTCTCGATCAGCCCCGCAGTCCCGCAGTCCCGCAGTCCCGCAGTCCGCCGGAAGACCCGGCGGCCCGCAAAGGGGCCTGCTCGGGGGCGGTGTTCCGCGCCTCGTCACTCCACGGCCTCCGGCCTCGCTTGTTTTTTTGCACTGAGAGGCCGTGCCTCGCTCTTCTCGCGCGAAACGTCGACGCTGCAGCCCCCGTGTCAGCCGTGATATGACAGGCGCAGGCGGGCGGCTCGACACGGTCGTGTCACGGGCTCGTCGCGCCGATGAGAGTCACGGACCCTCGAGGCAAAACCGCGCGAGCCGTATGGACATCGACTGGTCAAACTTCATCGAGACCCTCCTTTCGACCATAGCGTTCTCGACGGTCGGCATCGTGATGTTCGCGGTGAGCTTTGCCGTCATCAACGCGCTGACTCCTTTTTCGATCCGCAAGGAAATCGAGGAGGACCACAACGTCGCACTGGCCATCTTGATCGGGTCTGTGATCCTTGGACTCAGCCTCATCATCGCCTCTGCCGTCGGAGGCTGAAACGCGCTCGGACGACGCCACCCGGCCGGAGCGGTCCTGGGTATCCAGCGTCCTCTTGGTCATGGTTCTCGTCATCGCGACCGCGGGCCTCGTGTACGAGCTCGCCATGGCCGCGGTCGCGAGCTACGTGCTCGGAGATTCGGTCACTCAGTTTTCCACGGTGATCGGGGTGTATCTGTCGGCCCTCGGTCTGGGGGCCTACCTGTCCAAATTCATCACTCGGTCGATCAGCCGAGCCTTCGTGGACATCGAGCTGGCAACGGCGATCGTCGGGGGAGCGTCAGCTCCTCTGCTCTTTGCCGCCTACGCCCTGACCGACGCATTTCGGCTGATTCTTTACGTGACGGTGGTCCTGGTCGGGACCTTGGTCGGTCTCGAGCTGCCGCTCCTCATGCGCATCTTGAAAGACCGCCTTTCATTTCGAGACCTGGTGGCCCGTTCCCTCACCTACGACTATGCGGGCGCTCTCCTCGGTTCGCTCGCCTTCTCCCTACTGCTCCTACCCTACCTGGGACTGATGCGTGCCTCGCTCGTGTGCGGCGTACTGAACGCAGTCGTGGGACTGGGATCCACCTGGGTTCTCCAGGCAAGGGACGGGTCGGAACGCCGAAGCCTCGCCCGTGCGCGCCCCCGCGCGGTGGTCGTCACCCTGATCTTGGTTTCTTCCACCGCGTTCGCCGATCGCGCGACCGACACCCTCGAGGGCGCCCTGTACGCGGGCCACGTGAGGCACGCGAGGGAGTCGTCGTATCAGCGCATCGTCCTGACGCAGGAAAATGGTGGCACGGCTCTCTATTTGGACGGGAATCTCCAGTTCTTCTCGGCCGACGAGCACCGCTATCACGAGGCCCTCGTTCATCCAGCCATGGCGAGCGCCAAGAGCGTCCGTACCGTGTTCATCGGCGGCGGCGGCGACGGTTTGGCTGCGCGCGAAGTCTTGAAGTGGCCAGGCGTCGAACGTGTCGTGCTCGTTGATCTCGACGCCGAAGTCACGGCCCTCGCCCGCTCGGACTCGGAGTTACGACGCCTGAACCAGAACTCCCTCTTCGATCGACGCGTCGAGATCATCAACGCCGATGCCATGACCGAGCTCGAGGAGCGACAGGATGCTTTCGACGTCATCCTGCTCGACTTTCCCGACCCGAGCCGCCCCTCCCTAGGCAAGCTCTACAGCCGGCGTCTGTACCGAATTGCTCGGGCTCACCTCTCGCCCGGCGGCGCGATCGGCGTCCAGGCGACATCCCCGTTCTTCACCCGTGAGGCGTTTTGGTGCATCACGCGCACCATCGAGAGCGCCGAGCTCAGCGTGCGCCCTTACCACGTCTTCGTTCCCTCGTTCGGGCACTGGGGCTTCGTCCTGGCCACGGCGGGCGACATACCCAAAGCGATCGCTCCACCGCGTCACCTAGCGCTTCGGTTCTTGACGGACGAGGAGCTCGAACGAGCCTTTCATTTTCCGGATTCTCTGAGCGAGGTCGACGTGGAGACGAATCGCCTGAACGATCCGCACCTCGTGAGCTACTACGTGGCCGCCCAGTCGCGTCTCGACAGATCGTGGTAAGCAACGGTCAATGCGGCTTTCGACATCCTGGCGGGCCTTTCGCCTTGCGGCACCCGCTCTCGCTCCGCTCTTCGTGTCCAGCAGTGCCACGGCAGCAAAGGAATCTGTCTCCACTGCCGATCCTTCCGAGCTTTTGGCGATCGAGGACGTGCGGCGGCGAAACCTGGGCGACGAACTCCGCTTGGTCATCGAACCCCTGCCTCGAGCCACTACGGTGAGTGTCACTCGCGTGACCCGCACGGAGCTGCCCGCCCCGCCCGGCGCGGCTCTCGACGTGATCCGCACACGCGGTGGATCCTGGAAGACCGGATGGGTCGCCGGAACGCACTTCGCGACTGCGCTCCTCGCACCGTCCGAGCTCCGGCTGGGGCTCTGGGCGCACGCGCTCGCCCACTGCGCCCAGCCTGGAGAGAGCGTGGTCGTCATATCTGGCGACGTCGACGGTGACGAAGCGCTCGAGCAGGCACGCGACCTTTTCTCGTGCCGCGCTCCAGGGAGCTCCCGACCAGCGATGGGACAAGGGATGAGGAGCGTCCCCGACGATTCCACTCGCCCCGGGGCTCCCCCCCTTGGCCGGACCGCGGGCGATCCGGCGGACTCGATCCACTTCGAGATCCAACTCCCCCCAGAGGAGGAACCCGCGCTCGCGTTCCTCGGCGAAGCGCTGGCGGGAGGTCCCACTTCGATCTGGGGTCGAGCCGTCGTGGAAACGGGGATCGCCCGAGCGATCACCCACTCGGCTCCCCGCCCCGGTACGCTCCGCTTCGAAGTACTCGGGGTCCAAAAGGCTGACTTGGCGCGTCGAGCACTTCATCGCGCCCTCGAAGCGGTGCTTGATCAAGGGCTCCCGCCAGGGGATCGCGAACGCACGCGGAGCGCGCTGAGGACGGAGTGGCTGGAGACCCTGTCGAGAACCGATGGCCGCTCACGCTGGCTCGGCGCAAGCGAGCTCCTCGGTGGCGACGCTCGCAGACTCCCGCGCTTTTCGCCCGAACCGCCCCCGCCGGAGAAACTCCGCCGCGTGTCCGTGCAGGTGGCCGAAGCCCTCGAGACGCAGGAGACCAAGTGATGAGGGCGAACCGCTTCGTACCGTCGTACCTGTCAAACGACCACTTGCGGTGGGCTCGACGCTTCGCGGCCCCGGTCTACATGCTCGCGCTCTTCGCCTCGTGCACACCCAGGCGAGGCCCGGAAGCAGAGCCCGCTGCACCAGGCACCCAGGCCGTCGTTGCTCCACACGGCATCGAAGAAGCCGGCTTGCGCGGGCTCCCGCGGGACCTCTTGGAGCCGCCTCCCGCGGGACCTCCGCCGCTCACGCCCTTCCCCACCGCACGGCACTTCAATCTGCAAAACGGGATGGCCCTGCGCGTCATCTCGCGCGGCGCACCAATCGCGGAAGTGCGGCTCGTGCTCTTGGGCGGCTCCTCGACGGATGGCGCGAAGCCCGGGACCTCGTTGCTCACGGGCCAGCTCCTCGCCCACGGTGGCGGCGGTACGCTTCCCGCCGCGGCCATCGAGCGAAAGCTCGCGTCGTGGGGGACCTCGTTCGACGTACGTGCAACTCCAGCGTCGCTCCAGCTGAGCCTCTCGGTTGCCCCCGCGCACGTAGATGAAGCCATCGAGCTACTCGGGGAGCTCGTCGAAAGTGCGCACATGGCCGGCAGCGACCACGTCCGCTGGCTCACGGCCGCCGAGCTCGCGCGTCGCGAGCGCGTCGACGGTACTCACTCCCTCCGACACGTTGCGCTCGAAGCTCTATACACGTCGCCGACGGGCGTGCATCCGTATGCCACCACGCCCTCCTCGGAAGACGTGGAGAAAGTCACCCTCGCCGATTGCCGCGTGTGGGCGAGCAAGTTCGTTCGACCGGACCGAGCCCACCTGGTCGTGGTCGGAGCCGTCGACCCGAACACCGTCGAATCGGTGACGAAAAAAGCATTCGCGACCTGGGATCCACCCGGCGCGGCCCCGCCTTCGAGCACCCCACCGGCACCCCACGGGCCCGAAAACCTCGTCATCGAGCTCGTCGATGCGGACGATTCGACCTGGAGCTGGATCCGCCTGGCAGCCCTCGGTCCGGGTCCGTCGAGTGAGGCTCGGCCCGGAGCACGAGTCGCCTTGGCGACCCTCGCAGGTTCGCCTGGAACGCGCCTGCCACCTCGAATCACAGCCCTGGGCGGGACAGAGTCGGAGAGCCGGTTGGTCGAGTTCGGCAAGGGTCCCGATTTGATCGAGATCGACGCCGAGGGTCCCACGGAGGCTACCGTAAGGATCATTCGAACACTCGTCGAAGAAGCGGCTCGGCTTGGAGCCGAAGGCCCCGACGAAGCGAGTATCGAGGCCGCAGCTTTGCGCTTGACCAGCGCGCGCCTCCTCGACCTCGAACGGCCATCGGATCTCGCGCAACTGAGCGCAAACCTGATCGAGCGCGCGCTCCCGGAAACCTTCTACGACGACGAGCGAGCTCGCTTTCGCTCCTTGACCGCGCGTGAAGTTCACCGGGACGCCGTGCTCTTTCTGAGGCGGGAGCGGTTCGTGGTTGTCGTGGTTGGTGATGCCGACCGACTCGACAAACCCCTCTCTTCGCTCGCGCCCGTGCGTGTCCTCGACCCTCAGCGCGGCTACCAAGAAAAGCGCTCCCTTCCTCACGATCCGACGCAAAGTCCCGAAGTTGCGCCACCCGAGTCGGAGGGCGAAGACGGCCCCAGCTTTTAGCTTCGAGGGGGGCGGCCCCGCCCCCCTCGTCGTCGCGGCGAAGCCGCGACTCCTCACCCCACGGTCCGCCGGGTCTCCGGCGCCTCCCACTTGGTCGGCGGCGGGGACGCGGCGCCTCGTCACTCCTCAGGCTGCGCCCTGCGGGCTTCGCCTTCGCGTGCCTCGGTTGGTTCCG
>JBNKGC010000155.1:0-14443 GCA_050289625.1 Polyangiaceae bacterium | reverse complement strand
TGTCCGGCAGTGGTAGCGCTACCGGCAGTGGTAGCGCTACCGGCAGTGCTAGCGCTACCGGCAGTGGTAGCGAGACGATGGACGGGCCCGGTGGGTTGGTCGTGTCGACGCCAGCGATCCGAGCGCGGTAGCGCCGTGAAGTTTGCAGGCAGGGCGCGGGCTTCGTGGCCGACTTGGCCGGGCCCAGGATCACCGTGAAGCTCAGCGGGTGGGGCAAGTCTCGGGCGAAAAGGCGCCGACGTTCGACGCATACTACGCGTCGATGCAGGCGCACTGCACCGACGCGAAGTCGGCGCGGAAGCGCCAGCTCTCGAACCACTCGCTTGTCGCGGGCAGTCGTCTCCGACACACCGCAGGTGCGAGATCAGCCCGAGATGCCGTGTTCAGAGAGCACACAACCGAAGCCTACGGACACAGTCCGGTTGCTCCGCGCCGCCCCGTGCTCCTCCCGACGTGCTTTCGGCACGGGCGAGCGCACGCACACAGTGTCATCGTCCGGTTAGCAGAATCCGGGCGACCATGTAGGTCCCGGGCCTCCCAATCTTCTCACATCCCCCCGCATCTCCTTGCACCGGCCCGGGGTGGAACGTAGGTTATGCTTTGGCGTTACCCTATGATGTTTGAGAGCGTTTCCCGATTCTGCCATTACGGAAGCGACACGGAGGGCTTCTCCGTGGATTGGAGCGGCGATTCAGTCGTGGTCGTCGCACGAGGCTTTTGGGGCGCGGAACTCGCTTCGCAGCTCGGCCCCGCAGTCATGGAAGCGCTCCGAAGGAGGGGCGGTCGGCCGGCGCTCGTCCTGGACGTCGCCGAACTGCGCACGCTCCGAGACGAGGGACAGTCGGCGTTCAAGTCGCTCATCATCGAAGCCCTGAGCGGGCTCGCACGAACGATACGCATTCGCGGCGCTTCTGCGCTCACGAAGCTTCAAATGATGCGTATCGCCCGTGAGACCGGCAAATGCGAACGAGTTCAACTGGACTAGGGCAGAACTGGGAAACCTGGAAGTTCGTGGCCACCTTCGGTTGCTAGGATCGGGGCGGCGGAAAAGTCCTCGAGCTGACGCCGCACGTCCATGGCGACATCGCTTATTGCACGGTCGTCTTTCAGGCTGCCCCAGCATGGGGTGGCCCAAGCTTGACGGGCGCGCTCGCGCTTCAGGTATCGGGGATGGTGTCAGGTCGCGTGTGCGCTCGGGTTCTAACCTTGTCGCCGCAGCCAGTTGAACGCCTCGTGGTAGTTGTCGAACGTTTTCGCTGTCACGCCCTTCTTGGCGTAGGTGTTCACCAGGCGTTGCATGTTGGCTGTCCCGAGAGCGTCGGCCGGAGGCAATAGAGCCCAATATCGCCACCCCGCCTTGATGGCTTTCGGTGCCCAAACCTCATCGCCCCACTTGTGATGCGACTTTGGAAGCGCGCCTCCATTTCGATCATCCGACAGCCATTTGAAGGAGCTGTGCTCCGTCATCAGTCTCAACCCGCTCAGCAGAATCTGCTCCAAGACCTTCATGCCTGGATAGGAGTGCATCTCGTGGTGAATGATGTTCTCTGTTGGATGATAGTAGAGCGACATCCGAGGGGTCTCGATGACAGTCTCTTTCATGATCGCAAATCATAACAGACGCGAACACATTGCCAATGTGAGTAACGACCGGACAAGTCTCACAAGTGGCTGGAGTGCGCACACCTGCGGCGTGTCGTTGGGCCGTCCGGCGCTATCGTCAAGCGTGTCGATGAACTTGCTCTGACTCCCGTGGCCAGATGGCTAGAGCGAATGAGGTGCTTCTCGAGGAGCGCTCGCGGCGGTGAAATCCTAGCTACAGAAAGCTAGCCTGAGCCTGAGCCTAGAGCGCCGATCAGTTTGCCTTCCGGACGCCAGCAAAACCGCCCCCACCGCCTCTTCGAGGGGGCGGTTTTCGCCTGCTCGGCTTCGGCGCGCCGCACGAATCGGCGCTCCAGTTGCTTGTTTGGTCGCGACAAACGGTAAACCGTTCGTCGCTCTAGAGTGAGCCGTTCATCGGATCATACTCGCTCACGGCGTCCTTCTTCGGGGCGGCCTGCTTCTTTGCCTTGGGTTTCCAGGTGCGCTTCGTGGGAGCCGAGGTGGTTGCCTTTGGCTTGCTTTCGCCAGCCAAGATTGCGCCGAAGGTGTCCGCTTGGGCCTGGGCGGCGGTATCGAGACGACCTGCCTCCTTCAGCATCTGCTGCTCCTTTTCCCACGCGCTCGGCTCGGCCTCGACCTCCGGCTCGGGAGCGGCGGCGGGGGCCACGCTAACGGGGGCTGAAACACCGCTCGCTTGAGCGGTGCCTTCGCCTCCGGAGTCGCCTGAGCCGAGGTAGACCAGGAGGGCCAGGGCCGCTGCGCCTGCCCCAATCAAGGAGCGCATGATCCAAGGAGATCGGGAGCTCCGGAAGTCTCCCAGATCGAGATCGTCCAGGGAAAAGCCGGGGCTTGCCGTCGGAAGAAGCCCTTGGGCGTCCAAAGACAGGAGAATGCGACTCCGAATTCGGAGTTGAGCAAACGATTTCACCGGGTGAAAAATTCGAGACTGGGTGCAATCGCCCTGGCCCACCCTTCAGTAAGGCGTCGAGGACCGGGCAGGCCGCCCGAGCCTGGACGGATTCGCCGCTCGACGAATTATGCTGAGCGAAACCTTGGTTTGTCGCGGGGACTCCAGGCACACGTTCCGGAAGGCTCGGAGGGAACGTATCCATAGCTGTCCGCGGGCTTGGGCTACGCTTGGCGAGTGACGACGCCGTAGAGCCGCGGTCCACGCAATCGGTGTGAAGACGCCATCGCGCAGCGCTAGTTGCTCCGATCGAGCGCTCCGCTGATGTGCGGTTTGTTGAAGCCCTGGAGCGCGAAGGTCTGGGCGTCGTCGAAGTCGGTGTGGAAGGTGAGGGTTGCGTCGATGAGCGGCCCCTTCTGGTAGGGGGAGAAGTACAGAAGCTGGCCCGGCTGGAATGCCGAGCGCACGGTGACGGCTCCTCCAATCACGTGCTTGCCGCTCTCACCCACGACGCCGTAGTTGGTCGTGAAGGTCTGATCGAGGCTGAACTCGACGTCGATTTCGATGCGCCCGTCGAGGTTCGCGTCGGCGCCGACCGGCACCTGGATGTTCGTGGTGCCTCCCAAGTCGAAAGGCACGGACTGGTCGATCTCGGTGAAGACCAAGGTGGCCGTCACACCGTCGATCGAAAGCTCGTTGGACTGCTGGTACTTCTGCTTGGTGAAGACGTCGCTCGAGAACGTGACGTAGTCGAAGTACGCAAACGGATCGCCGCCAAACGCGACGAGGGGGACCGACCCGGTATTGGACGGAAGCCCCGCTGACGAAAGTAGGATTTCGAGCGAGCTGTCCCAACTGACGCTCGTATCGAGGAACGGCACTTCGACCTCCGAAGCGGTGAGCACCGTCGGCGTGCCAGTGGCCGCGCCCGTCAACGACGCGCGCTGGAGGTCGAAGTCGACGAGCTCGGCGGGCCCCGAGTAGTTCCACGAGTGGCCCACCTTCGGAAGGCAGCCACCGGCGCAGACCTCGAGATCGAAGCCGACGTTGTCGAGGCCTTCGAGGCTGAAGTTGACGGCGGCCTTCGGCGTTTCCGCCTCGAATTGCGCCTCGGGAGCCACGGTCCAAGTCGAGGTCAGATCGAAGCTGCCGCCTTCGACGATCTCGTCGGGGAACGCGAGCGTGACGTCGACCGGTACGTAGGCATCGACTTGTCCCGTGCCGAAGTCGATGTCGCTACTCATCGAGATCTTGCCGGACATGTCCATCGTCGCTTCCCATTCGCCGAACGCGTTGGGGAACGGCAGGCGGTAATGAGCGGGTGAGTTCTCACTCAGGTCGATGTCGAAGGCCGGTGCCACCGCTAGGTTGAGCGGCTTGGAATCCCAGATGCTGGCATCGTTTGCGATGAAGAAAAGCCTGCGGTTTGTGACGAAGACGGTCGCATCCACCACGTTGACCGTGACGTCGGCGACAGCGGTGAGGTCTGTCGAGTCGCGCGCCTCCACCTGGAACGTCAAAACGGGGTCGGTCTCGAAGTCGAGCAGGGTCTGGTCGGCCACCACGATCTCACCGGTTCCCGGATCGATCTCGAACGGACCATTCACCATGCCGAGCAGAGAGTACGTCACCGTGTCGCCGATGTCCGGATCGACGGCGAAGGCGACCCCGACCAGCGTCATGTTGGGATCCGCCTCGGACACGCTGAGCTCGAGTGCTGCGTCGGCAAAGACGGGTGCCTCGGGGACGTCCGTCACCGTGATGGCAACGACTCCCTGCTGCTGGAGGCCGTCGTCATCCTGGATCCGCACGGTCAGCGTGAAGTTGCGCTTGCCCGTCTCGAAGTCGAGGGGAGTGGGGTCGACCACCGCGATTTCGCCGGTGGCTTCGTCGATCTCGAAGACTCCAGGATCACCGTGCGCGTCGACGATGGCGTAGCTGACGACGGTGCCGTCGGGATCATTGGCGAGGATCGAGCCGACGAGCCCAGCCGCCGGCGTGCTTTCGGGCACTTCGAGGGCACTCGTGAGGAGCGACGGAGCGATCGTGGTGGACATCTCCGTCTCCACCAGGAGCACCGCATGGCCGTTGGTCAGCCGGTGGAAGGTGCGTCCGAGCCGCTCTTCGGTGCCTTCGGCGAACCAGGTGGTCGAAAGCGACGCCACCGAGTCGCCCGGATCACCCATCACCAAGAGCTCGTTCGACGACGAGCTGAGGCGGAGCAGGTCGAGTCGCTCGACGTTCAGCGTCTGTTGACCATTGCCTTCGAGATCGAGGCGTTCGATGTCGCGCACCCGACCGCGCAAGGCATTCAGGTCGAAGGTGAGCCCCTCTTCGGCGAGCTTCAGCGTGTCTTGTCCGCGTCCACCGCGCACACTCAAGAAGTTCAAGTCGGCGATCTCGAGGATGTCGTCGCCCGCTCCGCCGTAGAGCACATCGGCGCCCCCGCCACCGATCAGGGTGTCGTTGCCCGTGCCAGAAACGAAGACTTCGTCCGCTGACGTGCCGGTGAAGGTGTCGTCTTCGGCACCGCCCCGGAAGGTGATGTTGCTGCCATAGTCTCGGCCGAAGCGGACGTAGGCAGCCCCCACGTCGCTCCCCCGGTCGCTGTCGCTCCGGTAGGCGCCGACCAAGAAGTCGGCCATGCCATCGCCGTTGATGTCACCGACGTCGAGGGAGGTGGCGAAGCCATTTTGCGCCGCCCCCGGGACGGTGAATTGGAATCCGCCCTCGCCTTGCGCCACGTCGTCAAGACTGACCGGCGCTCCATCGGTCTTGCCGTAGACCACGTAGACGCTGTCGTGCGCGCTGGCGATCACGATGTCGTCGAGGCCGTCCGCGTTGAAGTCGCCCCCGATCCGCACGGCGCCCACAGGGATGAACGCATTCACGTCGCCGGTGATCAGGAAACCGCCATTGCCATCGGCTGGGCCCTGAAGGTTGGTCAGGCTTCGCGAAGCCGTTCCGAAGCGAACGATGATCTCACTTCCGCCGCCAACGCCCTCGCCACTGAAGGCCATGTCCGAAAGTCCATCACCGTTGACGTCCCCGCCGCCGCCCGCTTGGCGCTGACTGATGTCCCGCCCCTGGGTGACGACGAGCTTGCCGAGGTTCCCGTCCCACACGAGGCCGAGTGTGGGCCAGATGCGCATCGTGCGCGTGGGATCGCCCGCCGGAAGGCCCGCATCGGGACTGCTCAAGTCAATCGAGCGCGTCCGCTCCGCCTTACCGAAGACCACGTACTGATTGAAGTCGGTCCTGTACGCGGGCTGCAGGAGAAGATCGTCGTACCCGTCGCCATCGACGTCTCCCACGCCGCGGAGACCGAGGCCGTATTGATGCGCGAACGCACTCGTCGTGTGGCCGGTGATGGTAAAGCCGCCGACCGGCGGCGTCGCCGTGAGAGCAGCCATGTCGATCGCTTGGCCGTCGTTTCGACCGTAGATGACGTAGATGCGCCCCCCATCGTCGTCGCCGTAGTTGATCGACGAAGCCGCAAAGTCCTGCAGGCCGTCGCCATTCATGTCCCCGACGGGCGCGGTCGCGTATCCGAAGAGGTCACCGTTGAACGGCTCGAGCTGATTGAGACTGGAGGCCTTGGCAATGCGCGACCCATTCTCGCCGAGAGCGAAGAAGCCGTCTGTGCTCGCGTTGCTGATGACCGAAGCGATGTTCGTCGACGTGAGCCGCGCGCCCGAGACGGCGTACGCCTTGCCTCGATACACCTCGGGAAACTCGAAGGCGTAGGGAGCACCGAAGACGGCATCGCCGATGCCGTCGCCATCCATGTCACCGAGGTTCCCGATCGAATATCCGAACAGATCGCCGAGGGGACCATCGGTGGTGCCGATGTTCGAGGCCGTCGTCGTCAGCCCGGGATAGCCCCCGCCGCACGGCGGGTAACTCAGAGAGTAGCCGGCACACAAATAGGTGGCATGGGGACGCCCACCGGACTCGCCGGTGAACACCGTGCCCGCCAGGCCCGCCGTCACGTCCGCCAGATCAACCTCGCCGTCGGCAGCGACGCCGCTCACCACGTACACCTGGCCTGCGTGCTCCCGATTGCCACCGGGATTGGCGAGGGGCGCGCCGATGGCGAGCTCGGCCAGATTGTCGCCGTCGAGATCATCGAGGATGGCGACCGACCAGCCCGCAAAGCTGCCGGGAAGATCGCCGATGACATCGAAGCCCGCCGCTTCGAGGCGGACGTCGGGAGACGCCGCCGCGGCGCCGTGCTCGATGCCGTCGAAAGGCGTCACCTCACAGCGGACGATGGTGCCGCCGGAGAGCGAACTCGTCTCCAGCGTGCTCGTCTGCTCGCTCTCGAGTAGGACGCCGTCGGCGTACCAGGAAAAGCTGATCTGATCCGAGCTGCCACAATCGGGATCGATGTAGCCCGTGGCCGTGCAGGTCATCAGATCGCCCGGGTAGGCCACCGGCGTGACCGCTGGCGGAGCCGCCTCGGGCGGGAGGTTGGTGACGGTAACGGTTTGGCTTTCGGTGACTTGAAACGGCAGGTCTTCCGCCGATTGCCAGCGAGCGCGGCACCGGAGTTCGTCGCCGTATTCGAAGGCCGCGTCGGCGAACCGGGCTTGGTTCGCCCCTTCGACGATCTTGCCGTTTTGGAGCCAAATGTACTCGAGATTCACCGACTCGGGCGTGACGTCGGGGTCGTCCGCGTTCTGCAGCTCGACCTCGCACGTCGGCGCACTGCATTCGTACAGCTGGTCGGGGGTGACCCGCGCACTTGCGAAGGTCAGGGCGGCTTCGATGGTGAGGACGTCGGTCGATGCGCTGCTGGTTTCGAGTTCACCGTCGCTCGCTGTCGCACGGCACGTGACTTCGTCGCCCGCTTGGTGACCTGAAGTGAGCAGAGCTCCGTCTTGTCCGCCAACGACCTCGCCGTTGATCAGCCACTCGTAGGTCCACGCGAGTTCGTCCCCATCGGGATCGACTGCGGAGGCAACGCACGAAAGTGCACCGCTTTCGGTGGGATCTTCCGTGACCACGAACACGTCGAAAACCACGGGCGCACTGTTGGCGATGGTGACGGAGCTCGTGGCTTCGAGCTGTCCCCAGGTCGCAACCACCTTCCACTCCTCGCCGCGCGACGTGTCCACGCCGGGCACGATCGCCGTCCGTCCGGAGTACTCCTCGCCGTCCCGTGTCCAGGCGTAGGCGACGTCGTCGACCGCGGCCCCTGGCGGCAGGGTCACTCGCGCCGTGAGGGTGTCGGTGGTGACGGGCTCTCCCGGAACAATCTCGACACTGAGATCGCCCGTAGCGCTTTCGCCGCCCATGCCGCCCAGACCGCCGCTCCCTTCCGAGTGCCCCCCGGCGGGCTCCGGAGCGCCGCAGGCAACCACAAGCAGCGAGACCGAAAAGAATGACGCGAGCGTCCGGGCGCCGCGAAAGCGAGTTCGAGCAAGTTTCATTGGACCTGAAGGCTCCCTCGCAGGACGACGCTGTTCGTGTTCGGGGCGATGTATTGCGCGTAGAGCGTCTTGTAGTTCCACAAGTAATTGATCTGCTCGACCAGAGGCCCGAACGTGCGCTCGGGGAAGTAGTCGGGATCATCGACTTCGCGCAGCGTGCTCAGGGTGAGCGATCCGGCGTTCACGCCGAGGTTTGCGTTGCCGTTGGTTTCGAAGTGCTGGTTGTAACCGCCGACGAAGTCGAGGCGGAGTGAGTACTGGATGACGCCATCGTGGTTGGCGTCGGCGCCCACTGGGACGGTGCGACTGTCGTTCGATCCGATCCTGAAGCTGATCTGCTGGTTCGACTCGGTGAACGTCATCGTGGCGTCGAGCCCCGTGAAGGTGATCGTCGGCGCCATGCGGATGTAGCGCTCGGTCCTGCAAAACAGGTTGAGCAAGTCGACTTCGGCAACCAGGTCGGGGCCGCCTGCCGGATCACTCAGCGACTGAACGATCTTCGATGCCGGTCCACCGATGGACCGCACGAACGCGTCGGTGTCGATGGCATCGAAGCGGTGGAGATTTCGGGTGATCAACCCGTCGCGCAGTGAGTTCGTGACCAGAGTCTGCTCGGGGGTCACCTTACGGGCGAGCTCCTTCGTTCCGGACCAACCCCAGTACGCGGTTTCCGGTGATTCGCAGCTGGCGTTCACGCACGCTTCGCTGAGCGCGTCGACGCCACCGACGAGCAGAACGTCGCAGATGGAGGTGACCTGCGGCCAGACCGTGCTGGTGTGGGCGTCACCACGCGCCGTGCTCGAGGAGGTGAAGACGTAGCTCTGTCCCTCGGTGACTGCCGGGAAGTCGAAGGTGACGTCGACGGGAACGAAGAACTCGTACTCGGGGTTCCCGAACTCTTCGCGTAGACGAACTCGGAACACTCCGTCGAGATCGGCTTCGTACTCGACCTGGCCGCCGGGAACAGGAGTCACCCGATACGCCGCCCGCTCCGACTCCGCGATGTTGAACGTCACGTCCCGCAGCGTGCTCGGGCCCGGGTGGCTATTGAAGATGCTTCGCCGCGGCTGGTAGTAGAGGAGCCGCACATTGCTTTCGGTGACGAGCGGATCGCCCACGTCGAGGGTGACCTCGGTCGTGCTCTCGTCGCCGTTCTGATCGATGGCCGAGACCACGAAGACGTAGGGCGACTGGGAGTGCTGGAGCTTGCTCGTGTCGGCCACCCGCAAAACGCCCGAATCCGCGTCGATGGAAAGCGCGCCGTTGCCGGAAGCGATGGAGTACTGAACCTTCGAATTTTCCGGATCGCGAGCAAAGACCGCGCCGACGATGGTGCCGTTCGCGACGCCTTCATCCGCGAAGTAGGAAGCGGGATTGGCCTTGAAGACCGGTGGCTTGGTCGTGCCCGGGGCCGTTCGCTGAACGGAAATCCGCACCAGGGCGCTCGCGGAGTGCTCCGCGGCGTCGACGACTTGAATCGTCAGATCATAGCGGCCGACGCTGTCCGCCGTCAGTGCGTCGGCATCGAACACCGTAAGGTCGCCCGTCGAGGAGTCGATGCTGAAGAGCCCGGGGTGACCGCCATCATCGGCAATCAGGTAGGTGAGAGCGCCCCCGTCCGGATCGCTGCCGCCAGCGTTCACGACGAACGTTCCGTCGACGAAAGGCGCGGCGAGGCTCGTGTCCTGCGCGGCAATTTGCGGAGGGAAGTCGGTCGTCATGCCGACCTGCACCCAGAGGGTGGCCCCGTCGCTTTCGAAGACAAAAAACTCGGTGCCGGACCAATTCGCCGTGCCCGCCCGGGTCCACGAGGTCGCGAGCGCGCCGACGGAGTCGGTCGACGTGCCCTTCAGAATCAACAGGTTACTGGTGTCGCTGAGGCGCCGCACGTCGGCCGCCTCCACGTCCAGACGAGTCGAGTACTCGTCCTCGAAGTCGAGCGCCTCCACGTTGCGCACGCGCCCCAGCAGATCCGACAAGAAGAATTGTGAGGGGCTTGGTGTGAACCGAAGAGCGTCGATGCCGGGTCCGCCATCGATGCGGCGATAGCCGATGTCGCCGGGTTCGATGACGTCGTCGCCGGGTCCGGCGTAGAACACGTCCTGGCCGCCGCCACCGCTCATCACGTCGTCGTCGCGACCGCCGAGGAGGATGTCGGCGCCATTGTTGCCGCGCAGAGTGTCGTCGCCCTTGCCACCGAAGAAGTCGGCGTTTTCCGCGCCTTCCCGACCGAAGCGCACGTACGCGCCCCCGATGTCCGGGCGCGGGGCACCGTTGAACGAAGGTCCGTCCCGCCGCGGCGTCCCCACGAGCAGGTCGGCCAGTCCGTCGCCGTCGATGTCCCCGACGTCGCACGACTGACCGAATCCGATCGCGTCGGCGTACGGCACCGTGAAGCGGAATCCCTCCTCGGCGCCGACACCATCCGTCAAGTCGACGGCCGTCGTGTCGCCCGTCTTCCCGTAGACGACGTCTACGTAGCCCGTCGAGCTACAGATGACGACGTCATCGAGGCCGTCGCCATTGAAGTCGCCGCCCATTTTGACGTCGCCGTCATTCTTACGAGTGACGAAGTCACCGTAGATGGCGAAGCCACCGACCCCGCCCGCCACGTCGTCGAGGGACACCTCGTCCCGAGACGAAGCGCCGAACACCACGTAGGCGCCATTTTTGCCCCCCGGGCCCTCAGCGCTGACCACGACGTCGTCGAAGCCGTCGCCATTCACGTCGCCGCCGCCGCCCACGGCCCAACCACTCAGCGACCGACCTGAGACCAGCGAGTCGCCGTCCATCACGTTCTCGCCGTTGCGAACGTATCGCACCGGCGAGTCTGCATCGCCGGGGAGAAAGGCCCAGATGTCCTCGAGGTAAAGGTAGCGAGCGGGATAACCGCCGTACATCACGGCGATGCCGAGCTCGGTCGCCTTCATGCTCTGCAGGACGAAGTCGTCTCGACCGTCGCCATTGAAGTCCCCGGCCCGACCGAGGTCGATGCCGAGCTTTTCATCGGACTTGCCCACGATGAGATGACCGTTCGGGTCAATTGTGTACCGCGCCTCTATCTGATGGAATTCTTCGCCGCCGGCGATCACGTAGACGATGCCCGTCGAGTTGTATGCGAGCGGCGAACTTGCCGCGTAGTCGGCAAACCCATCTCCGTTGAAATCGCCCGTGACGGTGGCGTAGCCGAACAGTTCGCCTCGGCTGCTTCCCAAGCCGGGGATGGCAGAGCTCTGGCCAGCTAAACTGAACGCTCCGAGTACCGGGCCATGCAGCAGGTTCTGAAGGGACGCGGTTCCGAAATGACCGCCGAAGAGCGTGTAGGACTTGCCGCGCCAGGATCGGTTCGGCCCCGAGAGCGGCTCGGCGCCATAGGCGAACGGGGCGGAGGCCAAAATGTCGCTCACCCCGTCGCCATTCATGTCGCCGAGGTTCGCGACGGTGAAGCCGAAGCCATCGCCGATCGGTCCGGCCATGTAGTGCGTCGTGTCGTCGAGGTCCTCGATGTCGAGGACGCCGCCGCACCCCGAGCCCCCGTACCGGGAACACAGAAAGCGCGAGTGCTGCAGGCCGCCGAGTTCGCCACTCTCGTCGAAGCCGCCGTTCCCCGCAGCGACGTTCGCCAGCAAGACATCGGAAGTCGCGAGCTGGCCATGGACGACGTACACCTTGCCCACTTGAGCCCGCCCGACCTCGGCTTCTGCGTTGGGCGCTCCGAGAACCAGCTCTCCGAGCCCGTCACCGTTCATGTCGTCGACGATGGCCACGGAAAAGCCCGCGCGGCTGTCGACCAAGTCACCGACGATGGCGAACCCGTCGGGCACGACTTGCGCCTCTCCCGACGCGAGGGTCGTCCCGCTGTCGATGCCGTCCGTGGGCGTGACCTCGCAACGAACGCTCGCGCCAGGATCGAGATGGGTCGTGTCGAGGAACGCGCCGCCATTCACGGGGGCCTCGTCGACGTACCAAGCGTACTCGAAACGCGGTGCACTCTCGCAATCCGCGTCTTCGTAGCCGGCGACGACACACTGGAGCTCTTCACCCACGACAGCGACGCTCGCGAGCGATACCGACGTCAGTGAAGGCAGGACATTTTCGACGGTGCGCACGTCGCTCGACGCTACGCGCCAGGATTCGTTCGGCCCCGAGCGATGACGCACGACGCACCCGACCTCGTCTCCCGCGGCCAGGCTGACGCCATCCAGGGCCTTTCCCGAAGTGCCGGCAACGACGCTGTCATTCAGGAGCCACGAGTACTCGTACTCGCCGCCCGGCTCTTCCCCACTCCAGGAAAATTCACACGTCGGCGCGCTGCAGACGTAGAGGGGATCGGGGTTCACGGCTGCGCTGAGCGACGAGACCGACCCCGCCGTGGGCGACACCTCGTTGGCTGCGCGAGCCGTCGTCTCGTCCTCGCCATCGCTGGCGGTGGCTTCACAGGTGACGACCCCACTCGACTGGTAGTGGCTGGCCTCGAGCTCAGCCGAGTCTTGTCCCTCGAGCGCCTCTCCATCGACGTACCAGGCGTAGCTCAGGGTGAGGTCGTCTTCGTCGGCATCCTGGGCCGCGGCGAGACAACGGGCGGAGGAGCCGCCGCTCGTCAGAGCGACCAGCACCGAGGTGAACACGGGCGGCGTGTTCGCGATCGTCGTCGATGCGGATGCGGATTCGTCGCCACGGGTGACGCGGACGCTCCACTTCTCGCCCTTGCTCGTGAGCTCCGGGGGCACCTCGGCACCCGTGACGTCGACCGAGTCCCCGTCGCGCTTCCACTCGAACGTGACGCCGGCGCTGGTCACCGCGAGCAGAGAATCCGTGGTTTTCGGAGCGCTCGGGCGGAGTGCCACCGCGAGCTTCTCGGTGTCAGTGGAGGGGTTGTCCGAGACGCCCGCCTGGTTTCCTTCCGAGCCCGAGTCACCGCACCCGACCGCAAAAGTCGCAAGCAGCGCACCCATGCCCGCGTAAGCAAGAACCCGATTCACACGAAACTTTCAGTTGATGCGATGTTTGAATAAATGACTAGCGAGAGGGTATACGAAACCGGATCGGATCGTTCAAGCAGAGAGCGTTCGTCCCACCTCTTTTCGGCACCGGGTGAACCACCCCGCTCTACACAGGGGCCGAACCGGCGTTCCGGTGCGACATGGCCAGCGAGGCTGAGGAGGCCCAACGTGGGTCTCCTTCCTATTCAGCTCCGACTCAGCGGGGCCAGCGGGTCCTACCACGCGGCTGCAGGGCAGAACCGGTCAGGTGGCCGGGGCGCTCAAGGGGCCTCCAACCGGCGGCGGCGCCCCGTCGGCCCGCACGAGTCGCAGGATCCGGCAAGACAAGGGTAGCCCTCACCATCGCGGAGCGGGCGTGTCCGCTGCATAGTGCCCCCACCAAAAGGAGTGAGACACATGAAGAAGCGAAGCGCACGAGTGGACGGCCCCGCCGTCGCGGCGATCGGCCTCGGCTGCATGGGCATGAGCGAGTTCTACGGCGAGAGCGACGAGGCGAAGTCGATCGAGGTGATCCACCGTGCCCTCGACACCGGTGTGACGTTCCTCGACACCGCGGACATGTACGGCTCGGGCCACAACGAGGAGCTCGTGGGCCGCGCCCTTTCGGGCCACCGCGACGAGGCCTTCCTCGCTACGAAGTTCGCGGTGAAGCGCGGCGAGGGTGGGTCCTTCCTCGGCATCAGCGGCCGCCCTGAGTACGTGCAGGAGGCGTGCGAGGCGAGCCTGAAGCGCCTCGGGGTCGAACACATCGACCTCTACTACCAGCACCGCGTGGACCCCGACGTGCCGATCGAGGACACGGTCGGCGCGATGGCGAAGCTGGTGGAGCAAGGCAAGGTCCGTTGGCTCGGGCTGAGCGAGGCGGCGTCCGCCACGATCCGGCGCGCGTCGAAGGTTCATCCGATCGCCGCGCTCCAGACCGAGCTCAGCCTCTGGAGCCGCGATCCCGAGGCGGAGCTCCTCGAGACCTGCCGCGAGCTCGGCATGCTCTTCGTCGCCTACAGCCCCCTCGGCCGCGGCATGCTCACGGGCAATATCCGATCGCGGGACGACCTTGCGGAGAACGACTACCGCCGCCTCTCTCCGCGCTTCAGCGAGGAGAACTTCGGCAAGAACCGCGAGCTCGTCGAGAAGGTGGTCGCGCTCGCGGGGGACAAGGGCGTCACCGCGGCGCAGCTCGCCCTCGCCTGGGTCCTCTCGCGCGGGGACCACGTGGTGAGCATCCCCGGCACGCGGAGCCTCGAGCGGCTCGCGCAGAACGCGGCCGCCGCGGAGGTGGAGCTCAGCGCGGAGGACCTCGCGGCGCTCGACGCGATCCTCCCGCCGGACGCCGCCGCCGGCGGCCGCTACGACGCCGGCGGCATGACGATCGTCAACGGCTGACGAGCGCCATTTCCACAACCTTTGGGGCAAGGATAAGGCCGTCGAAAACGGAGACTTCCGCTTCCGCTTCCGCTTCCGCTTCCGCTTCCGCTTCCGCTTCCGCTTCCGCTTCC
>JBNKGC010000154.1:0-14496 GCA_050289625.1 Polyangiaceae bacterium | reverse complement strand
TCCCTGCCAGTTACGGCTCGGGCGCTCGCACCGTGAGAACCGGAATCGGTGAGTGATGGGCCACGGTTTCAGCGACGCTGCCCAACATCAGGTGCGCGAAGCCGCTCCGGCCGTGGGTGCCCATCAAGAGCAGCGAATACTGTCCCGACTCCGAAAGGTCGAGGATCTTGCTCGATGGGTTGCCGAGCTCGAGGTGACAGTGGCTCACGTCGATCCCGCGTGCCAGAGCGCGCTCCTGGAGGCTCTGAAGCTCCACGTGAGCGGCCTGTCGGGCCAGCTCGAGCCACGTGGTGGCGTCGGCCGCGCTGTCGCCGACGGCCATGTCGGATGGGACGAGAGTCGGCGCGGTGCCCACGTGCACTAGGTCCACGTCGACGCGCTCCTGCTCCCGTGCGAGGTCCGCAGCCAGATCGAGCGCACGTTCGGACGACTGCGAGAAGTCCGTAGCGACCAACAACTTCGAGAGCGGCTTCAATCCGTTTTCGGGGACGGTCAGGACAGGGCAGGGGGCGCCGCGGATCAGTCGGTTGGCAACGCGCCCCAGGACCAGCTTCTTCAGCGTCCGATGACCATGGGTCCCGGTGACGAGGAGGTCGACATTTCGATTGGCCGCCGTCGCGATCAGCGCTTCGGCGGGTGCGCCTACCATCAGGTGTGGCTCGACCACTTCCCGTTGGACGGGCGGGAGCAATTCGATCCACTCCTCGAGCTTCTGGGACGCCGCCTCGCGAGCGATCTCGGTGAGTGGTTTGGCGCCTTCGCTCCCGAGGAAGCCCATCGTTTGAGGATGCACGTAGTGCGGCACGTCGATCGCGTGAACCGCGAACACTTTCCCTTCGGGTCCGGCGAGTCGCACCGACGCGTTGAGCGCTTGGTGCGAAGGTTCCGAGAAGTCGACCCCACACAGAATCCGACGAAAGCCCATGAATTCCCCCTCCGGGTCCGGAAACGCGAGATCAGCGACGTCCGGTCCCGCCCCTCGAAACCAGTTTAGCAGCGAGGCCCTCACATGCCGCTTGACCCACATGGTCGAGGGCCAAAACAGCTACGCGAAGCCGTCCTGGCCGTGCCAGGTCGCTCACCGATTTCAGTCATTGCAGGGATGATCGAAATCAGCGGACACCTCACCGTCACGTGCCCGACGCGGGCGCGGCAAAGAAGAGCCGAACCGTGCCGGCCGTGCCGCCGGCGAGGCATGCGATGGACAGCTCTCAAGTCTCGAAGTATTCCAGGGCCGAAAATGGTCCGGCACGGACCTTCAGACGATTCGGGCCCACGGCCCGCAAGCGATCCAGGAAAGAGGTAAGAACATGGGCGTTTTGGTTGGCCGCAAGGCTCCTGATTTCACCGCCAATGCGGTGCTCGGCAACGGTGACATCGTCGACGGCTACAAGCTGTCGGAGGCCATCAAAGGCAAGTACGCCGTGGTCTTCTTTTACCCGCTCGACTTCACCTTCGTGTGCCCCTCGGAGCTGATCGCTTTCGATCATCGCCTCGAGGAGTTCAAGAAGCGGAACGTCGAGGTGATCGGCGTTTCGATCGATTCCCACTTCACCCACAACGCCTGGCGGAACACCCCCGTCGACAAAGGCGGCATTGGACCGGTGAAGTACACCCTCGTCGCCGACCTGAGCCACGAGATCGCCCGCGCATACGACGTCCAGGTTCCGGACGGAACTGTCGCATTCCGCGGTTCGTTCTTGATCGACAAGGAGGGCACCGTTCGCCACCAGGTCGTGAACGATCTTCCCCTCGGTCGAAACGTCGACGAGATGATTCGCATGGTCGATGCCCTGCAGTTCACCGAGGAGCACGGTGAGGTCTGCCCGGCGGGCTGGAACAAGGGCGAGAAGGGGATGCAGGCGAGCCCCGATGGCGTCGCCAAGTACCTCGCCGAGAACGCCGAAAAGCTCTGAGAAGGGACGCGCTTCCCAGGCGCGCGCCCGCCGATGCGCCCGGTCTTCGACCGGGGCGGCATTTGGCGGGTGTCGTCAATTTCGTGGCGCCCCCTGTCGTTGGAAGAGCGAGCTCCGCGCCGCCGATTCGATCGATTCCGTGGGCCACGACGGCCCGGAAGAGCCAGCTTGTCGGATGGGCTGCTCTCGTTTTCTGCGGCGATCGCGAGCTGCGGTGGCTATAGTGGGGACAGATGGCCAGATGCCAAGTGTTGGGGCTCGTGCTCGTCCTCGTCCTCGGTAGTGTGCTCGCGTGCGCATCCCAAAAGGATACGCCCGTGAACAACCCGGAGACGGTCGAGCGCTCCGAAGAGCTTCTGGGAACTCAGGAACAGTTCAACCAGCAGCTGAACGAAACCCAGGCCGAGCGGGTGCAGGAGCAGCATTACAACGACACCGCACCGAAAGATCCCGGGCGCGAAGGAGAGTGAGGCTACCCGAGGAGGGGAACAGGGGTACGCCGATCTGCACTTCGATCCCTTGCAAGCGGTCGAGTTCGATCCCTCGATCACGGACGTGCAAACAGACGTCGGAGGTGATCTCCCCGTGGCGCGCGCGCCAAGTGTTCTCCACGTCAGTACCGGTCTACCAAAACTCATGGTGGTCACCGTGGACTCGTGTTCTAGGCCACGGGCGTACGCGGGGGTGGTCTACAGCTACCACGAGACGCTGGAAGAGGGCTTGACTCGCCTCACTGACGAAGAATAAGTCGCGCGTCTACGACGAAAAGGACGTGACTTGGATGCAGCCGATCCTCTCCGATTGAGGAAGAGCGCTCCAGCTCGAGCACCGACCGTACGAAAATGGCCTACCCCCCAGCAGGGGGTTGGGCCAAGGCGCTGATCTCGGCTGGACTCAATGACTGGGTGTAGATGCGAAAGTCATCGAGCGCTCCGTCAAGATACGGGTCGGCGAACTGGGACTTGCCGAGGTAGTTCTGCGAGGTGAAGCCGAGGTCGGAGGGGGCAAGCGTGATCGTGTCTGAGCCGGCCAGAGTTCCGTCGATGTAGATCGAGACGGTATTGCCGGAACGAGTGACGGTGACATGGGTCCAGACCCCGATCGTGAGGGCGACGGAGCTGTCAACAAACTGCTCATCGCCTGAGACGAGCATGACGAAGCGGGGCAGGCCATCACCCGCAGCACCCTGCGCGCTCAGGTACATGTAGTTGTCTGTTCCGGTACCGAAGTCGAAGATGCGCTGCCAGGTCGCGAAAGAATCGACCCTGATCCAGGTGGAGATCGTGAAGTCGGTGAGACCGCTGGCGATGCCTTCGGGAAGTTTGGCGTATTGGAAGGAGGCCCCGGCGAAATGGAGACCGCCGTCAATCATGCCGGCGCCAAAGCTGGGGTCGTTGATGAGCGTGGCGTTGTGGTCATAGCCACTGGAATCGACAGCGATGTCACCGTCCGTCTCATCGAAGTTCAGGTGAACGCCGAGGGTGTCCGCGCCAAGGGTGAGCTCGGCGGAGTCTGGTCCGGCGCCGTCGGCATTGTTCGCGACGACAGTGTAATAGTAGGTGTCACCTTGGCTGATGCTCGTGTCGGTGTAGGTCGTGCCCGTCAGGTCCGTGGCCAGCGTCGTGTAGGGGCCCCCGCTGCTGGTCGAGCGCTTGACGCTGTAGTTGGTCGCTCCGCCGGTGGCCGCCCAACTCAATACGACTTCATGCGTACCTAATATCATCGTCAACCCAGTCGGAGCATCCGGCGCGCCTGTCAATGTCGTGGCTTCTGCTTGCTTGGACTTTGCCCCCTCACCGCTGCCATTGACTGCCGCGATAACGTAGTAATAAGTCGTGCTGGAAAGCAGATCGGTATCCGCATACTTCGTCGTATTCACGCCCTTGGCAACGGTCGTGTAGGGGCCGTCGCTCGAGGTCGCCCGTTTGATGTTGTAGCTGACCGCACCGCTACTGGCCGTCCAAGACAAATCGATTTGGAAGATCGAAGCCGGCGTGGCCGTCACGTCTGTCGGGGCTGGTGGAGTCGGTTGTGGTTCGGCGGCGAAGCCCAGCAACCATTGCTGGCTGTCGTTGCCGCTGTCGGTGGATTGAACAATGTCTGCACCATCGGTCGTGGAACCGTCGCGGACGTCGCAAACCAGGCCACTATTTTCGGAAGAGATGCTAAAATAGCCGTCAGCGTTGGGCACAAGAGTCCAGAGCTGGCTGTCGCCTCCGTCCGAGGGCTGGATGACCAGGTTTTCGTCCGGGTCGAAAGTGCCGCCGTTGTCGAGCGCCTGGTCGCTGGCCACGTGCATGGCGCTGTAGCGACCCTCCCCCTGCCACTGGATATCCCACAGCTGACTGTCGCTCCCATCGAAGGTCTGCTGCTCGACCGGTGTGCCGTCAGCGCTGCCCGTCACCTGCATGACCTTGTTGCTCTTGCGGCTGGCGATCCGGTAAAGGCCGTCGGGGACCACACGTCCCCTGTCGCCCCACAAACCGAGTTCGCTGAGGTGCAAGAAATCGGCGTCGCCATTGTTAGCGGTAATGCTGAGCCGATAGTAACGGTAAGGGGTGGTATTTTCGATGTCGAAGGTGTGCTGGTGGGCGCGGAACTCGAAGCCTTGATCGGTCTGGGTGTCGAGTGTGATCCAGTTGCTGCCGTCGCTCGAGCCTTGGAATTGCCAGTTCTTGGGATCGCGTTCGGGGATCAGAGTGGCGCTGACGATCGTGTAACGCTTGATGACCTGCGCGGAGTTTGCCCCGAAGTCAAATTGCAACCAGCCGCTCGTCCCCTCATTGAACCAGAACGAGCTGAAGTTGTCGTCGAAGGCAGTCGCAGCATTGGTCGAGTTACCAGCGTTGTCGTCGGGGGTGCCGCTGGTAAGAGAGAGTTTGATGAGCGGCACGGATAACGGCGTGGCGTAGAACTCGGGCGAATTTTCACTAGTTCCGGCCGAGTTTTTGGCACGAGCGACGTAATAGTAGGTCGTGTCGCTCACGACATCGGTGTCGACGTAGCTTGTCTTGTCGGCGGGTAGATCGCTGGCGATGACCTCGTAGCCGCTGGCGGAGCTCGTGGAGCGGAGGAGATCGTAGGCGGTGGCACCGAAGGAGGGCAGCCAGCGCAGGGTGACGGCATTGTTCGAACCCGAAGCGAGCAGGGTCGCGGGCGCGGCCGGAGTGGTGACGAGGCCGCCGCTGCCCCCGGTGTAGGAGAGGTTCTCAAAGGTGGCGGTGTTGGGCGTCTCGTTACCGCTGGAGACATGGATGCCCACATAGACGGAGGACGGCAGATTGCCGAAGTCCGAGCTGACGATGGGCGACCAACTGGTGCCGTCCTGAGAAGTGTAGCTGGTGATGACGTTGTCCTTGCGCTCGATCTTGAGCCAGTAGGGCAGAGGGAGCGGTAGGCCCTGAGAGCGTTTCGCCCAGTTGCCTCCGCCCCAAGTCGCGGTCCAGCCGTCCGAGCGGGCCTCGATCAGGTGACTATCGGACTCGGTGGGTACGATTCCGATCCAGGAGCGTTGCGAAACAGCGCCGACCAGATTGTCGCGGATCATCAGACCCATTTTGCCGTTCTGTGAGCCCGAGAACGTGGTCGAAGTGACTTGAGCAACCATGGCGCAGTCGCCGCTCATCTCCCTGTAAACAAACTGGCTATCGTCGACGCCGTCGGTCCATACCCCGCTCCCGAGGCCGGTGACCGTCCATACCCCGTCCGAATAGGAGGCGCTGCGTCCCTCCGTTTGTCCGCCAAGGGTGGTCAGGGTCAAGCCGTCCGAAGCCGGGGAAACCGCCGGACGCGGATCGGCTGGTGGTGCCGTGGCCGTAGAGAAGTCGACCGTCTTAGCGAACATGAAATTGCCGCCGTGTACCCCTTGCTCCTTAATTTTTCGGTCGATCCAGGGGGTGGGCAAGCCGAGGCGGTTTTTGTACGCGTTTTGGAGAAGGTAATAGGCGCCCCGGTCCTGGCTGTTCAGCCCGCCAGCATTCGCATAGTAGGTATAATCGACGGTGCCGTACGGAACGAAGGGCGTGTCAAAGCTCGAGGTGTTGCGAGCGTGGTATTCGCCGGCGGCAAGCAGTCGGTTGTCCGATGCAGAGAAAACGTCGATGCCTTGTTTCCAGAGGATCTCGGCGGTGAGGGTGCGAGCTAAGAGGTCGTTGTACGAGTGACCCCAGTCGCGACCCGTCTCACCCATCTGCCCCGTGGCGAGAATATTCGCGAGGCCAGCGCCCGGATAGTTGCGGAAGACGTCAACGACATGGTTGAACATCTCGGTGTCGTCGCAGAAGACGGCGATCACGGCGCCGGCGACCAAATTGAGTGAGCCTTTGTTGGCAGGGCCAGAGATGTTGTAGGGCGCGGCAGTGGCGGGCCAAAGAACGTTCCGGAAGTAATTCTGTACCGTGATCGTGTCTTCTTGCGTCCAGCCGGGCCAGGTGCCGCGAAGAATGCTAGCGCCACCGCCATAGGCGATGGCGTAGTCCCCCAGATCGAGACCAGATTCGTTACCGCCGAAGACCTCGTGGGTGGTCGCCCACGCGATGATGATCTCCCGCGCCTTTTTGGCGTACTCCTCGTCACCCGTAAAATACCACATCCGGGCGAGCTGATAGAAAGCGATCATGTCCCCTCGCCAAGGCCAGAGGTTTTCATTGGGATTGCGTTTCACCACCCGGAAAGGGCCACCCATGGCATAACCAAGCTGCGATCGACCATCGGCTGCCAGTGCAGCGTATCCCGACTTCCAGGGTTCCTTGTCGAGGTTAGCCTTGATGGTGTCTAGCTCCTCCAAAGTGGTGGGGAGACAGGGGTGCTTGAATCCATCGGGACCTGCGTCGGTATCAGGCTCTTCGTCGGTACCTGGGTCGATATCAGGGTCGTTGTCCGTACCTGTGTTCGCGCCGGTACCCGTGTCGGGATCTGTACCCGTGTCGGGATCGCTCGCCTTGTTCTCACGACCACTGGAGCAGGCAAAGCTCATCATGAGGGCCAGGCTCACAATCCACAGTCTGTACGGGGTCTTGTTCATAATGGTGTTTTCACAGTTCAAAGTTCCACTGCGGACGAAACGGACGGACGAGAACGCGGATGCAGGTCCGGATCAGGTTGGTTCAACATGATCCAAGACGTGCCGGACCGCACAGAGGGACCATGTTTTTCAATCAACGAAGCGGGTGAGGACGTGAATCCGAGCCAACGCGGTCGCGACTACGGGCGCGAACGCTTGGCCACGCGCCACAACCACCAGCCGACTGTCAAACCAACGCCGATATGGGACGATATCTGGACTTCTGAACGGCCGGAAGGCGTTTCGATTTCTTAGGCTCCGAGGAAGTCGAGGACGACGGGGATGCCTCGCGCCAGGACGCCTTTCACCTTGCTCGCCAGAGCTCCGATGTTTCCGGCGAGGATGTCGCTCACGGCGCTTGTTGGGGGTGCTCCCCCTCGACTTCAGTCAACTGAAGGCCCGGCGGTGCTCGGGCTATCGCCCTGCGCGCCGGCGGGGTCCCTCACGCTCCGTGCTCGCTGGCGCTCCGCGCGGGCGAGGGTCCCGGGGGCGGGACAGCGTTGAGGAACTCCTGGTCCCAAGAACACCCTGGGTGTGGCGTGCAGTTGAGAGGTATCTGATGGCCCTGACTCCGGCGATAAAGAAGCAACTGAAGTAAGCTCTAACGGATGCGAAGAAGGGGGACTCTTTCGGGATGTACAACCCTTTGGATGAGGTTCCGGAAGAGTTGAAGGAGATGAACCATCTCGAGAGCATCAATCTTCCTCTGATTCGATCGGGCGTTATCCCTGAATGGTTTTGGGAGCGCCCCGCACTTAACAGGCTGTTGAAATTCGGCTCGGCGGGGATCGACGAGGCCGCCCGGGTTTGATCTAACCGAGGGCATGAGAGGCCGCACTCCCCAACAGACGTCGACGCTGGTTCTTCGATCGCCGGAGGACTTCGTGCCCCAGAATCACCCGATTCGAGGGATCAAGAAATTGGCGGACGCTGCTCTGAAGGACATGTCGGCGGTCTTCGACGAGATGTATGCGGGCGGCGGCCGGCACTCGGTGCCGCCCGAGCAGCTGCTGAAGGGGGCTCTCCTGATGGGGAACCGCGCGGCAGAGCGTGCGTCGTGAGCTGCTCCGGGGCCAAAAGAGCGTGCCCGACCCCGACGGACGGGGTATAGGGCCCGCACTTTCCGGTGACGCACCCCTCGACCATCAGTCCTCGAAAGCTGCTCGCCCGGGGCCAGTGGCCATGGGAGGGTCAGACGCTTCTCGCCCCCATGGAAGGAGTGACGCATCCGATCATGCGCGCCCTTTTGGCGGAGAAGGGTGGAGTCGGGGTCGTCTGCACCGAGTTCGTGCGCATCACCAAGAACCCACTCGGCAGAAAGACTCTCGAGAAGCACGTCGTGGCGCCGCCGCGCGGGGTGCTCAGCGTGCAGGTCATGGGCAACGACCTCGCGAACATGGCCGAGGCAACGACGATGGTGACCGAAGCGGGAGCGGACATCGTCGACATCAACCTGGGGTGCCCGGCGCCGAACGCGGTGCGCAAGGGGGTCGGTTCGGCGATGCTGAAAGACCGTGCCCTACTCGGCCGTGTCCTGGGTGCGATGCGCGAGCGGACCCATCTCCCGCTTTCGGCGAAAATCCGCGCTGGTTTCCACGACTCGTCACACGTGCTCGACGTCGCGCGCACCGTCGAGGATTCGGGAGCGGACTTCATCACGGTGCACCCGCGCCGGCGCAAGGACTTCTACGAGGGGGTAGCCGACTGGCGCATCATTCGCACATTGCGCGAATCACTTTCGATCCCCGTCGTCGGTAACGGTGACGTTTGGTACGCGGGCGACGCGCTGCGCATGCAGCAAGAAACGGGCTGCCATGCCGTCATGATCGGGCGGCCCGCGATGCGCAATCCCTGGATGTTCGTGCAGATCGCTGCGCTTCGCTCGGGTGTTCCTGCACCGAAGCCGTCGGGGGACGACGTGCTCGGGCACTTGCTCGATCTTCGACGTCGGCTCGAAGGCTCGTTTTCCGAGCGCGCCATCATCGGGGAACTCAAAGAGGCGATCCGCTATCTCGCCCGAGCCCTCGACGACGATCGCAAGTTCATGAGGGACGCGCTCCGAACCCCGAACGCCGACGCACTCCTTCGGGTCGCCGAGCAGCGCCTCGCCGGCATGCCAGCGGAAGCGCTCGATCTCGGCGCGGCGGGTGGTCGTCTGGAGCAGTCGGGGAGGGCAGTGTCGGGAAATGCCGCGGCTTGAAGGCTGCGCTGGCACCAGCGGCGTGTGCCCGGTCGGTCCCTCGAACCGGTCGCACCGGAGACATCGCCGAAACTTTGTCCGTGGAAGCGGAGCAAATGGCCGCGCCGGAAAACACCCTCCGGCGCTGGCGCGTTGCGTCGAACGAAGAGTGCGAGCGAGTCTCGGGATTTGCCCCTCCGCGCGCTCGAAAATTGTGGTAGGCGTACCCGCGAAAGCGTGCCTGCGCGGCCTCCCGGCTGGCAGGCCCCGGGGTAGCAGTCCTCTCGTCCGCCCCCACGTGTCGTGACCGAACTTCACGACTTTCTTCGTCGCGGTTCCGCCAGCACTCCCCGAGTGCCTACTGCGACGAACACGGAAAGAACCCGTGAGGCGGCGAGCGGTCGAGTCCCGACGTGAAATGATCTGACAACCGAAAGCGAACGAGCCCACCATGTCGAAGTTGAAGCTGAAGCCCGGAGTCATCACCGGCAGCGCCCTCCAGGAACTCCACGCGTACATGAAGAGCGTGAACGCGGCTCTGCCGGCCGTGAACGTCATCGGCTCGCACAGCGCCAACGCCGCGCTAGCTGCCGCCCGTGACGCCGGCTGCCCGATCATCATCCAGCTGTCGAACGGCGGAGCGCAGTTTTACGCCGGCAAGTTCCTCGACAACAGCAAGCAGCAGGCGTCCATCATCGGCGCCGTCGCCGGAGCTCTGCACGTCCGCACCGTGGCCGAGGCCTACGGCGTGCCGGTGATCCTGCACACGGACCACGCTGCGAAGAAGCTCCTGCCCTGGATCGACGGACTGCTCGATCACGGCGAGGCCTACTTCGAGAAGCACGGTGAGCCGCTCTTCAGCTCGCACATGCTCGACCTCAGCGAGGAGCCCCTCGAGGAGAATCTCGACATCTGCGCGAAGTACCTGGAGCGCATGAGCAAGATCAACATGACCCTCGAGATCGAGCTCGGCGTGACCGGCGGCGAGGAAGACGGCGTCGACAACAGCGACATCGACAACTCGAAGCTCTACACGCAGCCCTCCGAAGTGCTCGCGGCGTACGACAAGCTGAATCCGGTCGGCCATTTCACCTGCGCCGCCTCGTTCGGCAACACCCACGGCGTGTACAAGCCGGGCAACGTGAAGCTGACTCCGGTCATCCTCAAGAACAGCCAGGCCGAGATCAAGAAGCAGCGCAGCACCAGCGACAACCCGGTCGACTTCGTGTTCCACGGCGGCTCGGGCTCCTCGAAGGAAGAGATCCGCGAGGCGGTCTCCTACGGCGTCGTCAAGATGAACATCGACACCGACACGCAGTGGGCCTTCACCAGTCCGATCAAGAAGTACATGGATCAGAACGACGGCTACCTGCACTCGCAGATCGGAAACCCCGAAGGCGACGACAAGCCGAACAAGAAGCAGATCGATCCCCGTGCTTGGACGCATCTCGGCGAGAAGGGCATGGCCGCTCGCTTGGTGCAGGCGTTCGAGGATCTCGGCGCCACTGGCAAGTTCGAGCTCTGAGTTCGTCAGGCGCAGCCGGAAGGCTGTGAGCGACGCGAAGCGGGCGCCCCGAGGGGCGCCCGTTCTGCTTTCTTCTGCCCGCGTTGGCCCCGTGATGAAACGGGTGTTCAGGTTCTTGACTGTGCTCCTGTTCAGTATATCTTTCCCTTCGTGACCAACGCTTTCGACCGTCTTGGGCCCCTCCTCGATCAGCTCGAGTCCTTCGATTCGATCTATTCGGCCTGCATTGAGCGGCAGGCTGCCAACGCCGGCCCCGACCTGCGTCGGAGGCTCGAGCGGCTGGGACACGAACTGCACGAGCTCCACCTCGAGGTGGAGGGGTTGTGCCTGGCCCTCCCCGCCGCGTGATTCGGGCGCGCAGGCTGCTGCGCGGCCCGATTCGTCGGTCGTCGGTGCTCACCTACGGAAGTAGGTTCCGCGCCTCCTTCCTCGCCTGGGACCGTTACGCGGCGGCTCGGTCCGCTGTGGCTTTCGAGTCGGGGGAAAGCTCTCCGGGAAGCCTCGAGCGGAGCTCTTCCTGGGCGTGGCGCATGCGTCGCCTCACTTCATCGAGGAGTTTTCGCCAGTCGCCGCCAACTTCGTCGGGGTGCACGGGTTCGAGCGCCTTCAAACGAACGAGCTGCGGCGAAATTCGAAAGGAGTGCTTCGGCAAAACGCGATCGGAGCCTTCGAGCACGATGGGCACGATGGGCACGCCGGCACGAACCGCCATGCGAAATGCCCCGCCATAGAAAGCGCGGAGGTGTCCGTCGTCGGACCGCGTTCCCTCGGGAAAGATGAACAGGCTCTCGCCTTCGTCGAGACGTCGCAGGCAGGTGCGGTACATGCGTACGATGCTCGGCAGGTAGCCTCGTTTCAGGGGCACGTAGCGGTTCAGCCACATGTTCCAGCCGAGGAAGGGCACCAGGAAGTTCTCGAGCTTGCTGATCCAGAGAAAGCGCCCGGGCACCCCGTAGATGGCGAGCACATCGACCATCGACAGGTGATTCGAGACGTAGATCCCGTGGGAGACGCTTTCGAGGTGCTCTCGGCCGGTGAAGGAGAGACCCGCATAAGGCGCCCAACCGAGGTAGTGACTGCCCCAGAGCTGGGTATACGCGGCCAGCAAGCGCCGCTGTCGATCGAAGGGCGTCAAGACCACCCACAGGACCACGGCTGGGACGAAGTACGCGATGCAGCTTCCAATCAGGTATGGCCAGTACAGGGTGTTGAAGACTGCGTGCCCCAGCGTGCCGAGGCGACTGCGGCTCGCTGCGTCGTACGGTCGCTTTTCTTCATCGGGAGGAGGTGTGATGAGAGACGGCGGGATGCTCTGCGCGTGGCCAGCCATGAACGGGCCGTAGGGTAACAAACCCAGCGCGGGGAGCGACTGCTTCCCTTTCTCCCGCAAATTGTTCGGCAGATTCAGGCCCCGCCGCGACTCTCACCGAGTACGACGCCGGTCGCTATCAGATGGGCCGTTCGGATGGCCTCGGGGATGTGGCCGTGGATCACGCAGCGCGAAAGCATGTCGCGGGTCCGATCCCAACTGATCCCGGCTCGCTGCACCCAGACCTCGCCCAGGGGTTCCATGGGCCCCGCCTGCTCGATGAGGGCCCACTTCTCCGGTCCTCCAGGCACGCGTTCCAGGAGGGCGCTCCGGATGGCTTCGAGATTGGGCTGCCGGCGAGCCACCACGACGACCGGCAGGCCGGTCTTTCGGTTGAGCTCTCGGATGTCGACGACGTTGAAGCCGGCGAGCGCAATGCCCTGCAGCAGGATCGCGCCAGCGTGCTCGAGGAAGCGCGAGCCCGTGATCATGCCCGCCACTTTTTCGGTCGCGTCATCGCCGTCTCGCGTGACGGTCGACGTGACGAGCCCGTCCAGACGGGACTTCGCGAACACCGTGCCGACGACGAGAACGTCCGATGGATCGGGGCAGGGGTCGTTCGCGCGACACCGACAGGGCCCGTCGTCGACCCCGATCACGTTGGAGATCCGTTTCCGCCACGGCATGACCTCTTTCTCAAATAGCGCATTTCCTGGGGTGTCGCCCTTCCGAGGGCGTCCCGCGTTGGTCCCGACCGTCACGACTCCGACGCAGACGCGCTCTTCGGTGATAGCTTCCCGGCATGAAACTCTTCCGCTTCGGTCCGATGGGTGCGGAAAAACCGGGCGTCGTGCGCTCGGACGGCACGTTGATCGACGCGTCTTCGTTCGGCGAAGACTGGAACGAAAGGTTCTTCGAGACCGACGGACTCGCTCGTCTTTCGAAGTGGGTCGAGGAGCATTCGGGGAAGCTGCCCGAGATCGCCGCTGAAGCGAGGCTGGGTCCGGCGGTGGGGCGACCCAGCAAGATCGTGTGCATTGGTCTGAACTATCGCGAGCACGCGGCCGAGACGGGGGGTCAGGTTCCCACGGAGCCGAAGCTCTTCATGAAGGCGACGAGCGCTCTCAGTGGTCCCTTCGACGATGTCGTCCTGCCTCGCGGTTCGACCAAGAGCGATTACGAGGTCGAGCTCGCCGTCGTCATCGGCAAGCGTGCGAGCTACGTCGATGAGGAAACCGCGCTCGACTACGTGGCCGGCTACGCCCTCTTCAACGACTACTCCGAACGCGAGTTCCAGAAGGAGCGGGCGGGGCAATGGGTCAAGGGCAAGAGCGCCGATACCTTCGCGCCGATCGGTCCGTATCTCGTCACCACCGACGAAGTCGACCCGGGCGATCTGCACCTTTGGCTCGAGGTGAACGGCGATCGACGGCAGGATTCGTCCACCAAGGACATGGTGTTCGGCGTGGAGAAGCTAGTGAGCTACATCAGCCACTTCATGACGCTGCTACCCGGAGACGTAATCAGCACGGGCACGCCACCCGGTGTCGGTTTGGGGCGCAGGCCTCCCGAATTTCTGAAACCGGGCGATGTGGTGACCTACGGCATCGAGGGGCTGGGTGAAGCTCGGCAATTGATCGTCGCAACGAGGTGAATCATGTCGAAGTTTCCCAGTTCAATCGAGATCCCCCATGGTCTGCTGCGACCCTGGCGTCGGAGCGAAGCGCCCGAGCTTCAGCGCCAGGCGGACAACCCCAGTTTGCGACGCAACCTCACCGACGCCTTTCCCGGTCCCTACACCATGGATGACGCCCACGCGTGGCTCGAGAAGCACGCCGATTGTCCGCCGGTCGAAGGAGCGTATGCCATCGAGGTTGGCGGGCGCGCGGTGGGCACTATAGCGGTTCATCCGCGCAAAGACGTCGAACGCCTCTCCGGAGAAATTGGCTACTGGCTGGCGGAAGACTACTGGGGACGCGGGATCATGACGGCGGCTGCGGGCGCCGTCACCGCCGCGGTGTTCGAGCACACCGAGCTCGTCCGCCTCTACGCACCTGTGTTCTCGTCGAATCCCGCTTCGATGCGGGTGCTCCAGAAAGCTGGCTACGTGAAGGAGGGGATCCTTCGTCGGTCCGTCGTCAAGGACGGCGTCGTGCTCGATACGTTGGTGTTCGCTCGCACACGCGAGGGTTCCCTTCCCTACGAGCCGTACATCGGGGGCTGACGATCGGCAGGTCTGAACTCATCGCACTGCGAACCCGCTCGACTCTGCGAACCGGGGGATCGTCGCGTTGCGCCTCTCAGTGGTGGAGCTGCCGAGACGCGGCGGCCACCGGTCACGGAATGCGGGTATCGGGCGACGTGCGCACGCCCGCCTTCGGCATGGTAAGAGTCTGTCGTGATGAGCCAGCGCATCGTTTCTCTACTGTCGTCCGCCACCGAAACCGCGTGCGCGCTCGGTCTCGAAAGTCAGATTGTCGGAATTTCGCACGAATGCGACTTTCC
>JBNKGC010000153.1:0-14500 GCA_050289625.1 Polyangiaceae bacterium | reverse complement strand
CCACGGTCCCGCTGCGCTCCGGCGGGTCGCGAGGGGACTCGCTCCCCGGCGGTGCTGAGGCGGCCTCGTCACTCCTCAGGCTGCGCTCTGCGGGCTTCGCCTTCGCGTGCCTCGGTTTGTTTCTGAAGCTTCGAGAGGCTTCCCGTCCTCCCCCTCGTGCGCGGAGCGCGGAGCGCGAGCACACGTCAGGGGGAGGCGGAGCCTTCCGCAGGCGCAGCCGAGGACAGGCTCCGGGTGGGGGCTGGCCCCTTTCCTCGAGAGCGAGCTCAGGGGCTCGTCGACCCTCGGTTGCGTCATGCGAAAGAAGCCGGGTTCTTTGAACTGACCGGTGCGCGACGCTCGAAGCGCCGTGCACGCGCCGGGATCGAGCTCGTCGCTCCAGGTGCCTCGCGCCCGCGAATCGGCCCGACCCGAGAGCGAGCACCGCCCGGGTTTGGTTTGCGCCCCCATCGTCAGCTTCCACACTTCCGACAGAACGGTCGGGATGATTCGGCTTTCGCGGCCTCCTCGAGAAATCTTCGACGGACAAGCGGGGCGAAGTCACGAACGACTCATCGCCCGAAACTGCAGGGGGAAACATCAATGTCCGAAAACCTCTTGACCATGGTTCAGGGCAGTCTTGGAGGGGGCGCACTCTCGAAGATCGCCGGTCTGCTCGGTCAGTCGCCGGGCACGACGGAGTCGGCGATCGGATCGGTCACGCCGGTCCTTCTCGGCGGGCTGGCGCGCAAGGCCGATGATCCCCGTGGTGCCGACGAGTTGTCGGCTTCACTCGACCAGGTCGACGATCACATTCTGGACGACGTACCCCGGTTCTACTCCGGCAGTACCGAAAGCATCGCGTCCATGGGGTCGGGGATGCTCGGAGGCATCTTCGGAAATCACGAGAGCAACGTCGTCACGGATCTGAGCAATTCCTCGGGGCTGTCCGGTCTGGGCAGGGACGGCACCCATCGACTCATGGCTCTGATCGCGCCCATCACGATGGCGAACCTGGCGCGCTACAAGCGACGCCATGGCTTGAACGCAGCGGGACTTTCCCACTACCTGACCGAGCAACGGCACCACTTCGGTCCGCACATCCCCGTTGGGCTCGGCGAACCCTTCGGCTTCAAGAGGGTGGAGGTCAGCCGGACCGTCTACGAGCGCGAAGAGCCCGCCCAGGCCGCCCCGAGCGAACCACTCTACGAGGAACCTCCGCACCGGGGAGGCGCTCGATGGCTCCTGCCACTTCTCGCCATCGGCGCCCTGGCTTTCATCGCGTTCGCTCTCCTCAGGGAACGCGACAAGACCAAAGAACCGGTCAGCGTGATGTATCCCGAGGTCCAAGGTGTGGAGAAAGTCGAAAAGCAGAGAGAACGCCAGGAGGCGGCCCGGACCGAAGCGGAAGAAGAACGCACCGGCAGGCTCGCAGTGGAAGACTTTGCTGCCACGGGCCGCGAAAGCGAAGAAGAGCTTTCAGTGACCGAGCGGAAGGCGACGGAAGGCGAGGCCGCCCGCCGCCCAGAGGTCGAGCGACGCGGCGGGGAGGTCGGTGCCGAGACGGGCACACAGAGGGGAGCAGTCGAGTGGAAGGAAGGCGCGAAGCCACTCTACCTCGAACGGTTGTTTAGTTCGGGAAGCGGAGATCTGTCGGCAGGCACTTCGGATGACCTCGAGTCGCTCGCCCAGCTGATCGCGGACAACCCCGAAAAGCAGGTCGAGATCCGCGGGTATTCGTTCGGTGCCGACACGGCACGCACTCGGGGTCTAGGGCTCGAGCGTGCGCAGGCGGTGGTCGATTGGCTTTCCGAGCACGGCGTCGACGAAGACCGCCTGACCGCGGTCAGCGGTGGACCCAGTTCTCAAAACCAGATCGAGGTGTTCTTCGAATAGTCCACGGCGCACCTGGGGCAATGATCGCTTCGGATCATCGCCCTGAACGTGAGCGGCAGGTGCAGACGGGGAGCGAAGGCGATCTTGGCAGAAGGCTCGGCTCGCTTTCACTGTCGAATCGGGGGAGAGATCGATGCAGTTGACACTATCCGACGCGCGACAGCGACGCGTCGAAGACATCATCCGAGGCGAAAACACACACGACTACGCACTGATCAGTCGCCAACTGGCCGGATACGCCAGCTACGACGACCAAGCCTGGGGCGATCACGTGGAGGGCTCTTGGACGGGTGTATCGGACTGGCACCGCAAACTCTGGAGCTCGTTCCCCGACCTTCAATTTCACGAGACCGAGCGCTCGAGCGATGCGGCAGGTCGCATCATCTGTGATGGGACGCTTAGCGGCACGCATCGCGGTGAATTCCACGGTCTTCCTCCGACAGGCACGCGGTTCGAGGTTCCCGCGCGGGTCGTGTACGAGTTCATGGAAGGTCGCGATCTCTTGACGAACGCGCACCTTTACTACAACCGGGAAAAGCTTCTCCACTACCTCGGCAAGCAGCCGTCCGTGCCAGGTCGGTTTCCGAAACCACCTGCTCCGCCGCCTCCCCGAGGACGCCTGGCCGAGGAAGACGTCTTCGGGCGCCACACCGAGGTGAGCCTCGAAGGAATCCAGGTGCCCGAGGCGGACTTGGCCACCCGCGCGGAAGTGCGCATCGCCGGGACGAGGCTGCCCGAAAGGCACGTGGAGTCCGATGCTGAGCTCCGCGTCGGAGGGGCGACGATTCCCGCGGCAGATGTGCCGACGAGGGCCGACGTACGCATCGCCGGCGGTGAAATCCCGGCCCATTCGGTCCCGACCCGAGCCGACGTGCTCGTCGAAGAGACCCGCATTCCCGGCGCGCGCGTTCCAGCCAAAGCGCGGGTTCAGGTGCCCGAGACCAAGCTCCCGTCGACGCGAGTGCCCGCCGAAGCGACCATTCGCGTCTCGGGAGCGAGGATCCCCGCATCATCCGTACCGGCGGACGTGCAGGTGTCGGTCTCTGGCGTGCGCATCCCCGCATCGACCCTCCCCATTCGGGCGGAGCTCCGGATCGATGCGATCGACGTGCCGCCACACGAGGTGACTTCTCGAGGGCAGATTCGCGTGGGTGACGTCCACATCCCCGATACGGAGATGTCCGCGAGAGCCGAAATTCGTACCGCACCCGCGACGATCCCCGGTGCGACCGTCGAAACGGGCGCCGAGCTTCAAGTTGCCGAGAGCCGGATCCCTGCCGCGCAAGTGGAGCAGGATGCCGACGTGCGCGTCAGAGCATCTCGGATCCCGGAAACTCGCGTAACGACCAAAGCACACGTCCGCGTCCCCGAAACGCAGATCCCCGCGTCGACGAGGAAGATGCGCGCTGGGTACCGGGTGGTTCCAGAACGGCAGATCCCGGAAACTCGGATCCCCGCGCGAGGAGAGTCGGGACGCGCCCACGCCACCACGCGCGCCCGAAAGAAGCTGAACTGAGCCAACGAGGCGCATCAGACCGCCCACGGCCAACACGAGCCTCTGCTGACTCGGTATCATCGGCGCCATGGGGCGCGGAGATCCGAGGAGAGCGAGCGGGCGCGTGGGGAGCTCCACCCCGATTACGAGCTGCCGCGCCGCGCTGATTGCGATCTCGTTGGCGCTCGTTTTCGGGTGCCGCGCCGCCCAACCCGACGACACGATTCGCCTAACCGTCGCCGCCAGCAGCGTCGGCACCGAAGGAGCAGTCCTCCGAAAGCAGCTCGAGCGCTTCGAAGCCCTGCACCCGAACGTCCGAGTGGAGCTTCTGCGCACGCCCGACGATGCCAGCCAGCGCCATCAGCTCTTCGTGCAGTGGCTCAACGCCGAGACTCCGCACCCCGACGTGCTCCAGCTCGACGTGATCTGGGTGCCGGAGTTCGCCGCCGCCGGGTGGCTCCGACCCCTCGATGACTTCGCGGTGCTCGATGAAGCCTTGTCCGATGTTTGGCCGAACGTCGCGGAGGCGGTTTCGTGGCAAGGACGGAGCTTCGCAGTCCCGTGGTTCATCGACGTGGGGATGATCTACTACCGGAGCGATCTGATCGACGCCCCACCCACCACCCTCCAAGAGCTCTCGCGACTCGCTCGAAAAAACAGTCGCCCCGGAGGAGTCACTGGATCGGCACCGGTCCTTCCTCCCTACGGCCTGGTGCTGCAAGGCGCTCGCTACGAAGGGCTCGTCACGGTCTTCGTCGAGCTGCTCGGAGCGTACGGCGGCACGATCGTCGACGACCAAGGAAGGATCCAGGTCGACTCGCCCGAGGCCGCTCGGGCCCTCGCCTTTCTGCAGAAATCCCTCGGCCCCCAAGGCTTCGTTCCCCGCGCCGCGCTCGGCTTCCACGAAGAAGAGGCCCGACTTGCCTTTCAGGAAGGCAAGGCCCTCTTCATGCGCAATTGGCCCTACGCCTATGCCCTGTCCAACGGCGCGGATTCGAAAGTGCGCGGACGCTTCGGCGTGTTCCCGGTACCCCCCGCGACCCCTTCGGGAGCGGCCACGGCTGCACTGGGCGGGGCCGACCTGGCGCTCAATCGACACAGCGAACATCCGGAGCTGGCAGCCGAACTTCTCGCCTTCCTGACCGCGCCGACCCAAACCCTCGAACGAGCCGCGGCAACCGGCGCTTGGCCAGCAAATCGTTCGGTCTACGACCGCCCTGAGCTCGCCCAAGCCCTCGAATTCCCCGCCGAAGACGCCCGTCGACTCGTCGAAAGCGCTACGGCGCGCCCGGTCACGCCCCTATACGCAGAGCTGTCCGGCATCCTGCAGCGACACCTGCACCGCGCTCTGGCCCAAGGCGAAGAACCGGCCATCGCCCTCGAGACCGCCGCTCGCGAGATGCGACGCCGCCAGACCGAGGTAGGGCTCACGAAGGAAGCCAGCGGCGGAAATGGAGCCGCTCCAGGCGGCCTCGGCGCCGCTGGATGGACCTTTCTGCTTGCCGCGATAGCCGTTCTGGCGGACGCGATCCGTCGCTCCAGAAGGGACCGAACTCCCCGAGAGCCGATTCCCCACGGCGCGACCCCATGGCTGTTGCTCGCTCCTTTGCTGCTCGCAGTCTCCACCGTCGTCGCGCTGCCCATGATGTGGGCGCTTTGGGAGTCCTTGCACGACCACGACCTGCGGTTTCCTTGGCGAGGAGTTCCGTTCGTCGGCCTTGCCCAGTACGGCCGAGCCCTCACCGATCCTCGTTTCTGGGCAGCGCTCCTTCACACGGCCGGGTTCGTCGTCGTCACCGTGGTCTTGGAGCTCGGTCTCGGGCTCGCCAGTGCCCTCGCTTTGCATCGCGTCGGCTCGATCCGACGACGAAAGCGGGATCGAGGGGCCCTCGACGGTCTATCTCGAGCCGCCGCGCTCATTCCGTGGCTGCTGCCGACGGTGGTGGCCGCGATGGTGTGGCGCTTCGCCTTCGAGGGACCGGAAAGCCTCGCGACAAGGCTCACCTCGACCCTCGGCCTCGGCGAGCCGTCTTGGTTCGCCAGTGGCGCCCTGGCGTGGGTGCCGCTGATCCTCGCCGACGTGTGGAAGACCACACCTTTCGTGACCCTTCTCGTACTCGCGGGGCTCCAGACGGTCGACCCGCGACTTTACGAAGCCGCGCGGCTGGACGGAGCGGGGGCGCGGGGTCGGTTCTTCGCCGTCACCTTGCCTGCTCTAAGGGGAACCCTCTTGATCGCCGCCCTGTTTCGGGGGCTCGACGCGTTCCGGGTCTTCGATCTCGTCTACGTGCTGACGGGTGGTGGCCCGGGGACGGCCACCGAAAGCGTCGCTCTCCTCACGCACAATGCTCTTCTCGACCAACTGCGCTTCGGATACGGATCGGCCCTCAGCGTGCTCGTCTTCGCGATCGCCGTGCTCTTGGCATTTTGGATGCTGAGCTTCCAACGACGGAATCCCCGAGCATGAAGAACGCACACCTCGAGTTCGTCGGCGGTCTTTCAATCAGCGCCCTGTTCGCCCTGCCGCTCTCCTGGGCGGTGCTCGGCTCGTTGCGCTCGGAAGGTCGCTTCGGCACGGGTACGTTCACCTGGCAACACTATCAATCCCTCGTCTTCGAGCCCGGCCTCTGGCAAGCGACGAAGAACTCGCTCCTGGTGGCTTCGGCGACGACGGTGATCGCGCTCACTTTGGGGGCGAGTGCAGCCTACGCGCTTTCGCGCCTGCGCTTTCGAGGGCGAAGCGCGGTGCTGGGTGGGCTGCTCGCCGCCAGTGCGTTCCCTCAGATCGCTCTCGTCGGCCCGCTCTATCTCGGACTGCGCAGGCTCGGTTTGATCGACACGACCTTCGGATTGATCCTCACCTATTCCGGCTTCGCCCTGCCCTTGGCGGTTTGGGTGATGGTCGCCTTCTTTCGTCGCTTGCCAAAAGCCCTGGAGGAGGCCGCCTTCGTCGATGGGGCACCCCATCGGACGACCCTGGTGCGCATTCTCCTGCCGCTTGCCCTGCCTGGGTTCGGGACTGCAGGGCTTTTGACCTTCGTCTTCTGCTACAACGAGTTCCTGTTCGCCTCGAGCTTCACCGTCGGACAGGAGTCGCACACGCTCCCGGTGGCGATTTCCCTGTTGCGCGGCCAGTACCAAATCCCTTGGGGCCGCATCTTGGCCGCTGCTGTCTTGGCGACCGTCCCGATCGGTCTCCTCGCCGCCTTCTTCGGCCGGCGGCTGCAGACGGTGCTCACGGGGCGGGCGGTGTGAGCAATCCCTCGGCGCTGTGCTGCATGCGCCCGGTGATGCACCGGTAGATCTCGGCAAAGGCAACCGCCAGAACGGGGGTCGCGACGAACACGCCCACGTAGCAAGCGCACAGACCCGCGACGACGAGTAGGGTTGCGACGATCATGAAGCCGAAGAGTGCCATCTTGTGCCCTTGGGTGACCCGCCAACTCTCACTGAGCGCTTCCGTCACGCCCATGTCGGCATCGACGACCAAGAGCGCGGCCATCGAAAAGCCGAGCCCCACGATGATGCCTGGCACGATCAACAGCACCAAACCCAGCATGAAGGCCAGATAGGCGAGAAAGACGACCCCCAGCATCGACACCATGCGATCGCCGCCGCTGAAGAACGTGGCGAACTCGACGGGTTCACCCCGCACGACTGCGAGCGCGACGCGCAACTGCCCCACGAGGAAGAAGCTCGTGGCGATCAAGCCGAGCAGGTAGCCAACACCCATCGATCCGTACCACGCCGCGGATTCCGGGCGGAGCACACCGACACTTTGCAAAATCGCGGGAATGCCCTGAGGCAAGCCCCCCAAGATGGAGGTCACCAAGAACCCCAGGATCAACTCCATCGGATTCCGCTTGAGACCCTCGAGGCCCGCCGAAAGGGCCGTGCCGATGTCCCAGTGCTGCGGTGTCCCGGGAGCCGCCGGGCCACTGCTCGCAAGAATCGGGTCCTGAGTCGGGGGTGCGTAGGGATTGTCGCTCATCCCTCGACATTCTTCTCACGAATCCGCGCGAACCAAAAGCCCGCCCTTGTCACCCCCTGCCCCCACGTGCCCATGATGGGCCTCCATGGGCTCGGTGAGCAGCGCCCCAATCGACACGACCGTCGAGATCGAGACCCCCGAGCACGTGCGGTTTCGTTACCAGGTGGCCGGGCCCGGCCGCCGGGCGGGTGCCTACCTCGTCGACCTCGTCGTTCGCGGTCTGATTCTGATGGCTGTGGCCTTCGTCACCTTCATCGTGTCCGCGGTGAATCCCGCGCTCGTCGGTGGTTTCGAAGCCGGAGCGTTTCTGATCGTCTTCTTCGTGCTCGAGTGGGGCTACTACGTGCTGTGCGAGATGCTGATGAACGGGGCGAGCATCGGAAAGCGAGCCCTGCGTCTTCGAGTCGTGCAGAGCGACGGTCTCCCCATCACGTTCGTCGACTCGTTCCTTCGCAATCTGGTGCGGGCTGCAGACATTCTGCCGATGCTCTATGCGGTGGGATTGACCTCGATGGCCCTCGACTCGCGCTTTCGGCGACTGGGCGATCTGGTAGCGGGCACCCTGGTCATTCACGAGCCAGTCACCCGCATGCGTCGAGGCATTCACGGGCGCGCTCCAGCGCAGATTCGTTTCGACCTCCCCGAAAGGCCGCAACTCAGTCGCGACGAGCGAAGTGCGCTCGCCTTGTTCGTGCGACGGCGTCCGCGCCTGAGTGTCGAGCGAGCCGAGGAGCTCGCCGAGCTGATCGCTCCGCCGCTCGCCGAACGATTCTCGGTGCGCTACCGAAGTGGCGCCGACTTCCTCGAGAGTCTCTACGAAAAGGCCAGTCAGCGATGAGCTCACCTCCGGAACGATTCGTCGAGACTCGTCAACCGCGTTGGACCGAGCTTTCCACGCTGCTCGCTCGGTCGCCCAAGCTCTACAAATTGCCAGCGGAACGGATCACCGAGGTAGCAGCGCTGTACCGGGAAGTCTGCGCCGACCGCATGCGGGCCGATCGCCTCGGCTGTCCGCCGGAAATCACCGCGCATCTCGACAGCCTGGTGGCTCGGGCGCACAACGCCCTCTACTCGTCGCGCCGCTTCCGGTGGACCACCGCGTGGACGTTCGTCACCTCCGCTTTCCCTCGTGCGCTGCGCGAGAACTGGCGCGCCTTCGCCCTGTCGAACGCGCTCTTCTGGATCCCGTTCCTCGTGACCCTGCTGTCCACCCTGCAGTCCGAGAAGTATGCGCTGGGCGTGCTTCCCGCCGCGATGCTCGAGCAAATGGCGGACGCTTACTCCGAGGGTTTTGCCGATGGGCGCGACGGCGGAACGAACGCAGCCATGGCCGGCTTCTACGTGTACAACAACGTGGGGATTGCCTTTCGCTGCTTCGCCACGGGGATTTTGTTCGGCGCGGGTACCCTCTTTTTCCTCGTGTACAACGGTGCGGTCACCGGCGCCGTCATCGGGTACGTGATCCGCTCAGGCGGTGGACCGAACATCCTCACTTTCGTGTGCGGACACGCACCGTTCGAGCTCACGGCGATCGTGATCTCGGGCGCCGCCGGCCTTCAGATGGGACATGCTCTGCTGTCGACGGGTGGACTCACCCGTCTCGGATCTCTCTGGGCCGCACGCAAGAAAATCGCGGCTCAGGTCGTCGGAGCGGCCGCGATGCTGTTGATGGCCGCCGTGGTCGAGGGCTTTTGGTCCCCGTCCAGCGTTCCGCCGCCGATCAAGTGGGCCTTCGGCGGAGCGATGACGATCCTCGTCGCGCTTTTTCTAGCGTTGGCCGGTCGAGGTGAGGAGCACGCGTGAACCTCACCTCGGCCAGCGTCGTTCTCCGGGAACGCTCCTCTCTCGAAGTTGCCGATCTGAGCCTTCGTTTCATCCGAGCGCTTTCCCCGGTCCTCTATTTGCGTCTCGGTGCCTTCACCTTGCTCCCTGCGTACCTTCTCTGCATCGGTCTTCGCTACGTAGCGGAGCTTCAGTGGGGCGTGGTTTGGCTCGCCACGGCGGCGCTGTGCGTGGCCTGCGGAGCGCCCTTCACGCTCGCCGCCGGTCGCCTCTTGTTTTCGAGGACCGTGACGGTGGGTGAGGTCCTCGGGGAAACCCTGCGCCGCAGCCCGACCTACGCGACCCTTCAGGTGCTGCGGACCCTGTTCTTGGCTCTGTCGGCGCTCACACTCATCGGTCCGTTCGTCGTGGCGGTCCAGACGGTGTACCTGCCCGAGGTGGTGCTGCTGGAGGGAGCGGGCGTGCGTCAGGGCCTCGGGCGCGCCAGCCGGTTTCTTCGCGGGCGAAGCGGGGCTGGACTGGAGATGCTCCTCCTGCTCTCGTGTGCATTCTTCCTCGCGATCCTCCTTGCGGAGTTGATCGGCCAAGCCCTGGTGCACGTGGTCTTCGAAGTCGACGTGCCTTTCGAGTCTCTCGGCGACGGGGGCTCGATCTTCGCCCTGGCGGGTGCCTTCTTGGCGGTGCCCTTCGCGAGCACCTTCCGGTTCTTGTCGTACATCAACGAACGAACGCTGCGGGATGGTTGGGACGTGCAGGTGCGTTTCATGGGGATTCGAGATGAGCTCGAGCAAGAGAAAATCTGAGCTCGGAGCTCGCTCCCGTTCGGTCCCACAGGCCGACTCGTCGAGGCCCATCCGCCGGGCTGGGCATCGGGCGCGCTGCCAAATCCGCTCCCTCTTCCTCGGACTGGCTGCGGCAACCCTCGTGGCCTCGGCGGGGGCGAATGAGCCCGAACGGGGCGACGAGTACGAAAGTCCCGACGTCGTGTCTGCGACGCCGGACGAAGCCCAGGCCGCTCCGAACCTCGAGAGCACGCCGCCCAGCGACGAGGAACCCAACGACGACACACCGGCAACGTCTGACGACGAGGCCGAAGCGCAGCAATACCAGTGGGCTCAGAACCCCGAAGTCGCCGCGTCGGTCGACGAAGTCCTCTCCGAGCGGCGTTTTCAGTTCTGCCACCAGCCCGGCTACCGGCTGTGGCCGGCCCAAAAGAAGTACTGCGCCTTCGCCGAAGATCTGTCGGAGCGATGCCCCGAACTCGCGGCGGCTTGCCAACGACCCGCCTGGGGCGAACAAGAGGAGCTCGACGGAGACGTGAGCTTCGACCTCCCCCGCCTCGGAGCCCTGGCGGGAGTGGCTCGCGTCCTGTTCTGGATGGGCGTCGCGGCCGTGGTGTTGCTCCTGGTGCGAGCCTTGGCGGCACACGCCATCGCCGAGGCTCGTCGCCGCCGGGGGCGCTCCAAAGTCGAGCCCGTTCTGATCACCAGCGAGAGCGCTCCATCGCTCCCGCGAGAAACCGACGTCGACCGACTGCTGGCCCGAGCCCGAGCCGAAGCGGAGCAAGGCAACTACGAAGCAGCCGTGGCCAGCGCCTACGCCGCGAGCCTGCGAAGCCTTGACGACCGAGGCTTGATCCAAGTGCACCCGAGCCGAACCAACGGCGACTATCTCAGGCAGCTCGCCGCATCGCACGACGAGCGAAACCAGATGCGCTCCATCGTGCGGGAGGTGGAAGACATCCAGTTCGGCTCGGGCGCGATCGATCGAGGACGCTTCGAGCGCATCCTGGGACGCGCGGTCGAGCTTTCGGGGCGCGCTGCGGCTCTCCTGTTGATTGTCCTGGCTTCCGGCATCTCGAGCGGTTGCAGTAGAACGACGGGGCCCGAGTCACCCAATTCACCGACGGGGCCGAATGGCTTCGCGCTGTTCGAAACGCTGCTCGAACGCCACTCGCTCGGCGTCACCCGGCGAGTCCGACGTCTCACCGAAATCCCCGCGGACGTTTCGACCATCGTTGCGCTCGAGCCCGACCTCCGACAAACCGAGTGGCAACGCGTCGCCGACTGGGTGCACTCCGGAGGCGTCCTGTTCACCGCTGGGGTGCCGCCTGAGCTGGCCGGCCCGCTAGGGCTCGAGTTCGAGCTCGTGGAATGCGAGGGTGAGCTCGCGAGCCCTCCCCTCGAGCTGCGCATTCCGCCCACGAAAGCGTTCGACGGGGGCGCCACGAACGCCGTAGTGACCTGCAATGAGCATCCGTTCTTGCTCGAGTTGAGCCACGGCGACGGTTGGGTGTACGCACTTCCGAACGCCGACTGGCTGGAGAACGCGACTCTCGCCATCGCGGACAATGCCCAGATCGTGATGCAGCTGGCGGGCGACGCGGCTGGAAAAGTGGAGTTTCTAGGACCCTGGACGGGAACCGGAACGCGGCATCCGCTCGAGAGCGTTCAGAACTCGGGGCTCGGTCCATGGCTGCTTCAACTCCTTCTGTTGGCGGCGCTCTATGCCTTGTCACGGGGCCGGCGTTTCCAGACCCCGGTCGAACCGTCGCGACAGAAGCGGCGTGCGTTCTCCGAGCACGCCGAGGCGTTGGGGGCCCAATACGCGCGAGCCCGTGCCTCGGGCTATGCGCTCGAGCAGTACGGGCGGTGGGCGGCGGACAGACTGCGTGAACGCGTGCCCACCCGCGAGAAGGACATGCACTCCCTCGCCCAAGCAGTGGCCCGGCGCACCGGGCGCGAACCCATGGCGATTTTGAAGGTGCTGGTGGAAGCCCAGTCGGCCTCTCAGGTGCCAAGCGACGTGCAAAGCCACGCACGCGTCATGCAAGACCTCGTTTCCCTTCTCCACGAAGTGGGAGGGCTGAGAGAAACCGGCGGAGAATCCACAGAGCCCGAGGCGAAGCCTCGGTAAGGAGATGACGATGAACGTCGAGGAATTCGAAAGAGCATTCAGCGAAACCGTAGACGAAGTCTCACGCGTTCTGCTCGGGCAACGCGAGGTGGTCGAGCACGCGCTCGTGGCGATGCTCGCCAAGGGGCACGTGCTGATCGAGGGCGTTCCCGGGCTCGGCAAGACCTTGCTCGTGCGCACCCTGTCGGAGGTCTTGGGGGCGTCTTTTCGGCGCATTCAGTTCACACCCGACCTGATGCCGAGCGACGTCACCGGAAACAACGTCTTCAACACCAAGGTGGGTGAGTTCGAGTTCGTGCCCGGACCCGTCTTCACGCAGCTCCTTCTCGCCGACGAGGTGAACCGAGCTCCGGCCAAGACGCAGTCGGCGCTACTCGAAGCGATGCAGGACCGCAGTGTCACCACCGACGGCAAGAGCCGTGTCCTCCCGGAGCCCTTCTTGGTGCTTGCGACACAAAATCCGGTCGAATCCCAGGGGACGTATCCCCTGCCTGAAGCGCAACTCGATCGATTCCTGCTCAAGGTCGACGTCAGCTATCCCGATCGCGCCACGGAAAAGGCCGTCCTCAAGAACTATTTGAGCGGGTTCGATCCGGGTGACTTGGGCCGCATCGGGCTCCGCCAGACCCTCTCCACCGATCGCCTCCTCGAAATGCAGAGAGTGCTCGGAACGATCGAGGTTCGGGAAGAGCTGCTCGATTACATCACCGAGATCGTCACTCGCACGCGCAATCATCCCTCGGTCTACGTGGGCGCTTCCCCACGCGCTTCGGTCGGGTTGCTCTCTACAGCTCGTGCTTCGGCCGCTGCCCAGGCGCGCACCTTCGTCGTTCCCGACGACGTCAAGAACTACGCACACGCGGTGCTCCGGCACCGTTTGATTCTCCATCCGGACGCCGAGCTCGAAAACGTGTCCTCCGACGACGTCATCGAAACGATCCTTCGGGAAACTCCCGTCCCCAAGTCCGCCGCCTGAACAGTCGATGCTTCCTTCTCGACTGCTCGTCGGCCTTTTGGTCGGCCCCACGGTGCTCTCCCTCGGAGTCCTCATCGACTCCCGGGCGTGGCTCGCCGTGCTCGCGCTCGACGCTCTCGTGCTTGCCTTCGCCTTACTCGATGCCGCTCTGTCGCGAGGTCGTCTCCTTTCGATCGCTCGGCATTGCCCGGAGGTCTTCTCGCTCGGAGAGCTGAACCGAGTCACGCTCGAGGTGCGGTCACGCGCCAATCGCCCCCTCAGCGTGAAACTGAACGACGACTTGTTCGCCGACGCATCTTCTCCCGATCTGCCACTCTCAATCGCGATCGAGCCGGGCGCTACGGTGCGTGCCGAGTACCAGGTCGTGCCACGACGCCGCGGCGCCTTCGAGCTGGGCGATCATTTCGCGCGCTACCCGTCGGTGCTTCGCCTGTGGGTGCGTCAGGAGCGCCTCGAGGCGAAGCGGTCCGTCCGGGTGTATCCCGATCTGGCGATGGTCCGCACCTTCGAGCTCCTGGCACGAACGAACCGGGAGTACGCGCTGGTCCGCGCCACACGACTTCGCGGAGGCGAGAGCGAATTCGCACGCTTGCGCGACTACACTCGGGACGACGACTATCGGAGCATCGACTGGAAATCGACCGCGCGTCGTCAAAAGCTCACTGCGCGAGAGTACCAGCTCGAGAGCGATCAGAACGTGCTGTTCATGCTCGACGCCGGTCGCCTGATGACGGCGCGCGTCGGCGGCCTGTCGCAGCTCGACCATGCTCTCAACGCGAGCCTGATGATGGCGCACGTAGCCACGCGCGGCGGGGACAAAGTGGGCCTCATGGGGTTCGACGAAGTGGTGCGCAGTTTCGTTCCTCCAGCTGGCGGTCGCGATGCTTCTCGGCGGTTGATTCTCGCTGCTTATGACCTCCACCCGAAGCTGGTCGAGTCGGATTACGACCTGGCGTTTTCGCAAATCGCCCTTCGTCTGCGCAGGCGATCGCTGCTCGTCGTTTTCACCCAGCTCGTCGACGACACTGCAGCTCACGCGCTAGCCCGCCATCTCCGCGCCTTGTCCCGACGTCACCTTCCCCTGGTCGTGCTGCTCCGCGATCGTGATCTCGACGCCATGGCGGAAGGCGCCGACCTCGAAGGCGCGCCCCTCGAGGGAGATCTCTATCGGCGGGGTGCCGCCGCCGAGCTGCTCCGATGGAAGAGCGGTGTGGTGAAGGAGCTCGAACGAGCGGGGGCGCTCGTGCTCGAAACGGGAGCGCATCGCCTGACGGGTACGCTCATCAATCGCTACCTGGAGATCAAGACGCGCCAGCTGTTGTAAGTAGGGCTGGCGCTAGCGCTAGAACCTGGCGCGAAATGGCGCTTCGAGCGTCGCGCACCCCCAAGGGGTGAGGGCGCGCGACGCTCGGCGTAGGGGCCAGTGTCGCCGAACTAGCAATTTTTCTGGGGTCTTTGACAAAGA